>JAKAZY010000020.1 GCA_021826425.1 Pseudomonadota bacterium
CGACAAGAACGAGATGGCGGTGGTTGACACCCAAACCGGACAGGTAACCGCGCGCTGGGCGCTGCCGGGCTGTGTGGCACCTACCGGTGTCGCGATGGATCCAGAATCGCAACGGGTATTTACGAGTTGCCAGAACGGCAAGCTGGCGGTGGTGAACACCACCAACGGAGAGGAGGTTGCGCTGCTGCCAATCGGCAAAGGCACGGACAGCGCCGCCTTCGACAGTACGCGTCATCTCATCTTCAGTCCCAACAGCACCGGCACGCTCTCAGTTATCCGCGAGACCGATGCCGATCATTACACCGTTCTGCCCTCGGTGAAGACCCGGCTTGGCGCCCGCACCATCGCCGTGAACGAGGCTACGGGAGATGTCTATCTCGTCACCGCGAAGCCCGAGGGCAAAGGAATCATCAAACACCCAGGTTTCGCGCCGCGGTACAAATTCCAGCCGGGCACGTTAACGCTGCTGATCTATCATCCTGTTAGCTAGATAATGCGTAGTTGGAGCGCACTGCGTGAGCCAGACTTCGCGCAATTCGCTCCAGCCGTAAGCTGCAACGCACTTCCAAACGGCGTGAAAAACCAAAGCGCAACGCGCTGCAAATCATTATCTGATGCGGCTTGGCCAGCGCGGCCACATCGCGTTGGTGCGCGCCTGATACGCGCGATATGCATCGCCTCTGCGGGCCAGCATGGCGGCTTCCAGCGGTGGCACCCCGGTGAGGTAACGCAGAACCAGGAACATCAGCACTGGGGCAATAACGCAGAGCCAGGTGACAGGCCGACCAGGAACCAGCGCGATGACGGGGTAAGCAAGCCACGCCAAGGCCTCGAACAAATAGTTTGGGTGGCGGCAGAGGGCCCATAATCCATCCTCGCAAATCCCGCCGTGGTTTTCCGGCTTTGCCCGCCAGGCGCGCAATTGCTGGTCGGCCAGCGCCTCACCGCCCAGCGCCAGCGCCAGCAGCGCGACGCCGGCAATGTCCGCGAAGCGCAAGTGCAACGCGGGCTGTGCGGCGGCCAGATAGACCGATATGGCCAGCAGGCCGGTCACCGGTCCTTGCCCGGCCAATAATCCCAGAATTTGGGTCTGAAAGCGTTCACCGGCTGCAGCGCGCATCATGGCGTAGCGGGTGTCCTCGGGGCTTTTCATCACCCGCCAGGCCACATGCCCGCCCAGACGGCCTGCCCATACAAGAAGCAAAGCGGCAAGCAATATGTGGCGCCAAGCAGCCCCAGGTGCCGCCAGCGCCACGCCGGCCAGCGCAATGCCCGAAGAGAAGGTCCACACCACGTCAACCCAGCCAGCATTGCCTGCGGCGCGCTGCACAACCCAGGCGAAGGCCATGGCCAGCGTTACCGCCAGCCCGGCGTAGACACAGATGATCATATCGTCGGTTCGAGCAGATAATGGCTCACCCCCCAGGGTTCGCCGCCACCATGGCCAAACAGCCCTGCTGTGGCCAGAAAGAACAACCGCCAGCGGCGTTCCCACACCGGGGCCTCGGTGCCATACACGGCCGCCAGTACGATGCGGATATCCGCAGCGTGGAGATCATAGTTGCGCAGCCAAGCCTCGGCTGTGCGGGCATAATTCAGGCCATTCCAGCGCCAGTCTCGTACCGGCTTGAACAAATCAGGAAACGCCGTCGCGAGGTCGTGGCTTGGCATGATGCCGCCGGTAAAGAAATGTTGGGCAATCCAGTCGTCATCGTCGAGATGATTGAAGCGATAGGGGCTGGCGGCATGGGAAAACACATGAATGAACAGCTTTCCACCGGGTGCCAGCCAGGCGCGCACGCGCGTCAGCAATTCGCGCCAGTTGGCCATGTGCTCGAACATCTCCACCGATACCACGCGATGGAAATGCTGGCCTGGCTCAAATTCGTTCATGTCTGCGGTGACAACGCGCAAATTGCTGAGCCCCAACGCCATCGCCTGCGCCTCGATATATTGCCGCTGCGGGGCGGAGTTGGAGACGGCGGTAATCCGCGCGCCGGGAAAGCGTTGCGCCATGAACAAGGTCAAGGACCCCCAGCCGCAGCCCAATTCCAGAATGTCCTGGCCGTCGGCAAGGTCGGCGTGGAGAACACTCTCTTCCAGGGCGAGCAGTTCCGCCTCCGCCAGAGTCTCGTTGCCGGTGGGGTACAGGCAGCAGGAATATTTACGCCGCGGCCCCAGGATAAGTCCGAAAAATTTCGGCGGCAATTCGTAGTGCTGGCGGTTGGCATCTCGGGTATGCAAGGCAACAGGAAAACCCGCCATATCCCGCGCGAAGGCTGGGGTTTCGGCGGGTTGACGTACTAGGGCCCGGTCTGTCCGGGCGACGAGATGGCCTATACCAAGCCGCAGCAGGCTGTCTGGAATCTTGTAGCGTTCGGCGGCATTGGCGATGGTTGCGGCAAAGCTCATGCGGCACTCCTCTGCTCTGGGGTATGGTTGATGAAGGTAAGGCAGTCCGCCAGCACAGGACTTAGCCAGCGCAGGAGCGGCGAGAAGGCGCCGATCAGCCGGCGATGGCCGATGCCGGGGTAGAGCTTCATCTCTACCTCATCCCCCGCCTGTGCCAGACGCGCTGCCAAGCGGGTGGTATTGCCGGGGCTGACAGTGTGATCGGCCTTGCCGGCGGCGAGAAAGGCCGGCGGCGCGCCGGGGGTGACAAAATTGATCGGCTGGGTGCGGGCAAGGTCATCAGGCGGACCGAAAATTGTCTTTAGTACCGGGTCTTTAAGAGGTAAAAAGTCATAGGGTCCGGCCAGGCCAATGAACCCGGTTATGTTCCGCTGCGGCGAAAGGCCGAAGGGGGCGAGCCATTTGGGGTCTAGCGCCAGCATGGCGGCGTTATAGGCGCCGGCGGAATGTCCCATCACGAAGATACGGTCCGGGTTGCCGCCATACTCAGCGGCATGCTGGTGTGCCCATGCGAAGGCGGCGGCTGAATCCTGCAGGAAGCCGGGAAAGTCAGTCTGCGGGTATACCCGATAATTGGGGATGATCGCGACCACGCCTTTATCCGCCAGCGCCGCGCCAACAAAGCGGTACATTGACTTGTCGCCATCCTGCCAACTACCGCCGTAGTAAAACACCACCACCGGGGCATCGTGGGCATGCGGGGGGGTGTAAACATCCAGATTGTCGCGCGGATAGGGCCCGTAGGCGATGCTATGGGTGATCGAGAATGAGCCTTGGGCGACGCCGTTCAGGATTCTGACGGGAGAGAAAACCGCGCAGCCGGCCATGAGCAACGTGCAGGCCAAGAGAACAACGCGGATCACCAGCCGAGCAGACGGGTGAACCAGGGCAGGCGCAACCCACCCTCGAGCGAGGCCAGACAGACACAGCCTTCCGGATCGGCGATGGGCTGGTGCTCGGTGGTCTCGTCAGCCTCGCCAATGTCACCCGGGCCGTATTGACCGGTTTCATCATGGAAGCCACCCCACAAAACCTGGGTGAGTTCCATGCCGCCATGGCTGTGATGCAGCACCTTGCGTCCGCCCGCCACCTTTAGCAGCATCACGTTCTGCTCGGGCGCCCAGGGCAGGCGCACCCGGCTGTAGCGCAGACCACGGCCGATCCGGAGCCAGCGGCCGATCTGCGCGCCGCGCAGGGCAACCGGCAGGCGAAGCCCCGAGGGCAGCGCCAAGTTGGTTTGCCGGGGCGGCGGCGGTGGCTTTGGTGCTGGTTCGTCAAGCCTAGCCAGCACCTGCGCGAAAGCCTCGGCCGCCAGCGGCTCTGGGGCGAGATCTTCCATCAGCGCCCCGCCAAGAGCTTCCATCCGTGTTAGCGCGGCCTGGCAGTGAGCGCAGCCTTGCACATGTGCGACCACCACCACCGTATGTCCGGCCAACAGTGTGCCCGCGGCATGGGCAAGCAGCGTCTCTGGCGAGGGATGATGCGAGATCACGACGGATCCTCCAGCAGGATGCGAAGTTTGGCTATTGCCAGGCGAACTCGGGATTTGACGGTGCCAAGCGGCAGATTGAGCTTGCTGGCGATGGCGGCGTGCGGTGTGTCGGAAAAAAATGATAGCTGCACGATTTCTTTTTGCTCTGGGCTGAGAGAGTTGAGAGCACTGCGAAGCTGCGCTTCGCGCTCGGTGACAAGAGACATTGATTCGGCGGAAGGTGCTGCATCAGCTTCCTCGAGTGGTGGCGCACCAGAGAGTGTTGCATCACGCCGGCGGCGGGCCCGGTCGATGCGTGCATTGCGGACGATGGCGAATAGCCAGGTCGCCGCACCAGCGCGCAGGGGGTCGAAATATCCGGCCTTGCGCCAGAGGGTCAGCATCACCTCCTGGGTTAATTCCTCGGCTTCGCCAGCACCCATGCCGCCGCGCCGCAGATACGCCATTATCCGCGGCGCAAAATGCTTAAACAGCGCAGCGTAGGCTTGCCGGTCACGTGTCTCTGCGACCTGCGTGATCAGCGCCGCCAAGGCGTCAGCATCTGGAGGAGGCGAAGCCAGCGCCGTCACTCGCGGTACCGTGGGACGGCGAGGCGGAAGACAACGAAAATAAGGATCAAGTACATTCACCTTCTCTTATACGCCCAATTAAGGGCGCTGGATCATTACCCGAATGCGCGTCGTGAGAGTGTTTTGGGGTGATCCAAAACCCTTTTCCAGCCGTAACTCAGGAAATGATAAATACAAAGACTGGCATTGAGCAGCAGGCGGGGCGGAACATCGCCGTGGTGGGGGCGGGCATTACCGGCCTTTCCTGCGCCTGGCTGCTTGGCCAGTGCCACAATGTTACGCTTTTTGAGGCCGAACCGCGCCTGGGCGGCCACAGTCATACCGTGGAGGTGGATGGTGTGCCGGTGGACACCGGATTCATTGTTTATAACGAGCCTGCCTATCCTAACTTGACCGCGCTTTTCGCCCATCTGGGTGTGGCTACGCAGGCCACTGACATGTCGTTTTCAGTGTCGTTGCGCAACGGAAGCCTGGAATATGCGGGCTCGTCGTTGCAAGGCTTGTTTGCCCAACCCGCGAATGCGCTGCGCCCACGTTTCTGGGCCATGCTCGCTGATATTCTGCAATTTTACCGCAAGGCACCGGGCGATGCTGCGGCGCTGGGTGAGATGAGCCTGCATACCTATCTGAGCCAAGGCGGCTTTGGTGAGGCGTTTCTGCAAGACCATCTCTACCCGATGATCGCCGCCGTGTGGTCCTGCCCGGCGCGATCGGCGGGAGATCTGCCCGCTGCTTCGTTCATCCGGTTCTGCGACAATCATGGGTTGCTCAAACTCGCCAATCGGCCAGCCTGGCGCACGGTGCAAGGTGGTTCGCGCAATTATGTTACGCAGCTGCGTGCCGCATTCTCGGGCACGACATATCCGGGAACGCCTGTTAGCGCGGTGCGGCGTCACGCCACGGGCGTAGAGCTTGCCTTGCCGGGCGGCACGGCACAGTTTGATGAGGTGGTGCTGGCCTGTCATGCAGATGAGGCCTTTGCGCTGCTAGCTGATCCTACGCCGCTGGAGCATGAGATTATCGGCAGGTTCCGCACAACCCGTAACGATGTGATACTGCATAGTGATGAGGCCGCCATGCCGCGTCGGCGTGCCGCCTGGGCGGCGTGGAATTACATCAGTGGCGCCGAGGAGGATGTGGCCGTGACCTATTGGATGAACAAGCTCCAGAATTTACCGTCAGCCCGGCAATGGTTCGTCACCCTCAACTCATCATCGTCCCTGCGCGGCATGGCGTTGCGCCAAAGCTTTGCCCATCCGGTTTTCGATACTGTCGCCTTACGCGCGCAAAAGCGCCTTTGGGAGGTGCAGGGCCTTAACTGCACCTGGTTCTGCGGCGCTTGGTGGGGGGCGGGGTTTCACGAGGATGGCCTGCAGGCGGGGCTGGCTGTGGCGGAGGCTTTGGGTGGCGTGCGCAGGCCTTGGCGCGTTGCCGGTGAGTCTGGCCGCATCCCGGCACCGTCCCTCGGACAAGCGGCATGAGCGCCCTCTACGCCACCCGTGTCACCCACATCCGCACCCGCCCGCGCCACCATACGCTGGCTTATAATCTGCCCTATTTGCTTTTGGATCTTGGCACGCCTCCCAAGCAGAGGCTGCTCTCCTACAACCGTTTCAACCTGTTCAGCCTGAACGAGCGCGACCATGGCGACGGCACCACGCCCTTGCGCGCCTGGGTGGAGGCGCGTCTGGTGGAGGTCGGATTAGCGCAAGCCGCCGTGACGATTCGCCTGCTGACTTTGCCGCGCTTTCTGGGGCTTGGCTTCAACCCGCTCAGCCTGTTCTTTTGCCATGGCGCCGACGGCGAATTACGCGCCGTTTTATATGAGGTGAACAACACCTTCGGTCAGCGTCATGTCTATCTTTGCCCGGTGACACCGGGTGCGCACGCGCCGCTGCGTCAGGAAGCTGAAAAGAGCCTCTATGTCTCGCCGTTCATGGATATGGAGCTGCGCTACCATTTTACGCTGACCCCCCCGGGCGAGGCGGTTGGGCTGCATATCGCCGTGGCGGACGCTGAAGGTACGATGCTGCGCGCCACGCTGGCCGGGCCACGCCGCGCCTTGACGGACGCGAACCTGCTGCGCGCAGCGCTGGCGCACCCGTTGCTGGGTGTGAAAGTGCTGGGCGCCATTCACTGGGAAGCCTTGTGGATATGGCTCAAGGGTGTGCGCCTGCGCCCGCGCCCACCGGCCCCCGCCACGCTGGTCAGTTTAGGTCAGGATATCACGAGGAAAGTTGCATGAGCGATATTGCCCATACCACCGCACATGCTGCGTCCAAGCCCGGAAACGGCCTGGCTGTTTTTGTGCTGCGTCGCCTGCTGAACAAGTTGAACCATGGCCGCCTGGTATGCCTGCTGCCAGACGGCAGCCGCCTCGAGGGGCAGGGACACCTGCCCGGACCCGATGCTGTGCTGCACCTTCATAACACCCGCCTGCTCCGCGCCGCGCTGTTGCATGGCGAAACCGGGTTTTACGAGAGCTACATCGCCGGTGCCTGGTCCAGCCCTGATCTCACAGCCCTTCTGGCGCTAGCGGTCCTTAACAATACGGATGCAGCTCCGGCCGGGTTGTTTGCCCTGCCGGGGCGGTTGCTTGACCGTTTGCGCCACGCCACCCGCGCCAACACCCGCGGTGGCGCCCGGCGCAACATCATGGCGCATTACGATCTCGGTAATGATTTCTACGCAGCCTGGCTGGATCCGGCGATGCTTTACTCTTCCGGCCTTTATATTGGGGCGGATGATACGCTGGAAGCCGCTCAAGCTCGCAAGTTGGCACTGCTTGCCGAATGGCTTGATGCGCCGCGCGGCGGCACTGTGCTCGAGATTGGTTGTGGGTGGGGCGCCTTAGCCCGACATCTCGGCGCGGCGGGGGCGCGGGTCACCGGCCTCACCATCTCGCCGGCGCAGCTTGCCTATGCCCAAAACATGGTCGCCGAGGCTGGGCTTGGCGCGCAAGTGCAGTTGGCTTTGCGGGACTACCGTGACGAGGCGGGCAGCTATGACCGGATTGTCTCGGTCGAGATGCTGGAGGCTGTGGGGGAGGCCTACTGGCCGGCTTATTTCCGGGCCTTGCGGCAACGCCTGAAGCCGGGCGGGCACGCCGTGCTGCAAGTCATCACCATGGATGAAAGCCGCTACGCCGCATACAGGCGCACGCCGGATTTCATCCAACGCCATATTTTCCCCGGCGGCATGTTGCCAACCGAGACAGTGATTGCCCAGCAGGCCCAGGCCGCCGGCTTGGCACCGGGCCGGGTGCAGCATTTTGGTGCCAGCTATGCCCGCACTTTGGCTGATTGGCGGACGCGCTTTCTTGCCGCCTGGCCCCGCATTGAGGCCATGGGGTTTGACGCGCGCTTCCGCCGGCTTTGGACCTACTATCTTTGCTACTGCGAGGCGGGGTTCGCCAGCGGCCGTGTCGATGTCGGGCTTTACGAATTGAAGGGGTGATTTCGGTGAAATTGATTCTGACCGCCTATGTGGCGACGGCATTGGCTTTTATCGGCCTGGACGCCATTTGGCTCGGCACCATGTCCTCGCGTCTTTATAAACCGGCTTTGGGAGACCTCCTGGCCAGCAATGTCCGGCCTGTTCCGGCCGTGCTGTTTTATCTGCTATATATTGGAGGCGTGGTGGCGTTTGCGGTTCTACCCTCGGAAAAGCCCAGCATGGCCCTGCTGCGCGGCGCAGGGCTGGGGTTGGTGGCTTATGCTACCTACGACCTCACCAACCAGGCCACCTTGCGCCGCTGGCCCCTCTTTGTAACCGCGGCCGACCTCACCTGGGGTATGCTGGCTACAGGCTTGGCCGCCGCCGCGGCGTGTGCGGCCTGCCGTGCGCTTGCGCGCGGGTGATTTAAAACCGCTGCGTCACATCGGAGGTGTCAGCCCGTTTTTACCAACGCCGATCCGACTGGTCGTAACCATGCCGTTTGCAACCGCCTCGGACGGAAAAAGAATGATATGCGCCCCCGGTTTGAGGTCTGCTAAATGTCCTGGTGCGTAAGTAACAACGGGCACGCCTTGGGGAACCAACACGGTTTTGGTCCCGCTGCCGTCATTCACGGTTAGTGTCAGATCGCCCGAGCCGCTTACCGCGCCCACGGTTCCACCCGTATTGGCAATGCCTCCGACCGTGCCGTTTGTCATCGTGCTGTGTGGCGCCAAATTCCATTGCCTGGTTCCCAGGCCAATGCCCCGCATTTTTTCTGGAAAAATTTGGAGTTCCATGGCCCGGTAGGTGCCGCCCATCTGCTTCACCGCAGCCGTGCCGACATAGCTGCCCGCTTTTACCGCCGCCAGCGAACTAGGAACAACCTCAGCGATGGCGGCGTGAGGAGCCAGTGTTACGGTGATTTTCGTCCCAGAGGTTTCCGTAAGAGAGAGGGCGCGGCCCTGGACCGCGTCTATTGTACCACGGATAGGTAAAGCCGGGGTCGCCGCGACTGCCGTCCCGCCCAAACCGACCATTGAGACTGTGACGATGGAGTGGATCAACTTATTCATCGACTATCCTCTTTCGGGTTTGGCTTATAACCGAGGTTGATCCAGCCCAGGGCGCCGCTTAAGGATGCCTCGATGTCGCGGCCGAGATGGTCATCTAACCCAGCACCACCGTGAGTTTTGTCTCTGAATGGAAAATTTCAAGAGGTGCTAGACAGGGGGAGGTGGGTAGGCTAAGGCTCCGCCCCTCGGAACGCGGGAGGCTGGGGGCAGGTGTGCCCGGCCGTCTGAACCGCGGTCCAATGGCTGAATAAGCCATTAGGATGAAAGGAGCCAGAAATGGCAAAGAAGATTGTCGGCTATATCAAGCTGCAAATCCCCGCGGGCAAGGCGAATCCTTCGCCGCCGGTGGGCCCTGCGCTCGGCCAGCGTGGTTTGAACATCATGCAGTTCGTGAAGGAATTCAACGCTGCCACGCAACAAATGGAGCCCGGTATGCCGGTGCCGGTGGTGATCACCGCGTTCGCCGACCGCACGTTCTCCTTTATCATGAAGACCCCGCCCAACACCTACTTCCTGAAGAAGGCGGCGGGCATCGCCAAGGGCACCACCACGCCAGGCAAAGGTGCGGCTGTGGGCAAGGTGACGATGGCGCAGCTCCATGAGATCGCCAAGACCAAGATGAAGGACATGAACGCGAACGACGCCGAGGGCGCGGTTCGCATGCTGGCCGGTTCCGCCCGTTCCATGGGCCTGACCGTGGTGGAGGGCTAATAACATGGCACATGATAAGCGTCTGACCGCTGCCCGCGCGAGCGTTGAGGCCAATAAGCTCTATGAGCTGGCCGCCGCCGTGACTTTGGCCAAGAAGAATGCGACCGCAAAGTTCGATGAGACCATCGAGATCTCGCTGAACCTCGGCATCGACCCTCGCCATGCCGACCAGATGGTGCGTGGCCTGGTGTCTCTGCCGAACGGTACGGGTAAGACCCTGCGCGTGGGTGTGTTCGCCCGTGGCGCCAAGGCTGAGGAAGCTCTGGCCGCCGGTGCCGACGTGGTGGGTTCCGACGACTTGGCTGAAAAGATTCAGGCTGGTGATATCCAGTTCGACCGCTGCATCGCCACCCCGGACATGATGGGTGTGGTCGGCAAGCTGGGTAAAATCCTTGGCCCGCGTGGCCTGATGCCAAACCCGAAGCTCGGCACCGTGACCATGGACGTGAAGGGTGCCATCACCGCCGCCAAGTCCGGTCAGGTTGAGTTCCGCGCGGAGAAGGCTGGTATCATCCATGCCGGTATCGGCAAGGCGAGCTTTGAGGCCGACAAGCTGGTTGAGAACGCCAAGGCATTGATTGACGCCGTGCAGAAGGCGAAGCCGACCGGGGCGAAGGGCACATACCTGCAGAAGGTCGCGCTCTCCTCCACCATGGGCCCTGGCGTGCGCGTGGACGTTTCCACCGTCGCCTGATTGATAACGAGATACGTTCCGGCCTTCGGGCTGGAACGGGCAGGGAGCCGCAAGGCTCCCGACCTGTCCAAGACCGCATGCACCTTCGGGTTTAATGGGCTCGCCCGCACACGGTAGAGAGGTGCCAAATGTTTCGCTTCGGCGGGGCTTTGGTGGTTCTGACACAGGACAGGCGAAAGCAACCGGGATGGTCCTGGTTGCTTGGGTAACCTGGGCAGGGCGGCGGCAACGCCAAACTGCCTGTCAAGTTGGAGACGGATGTGGATCGCATAGAGAAGCGTGAATTCGTCGCTGAACTGTCTGCGGTGTTTGCAGATACGTCCATGGTTGTTGTCACCCGGAATGACGGGATGACGGTGGCCGATGTGACCAATCTGCGCCGCAAGATGCGTGAGGCGGGCGTAAGCTTCAAGGTTGCGAAGAATCGTCTGGCCCTTCTTGCTCTTGAAGGAACCCGGTTCGACGGCATTTCACCCCTTCTGAAGGGGCCCACAGCTCTGGCCTGGTCGCAAGACCCGGTTGCGGCTGCCAAGGTTGCTGTCGACTTCGCCAAGACCAATGACAAGTTTGTTCTGTTGGGTGGTGCCCTGGGCGCTCAGGTTCTGAGCGTCGATGGCGTCAAGGCTCTTTCCGAGCTGCCCTCTCTGGACAGCCTGCGCGCCAAGATCCTGGGGCTTATCCAAGCCCCAGCGACCAAGGTGGCCGGCGTTCTGCAGGCTCCTGCCGGACAACTTGCGCGGGTCTTTGCGGCGTATGCCGATTCCCAGAAGAGCGAGGCGGCCTGATTTTCGCACGCTTGTCGCTTTTCGTGGGGCCGCGTGGTGTGGCCTTGCATTGAACCAAACAAAGCCTATCTTACCGAAGGATTTTATTAAATGGCTGACCTGAACTCGCTCGTTGAAGAGCTGTCGAAGCTGACCGTCCTGGAGGCCGCCGAGCTCTCCAAGTTGCTGGAAGAGAAGTGGGGCGTTTCCGCTGCCGCTCCGGTGGCTGTTGCCGCCGCCGCTGGCCCGGCTGCGCCGGCTGCTGCTGTTGAAGAGCAGACCGAATTCACCGTGATCCTCGCCGCTGGTGGCGAGAAGAAGATCAACGTGATCAAGGAAATCCGCACCATTACCGGCCTGGGCCTCAAGGAAGCCAAGGACTTGGTTGAGGGCGCGCCGAAGACCGTTAAGGAAAACGCGACCAAGGATGAGGCCGCGGCCATCAAGAAGACACTGGAAGAGCAGGGCGCGACTGTCGAAGTCAAGTAACGCCACTTCCCGCTGCGGCATGAACATGCCGTTGCGTGCATAGGGCAAAAGGACAGGCGGTGACCTTTGGTGACCGCCTGCCGCCCGTTTTTAGACGACGACTTTTAGACGACGATCAAATCTGACCGAGGGTGATGCGAATGAACGCGATGAATGGTGGTTTTGGCAAGGGTTCTTTCACCAGCCGCAAGCGCATCCGGAAAAGCTTCAGCCGTATCCCTGAAGTCGCACCGATGCCCAACCTCATTGATGTGCAGCGGGCGAGCTATGACTCCTTCCTGCAGATGAACGTGAAGCCGGATGCACGCACCAATTCCGGCTTGCAGGAAGTGTTCAAATCAGTATTCCCGATCGACGATTTCGCTGGCCGTGGCCGGCTTGAGTTCGTCTATTACGAGCTTGAGGAGCCGAAATATGATGTTGAGGAATGCATCCAGCGCGGCATGACCTATGCGGCCCCGTTGAAGGTGATCCTGCGCCTGATCGTCTGGGATCTGGACGAGGATACCGGTGCCAAGTCCATCCGCGATATTAAAGAGCAGCCCGTTTACATGGGCGACATGCCGCTGATGACCGATAACGGCACCTTCGTGGTGAACGGTACCGAGCGCGTGATCGTCTCGCAGATGCACCGCTCGCCGGGCGTTTTCTTCGACCATGACCGCGGCAAGACCCATTCCTCGGGCAAATATTTGTTCACCGCCCGCGTCATCCCTTATCGCGGCTCCTGGCTCGATTTCGAGTTCGATGCCAAGGATTTGATCTATGTGCGCATCGACCGCAAGCGCAAGCTGCCGGTCACCACGCTGCTCTATGCGTTGCCTTCCGCCGCCACCGAGGCGTTGATCGAAGCCCGCACCGCCAAGGGCGAAAGCGTTGAAATCAGTGAAATCAAGGGGATGAGCTCCGAGGAGATTCTGAACTTCTTCTACGGCAAGGTCGTCTATACCGCGAAGAATGGCCAATGGGCCCGCCCTTTCGAGGCCGACGCCTTCCGCAACCTCAAGCTCATCGAGGATTTGGTCGATGCCGAGACCGGTGAGATTGTGGCCAAGACCGAGGAGAAGCTGACCGCCCGCGTGGTTCGCAAGATCGCGGAAAAAACCAAGAGCGTGCTCGTCTCCCGCGCTGACATCATCGGCCGCTTCCTCGGCGAGGACGTGTTCGATCCCAATACCGGCGAGATCTTCGGCGAAGCCGGCGAGGAGATAACAGAGCAGAAGCTGGCGGCGCTGGAAGAGCGCGGCATCGAAGAGCTGCCGACGCTCGCCGTCGACCAGCAGAACGGTCCGTGGATTCGCAACACCCTGGCGGCGGATAAGAACGCCAACCGCGAGGACGCGCTGATCGACATCTACCGTGTCATGCGCCCCGGTGAGCCGCCGACCTCCGAAACCGCCGAAACTCTGTTCAAGGGCCTGTTCTTCGACGCAGACCGCTACGACCTCTCCGCTGTTGGCCGTGTGAAGATGAACATGCGTCTTGGCATTGACGTGCCGGATACCGTGCGCACGCTGCGCAAGGACGATATTCTGCGCACCATCAAGATCATGAACGAGCTCAAAGACGGTCGTGGTGCCATCGACGACATCGACAATCTCGGCAACCGCCGCGTGCGTTCTGTCGGCGAGCTGATGGAGAATCAGTACCGCGTCGGCCTGCTGCGCATGGAGCGCGCTATCCGCGAGCGTATGGGTTCGGTCGATATCGACAGCGTGATGCCGCACGACCTCATCAACGCGAAGCCGGCCGCGGCTGCGGTGCGGGAGTTCTTCGGCTCGTCGCAGCTCTCGCAGTTCATGGACCAGACCAACCCGCTCTCGGAAGTGACGCATAAGCGCCGCCTCTCGGCCCTGGGGCCGGGCGGTCTGACCCGCGAGCGCGCCGGGTTCGAGGTGCGCGACGTGCACCCCACCCATTATGGCCGTATCTGCCCCATCGAGACGCCGGAAGGCCCGAATATCGGCCTGATCAACAGCCTCGCCACCTACGCCAAGGTGAACAAATACGGCTTCATCGAAACCCCGTACCAGCTGGTGCAGGATGGCGTGGTGCAGCCTGAGTTCAAATACCTTTCCGCCATGGAAGAGGAACGTCTGGTGGTGGCCCAGGCCGACGCCCATAAGGGCGAGGACGGGGTGTTGAAGGACGATCTGGTTTCCGTGCGCCGCAATGGCGACTTCTTGATGGTCAAACCCGAAAATGTGACCGCCATCGACGTATCTCCGAAGCAGCTCGTCTCCGTCGCCGCCGCGTTGATCCCGTTCCTGGAGAACGACGACGCCAACCGCGCGCTGATGGGCTCCAACATGCAGCGCCAGGCCGTCCCGCTCATCCGCTCCGATGCGCCGATTGTTGGCACCGGCATGGAAGCGGCCGTGGCGCGGGATTCGGGTGCCACCATTGTGGCCCGCCGCCCTGGCATCATCGACCAGATTGACGGTGCGCGTATCGTTGTGCGTGCCACCGCCGAGGATGGCAGCACTGCAGGCGTGGATATCTACCGACTGCGCAAATATATGCGCTCTAACCAGAGCACTTGCATCAACCAGCGTCCGCTCGTGAAGGTGGGTGACCGGGTTTCCGGCGGCGACATCATCGCCGACGGTCCCTCCACGGAGCTGGGCGAGCTGGCGCTGGGCCGCAACGCCCTCTGTGCCTTCATGCCCTGGAACGGCTATAACTTTGAGGATTCCATCCTGATCTCCGAGCGGATCGCCAAGGATGACGTCTTCACCTCGATCCATATCGAGGAGTTCGAGGTGATGGCCCGCGACACCAAGCTTGGCCAGGAGGAAATCACCCGAGATATCCCGAACGTGGGTGAGGAAGCCCTTCGCAACCTTGACGAAGCGGGCATTATTTATATCGGCGCCGAGGCGAATCCGGGCGATATTCTGGTCGGCAAGGTCACGCCGAAGGGCGAAAGTCCGATGACCCCGGAAGAGAAGCTGCTACGCGCCATCTTCGGCGAAAAGGCATCTGACGTGCGCGACACCTCGTTGCGCCTGCCGCCGGGTACCTCTGGCACCATCGTCGATGTGCGGGTGTTCAACCGTCGCGGCGTGGACAAGGATGAGCGCGCCCTGGCGATCGAGCGCGCCGAGATCGAGCGTCTGGCCAAGGATCGTGATGACGAGAAGGCGATCCAGGAGCGTGCATTCCTGAACCGTCTGCGCGAGGCGTTGATTGGTCAGGTGGCGGGGTCGGGCTTCAAGGGCCTCAAGGCTGGCACGGAGATCAACGCCGAGGTGTTGGCTGAGCATCCGCGCGGCGCCTGGCGCAACATCATCGTGCAGGACGATGCGGTGATGGCGAATATCGAGCTTCTGAAGCGCGAGTTCGACGCCGCCGTGAAGCGCCTGCAAGACCGTTTCGAGAGCAAGGTCGAAAAGCTGCAGCGCGGCGATGAACTGCTGCCCGGCGTGATGAAGATGGTCAAAGTGTTCGTGGCGGTGAAGCGCAAGCTGCAGCCGGGCGATAAGATGGCCGGCCGCCATGGCAATAAGGGTGTCGTCTCCCGTGTTGTGCCGGTGGAAGATATGCCGTTCCTGGAGGATGGCACCCCGGTTGACCTCGTGCTGAACCCGCTCGGCGTGCCGTCACGCATGAACGTGGGGCAGATTCTGGAAGTGCATCTGGGCTGGGCTTGCGCCAATCTTGGCAAGCAGATCGGCAATGCGGTGGAGGAATACCGCCGAACCGGCGAGGCCAAACAGGAGCTGCTGGACCGTCTGAAGCTGGCTTATGGCGAGGAAATCTTCGAGGACCAGATCAAGGACCTTGACGATGATGCGCTGGTCGAGCTGTCCCGCAACGTCACCAAGGGCGTGCCGATCGCGACCCCGGTGTTCGACGGTGCGCGCATCCCGGATATCGAGGAGATGCTGGCCAAGGCCGGTGTGGATATTTCCGGGCAGAGCGTGCTGATCGACGGACGCACCGGTGAGCCGTTCGAGCGCAAAGTCACGGTCGGGTATATGTACATGCTCAAGCTGCACCATCTTGTCGACGACAAGATCCATGCCCGCTCAATCGGCCCATACTCGTTGGTTACCCAGCAGCCGCTGGGTGGCAAGGCGCAGTTTGGTGGCCAGCGCTTCGGTGAAATGGAAGTGTGGGCGCTGGAAGCTTATGGCGCCGCCTATACGCTGCAGGAGATGCTGACCGTGAAGTCAGACGACGTCTCCGGCCGGACCAAGGTCTATGAGGCCATCGTGCGCGAGCAGGACAATTTCGAGGCTGGCATACCCGAAAGTTTCAACGTGCTGCTGAAGGAACTGAAATCCTTGGGCCTGAACGTCGATCTGGAGCAGTCCTCCTCTTGAGGGCGATGTTCCGGAACGAGTGCAGGATGCCAGGCCAAAATAAGGATGTTGCGTAATGAATGATTTGATGAAGATTCTCGGGAACGCCGGCCAGACGGCGTCTTTCGACCAGATCAAGATCCAGATTGCTTCCCCGGAACAGATCCGCAGCTGGTCCTACGGCGAGATCAAGAAGCCGGAGACGATCAACTACCGGACCTTCAAGCCCGAGCGCGATGGTTTGTTCTGTGCCCGCATCTTCGGGCCGATCAAGGATTACGAGTGCCTGTGCGGCAAGTACAAGCGCATGAAATTCCGCGGCATCATCTGCGAGAAATGCGGCGTTGAGGTCACGCTGGCTAAGGTTCGGCGCGAGCGCATGGGCCATATCGAGCTGGCCTCGCCGGTTGCCCATATCTGGTTCCTGAAATCGCTGCCCTCGCGCATCGCCACCATGCTCGACATGACGCTCAAAGATGTCGAGAAGGTTCTGTACTTCGAGAGCTATATCGTTCTTGAGCCGGGCACGACGGACCTCAAGCTGCACCAGCTCATCTCCGAAGACGAGATGTTCAACAAGCAGGACGAGTTCGGCGAGGATGGTTTCCGCGCTGGCATCGGCGCTGAGGCGATCAAATCCATCCTGCTTGGGATCGACCTGGCCGAGACGCGCGCCACCATGCGCGCTGAGCTGAAAGAGACGACCTCCGAGACCAAGCGCAAGAAGCTGGTCAAGCGGCTGAAGCTGATCGAGAACTTCCTCGATTCCGGCACCCACCCAGAATGGATGGTGCTGGATGTGATTCCGGTGATCCCGCCCGAGCTGCGCCCGCTGGTGCCGCTGGATGGTGGGCGCTTCGCGACCTCCGATTTGAACGATCTTTATCGTCGCGTCATCAACCGCAACAACCGCCTGAAGCGGCTTATGGAGCTGCGCGCGCCGGATATCATCGTGCGCAATGAGAAGCGCATGCTGCAGGAATCGGTGGATGCGCTGTTCGATAACGGCCGCCGCGGCCGCGCCATCACCGGCACCAATAAGCGTCCGCTGAAGTCGCTCTCCGACATGCTGAAGGGCAAGCAGGGCCGGTTTCGTCAGAACCTGCTCGGCAAGCGCGTCGATTATTCCGGCCGTTCGGTCATCGTGGTGGGCCCGGAGCTGAAGCTCCACCAGTGCGGCCTGCCGAAGAAGATGGCGCTGGAGCTGTTCAAGCCGTTCATCTACGCCAAGTTGGAGAAATACGGCTTGGCCACCACCATCAAGGCTGCCAAGCGCATGGTGGAAAAGGAGCGCCCGGAGGTTTGGGATATCCTCGAAGAGGTGATCCGCGAGCATCCGGTGATGCTGAACCGCGCCCCGACACTGCACCGTTTGGGCATCCAGGCGTTCGAACCGATCCTGATCGAGGGCAAGGCCATCCAGCTCCACCCGCTGGTTTGCACCGCCTTCAACGCGGATTTCGACGGCGACCAGATGGCGGTACATGTGCCGCTCTCCATCGAGGCGCAGTTGGAAGGCCGCGTGCTGATGATGTCGACCAACAACATCCTCAGCCCCGCGAATGGCAAGCCGATCATCGTGCCGAGCCAGGATATCGTTCTGGGCCTTTACTATCTTTCCATTGAAACCCAGGAATTCCTGATCGCTAAGGATGAAGAGGCGCCGGCCTTCGGCACCGTGGGTGAGATCGAGTTCGCGCTCACTGCCGGCGCGATCAAGCTGCATGACAAGATCCGCGCCCGCGTGAAGAACATGACGGCGGATGGCCAGGTGAAGACCTCTATTGTCGCCACCACGCCGGGGCGCATGCTCATCGGCCAGTTGCTGCCGTTGAACGCGAATCTGAATTTCTCGGTCGTCAATCGTATGCTGACCAAGAAGAACGTGCAGGACGTGATCGACCTCGTCTACCGCCATTGCGGGCAGAAAGAGGCGGTGATCTTCTGCGACAGGCTGATGGGTCTCGGCTTCCGCCATGCGGCGAAGGCTGGCATTTCCTTCGGCAAGGACGATATGCGCATCCCCGACTCCAAGCATCAGCTGGTGGCCACCACGCAAGCCGAAGTGCGCGAGTTTGAGCAGCAATATCAGGATGGTCTGATCACCGCTGGCGAGCGCTATAATAAGGTGGTTGACGCGTGGTCGCGCTGTAAAGACCTCGTCGCCTCCGCGATGATGAAGGAGATCTCCCGTCAGGAGATCGGCAACCCGACCAACTCTGTGTGGATGATGAGCCACTCCGGTGCGCGTGGTTCTGCCGCACAGATGTCTCAGCTTGCCGGTATGCGTGGCCTGATGGCCAAGCCTTCCGGTGAGATCATCGAACAGCCGATCATCGCGAACTTTAAAGAGGGCCTCTCGGTGCTCGACTACTTCAACTCCACCCACGGCGCCCGCAAGGGTCTGGCGGATACGGCGTTGAAGACGGCGAACTCCGGCTACCTCACCCGCCGACTGGTGGACGTGGCGCAGGACTGCATCATCATTGAGGATGATTGCGGCACCGAGCGCGGCTTGACCGTAAGCGCTGTGCGCGATGGTGGTGAGATCGTCGCCTCGCTCTCCGAGCGTGTTCTGGGCCGTACCGCCGCGGAAGACATTCTGGACCTGAACACCAATGAGGTGATCGTGGCCCGCAATGAGCTGATCGAGGAGGCGCATGCTGAGCAGATCGAAAAGAGCGGCATCGAGACGGTGAAAATCCGCTCGGTTCTCACCTGCGACACCAAGATCGCAGTGTGCGGCAAATGCTATGGGCGCGATCTGGCGCGCGGCACGCCGGTGAATGTCGGCGAGGCCGTAGGCGTTATCGCCGCACAGTCCATCGGTGAGCCGGGCACGCAGCTGACCATGCGTACCTTCCATATCGGTGGTGCCGCCCAGCGTGGTGCTGAGCAGTCTAACGTCGAAGCCAGCCACGACGGCACGGTGCTCATTCGCAACCGCGTGGTGGTGACGAACTCCACCGGCGTGCCGGTGGTGATGAGCCGCAATTGCGAAATCGTCATCACCGACGCCGGCAAGCGCGAGCGTGCCCGCTTCCGCGTGCCCTATGGCGCACGCCTGCTGGTGGATGAGGGAGCGGATGTGGCGCGCGGCCAGAAACTGGCCGAGTGGGATCCCTACACCCTGCCGATCATCACCGAGCGCGCCGGTATCGTCGAATACGCTGATCTCATCGAGGGTGTGACCCTCGTGGAGCGGACCGACGAGGTCACCGGCCTCACCTCCAAGGTGGTGGTGGATTACAAGCAATCCGCCCGGGGAGCCGACCTGCGCCCCCGTTTGTTGCTGAAGGACGAAAAAGGCGAAATATTGCGCCTGGCGAATGGCACAGAGGCGCGCTACTTCCTCTCGCCGGACTCGATCCTTTCAATCGAATCCGGCGCCATGGTGGCGGCGGGTGACGTGTTGGCGCGTATTCCCCGCGAAGGTTCCAAGACCCGTGACATCACCGGCGGTCTACCGCGCGTGGCAGAGCTGTTCGAGGCGCGCCGGCCGAAGGATCACGCGATCATCGCGGAAATCGATGGCCGTGTAGAATTTGGTAAGGATTACAAGGCCAAGCGCCGGGTTATCGTGAAGAGCGACGAAACCGGCGAGGAGACCGAGTATCTGATCCCCAAGGGCAAGCACGTATCCGTCCAGGAAGGCGACTATGTCCGCAAGGGCGACCCGCTGGTGGATGGCCCGCGCGTGCCGCATGACATTCTGCGCGTGCTTGGCGTAGAGGCGCTGTCCGACTACCTGGTCAACGAAATCCAGGACGTCTATCGCCTGCAGGGTGTGAAGATCAACGACAAGCATATCGAGGTGATCGTTCGCCAGATGTTGCAGAAGGTCGAGATCACCGAGGCCGGGGATACCACCTTCCTGGTGGGCGAGCTGGTTGACCGTGTGGAGTTCGACTTGGAAAACAGCAAGCTGAGTGACGACGAGCGGCCAGCGGCGGGCCTGCCTGTGCTGCAGGGCATCACCAAGGCCAGCCTGCAGACGCAGAGCTTCATCTCCGCGGCCTCCTTCCAGGAAACGACGCGCGTGCTGACTGAGGCCGCCACAGCCGGTAAGCACGACATGCTCACCGGCCTGAAGGAAAACGTGATCGTGGGCCGCCTGATCCCGGCGGGCACGGGCGCTGTGATGAACCGGTTGCGGGCGATTGCTGCCGGGCGTGACCGGCAGACGTTGAGCCCGCGCGGCACTCCCTCCAAGCCGGAGCTGGCCGCCGAGTAACGCTGGCAGCCTATATATGCCTATACATAAAGAGAAAACGGCATCCTTCGGGGTGCCGTTTTTGTTCGCGCCAAGTCCTATCTGCGCTGCTGTATGTCCAGCCATGAGAATTTGGGAAGGCTGCGTTTTCTTGCAGTTTGGCGTAGGAGAATCGCTTGACTTGGGTAGAGGCGGCTTCTAAGGAGAGCGCTCTCGCGGTTCCGGAGTTCCGGGCCGGGTCGTCTGTAAAAATCTGGCGCGTGCGGCGCCGTGCGGAAATCTTCCGTGCCTAGGCCGCGTGCTGGATAAGCAGTCCCGTAAGGATGGGTTCCATACCTCCTTGCGGCGCTTTTTTATGGAAGGCCCGATCCCAGTCCAGGAATCAGGGAAGTGAACACGAAGCAGGATGACATATGCCGACCATTAACCAGTTGATCGCCAAGGGGCGCGAGCCGGCTGCCAAGCGCAACAAGGTGCCGGCTTTGGAGGGTTGCCCCCAGAAGCGTGGCGTTTGCACGCGCGTCTACACAACAACCCCGAAGAAGCCGAACTCGGCACTTCGTAAGGTTGCCAAGGTGCGCCTGACCAACGGTTTCGAGGTAGTGAGCTATATTCCCGGTGAAGGCCATAATCTGCAGGAGCACTCTGTGGTGCTGATCCGCGGTGGCCGCGTAAAAGATCTTCCGGGTGTGCGTTATCATATCCTTCGTGGTGTTCTGGATACGCAGGGCCTGCCGAAGCGCCGCAAGCGCCGCTCGCTCTATGGCGCGAAGCGTCCGAAGTAAGGAGAGGTAGAGATGAGCCGCCGCCGCCGCGCCACGAAGCGCGAAGTTCTCCCGGACGCTAAGTTCGGCGATATCGTGATCAGCCGTTTCATGAATGTGCTGATGTATGATGGCAAGAAATCTGTTGCCGAAGGGATCGTATATGGCGCCCTCGACGTGCTGAAGAAGCGCGGCGGGCCGAGTGCAGATCCCGTGCGCCTGTTCCATGAGGCGCTGGACAATGTGAAGCCGGCGATCGAGGTGCGTTCCCGCCGTGTTGGCGGTGCGACCTACCAGGTCCCCGTCGAGGTTCGCACCGAGCGCCGCCAGGCGCTGGCGATCCGCTGGATCATCGACTCCGCCCGCAAGCGCGGCGAGCACACGATGGAAGAGCGGCTGTCGAACGAGCTGCAGGATGCGGTGAATAATCGCGGCTCTGCGGTCAAGAAGCGTGAGGACACCCATCGGATGGCCGAAGCCAACAAGGCTTTCAGTCATTACCGCTGGTAATCTTCTGACCATTCCAAGTTTTTAGCCTGCACACGGAGCAGTTAAATGGCCAAAGCTAAATTTGAGCGCAACAAGCCGCATGTGAACATCGGGACCATCGGCCACGTTGACCATGGCAAGACCTCTCTCACCGCCGCCAT
>JAKAZY010000021.1 GCA_021826425.1 Pseudomonadota bacterium
GTGTCCAGCGCCATGCCATCCGTGAGGGTGTGGATGCGGGCATCCACAATCGAGGCACCGGCGATGGCTAGCGCGCCGGCGATGCGGCTGAACAGTCCGGCATGGTCGGCGGTGTAGACCAACACCTCCGTCACCGCGCGAGCGGGCAGCGGCTCGGTCTGGATCGTGAGCGGCGCGTTGCGAGATTTTGCATCGCGGATCATGCGCCCGTGGCGCTCAATGCTTTCGGGGTCGAAGCCCAGCCAATAGCTGGGATAGCCCAGCGAGAGGAAATCCTCCCGCTCCGCGCTTGGCCAGTCCGCCAGCAGAGAGGCAACAACCTCCTTCGCCCGGGCGATGCGGACGTCGCGCTCGGTGGCGGAAAGCCCGCCCTCCAGCACTTCGGCGACGCGCGCGTGAAGCTCGCGCAGCAAGGTTGCTTTCCAGCCATTCCAGACCTTTGGCGAGACAGCCCGGATATCCGCGACTGTGAGGATTTGCAAAAGCCGCAGGCGCTCGGGCGACTGGATGGAATCCGCCAAGTCCAGGATCGTTTTCGGGTCGTCGATATCGCGGGAGAAGGCGGTCTGGCTGAGCAGCAGGTGGTGCAGCACCAGCCAGGAGACCATTTCGGTCTCTTCCTGGTCCATCCCCAAAGCCGGGCAGATGGTAAGGGCGAGTTCCGCACCCAGCACGGAATGGTCGCCGCCTCGTCCCTTGGCGATGTCGTGCAGCAGCACCGCCACATAAAGTGCGCGGCGGGACTGGATCTGCCCGATCAGCTCGGTGGAGAGCGGCGCGATCTCCTTCAGCTTCCCGGCTTCGAGACTATTGAGATTGCGGATAGCCTGCACGGTGTGAACATCCACAGTGAAGACATGATACGTATCGAACTGCATCTGCCCGACAATGCGCCGCCAATCCGGCAGATAACGGCCAAGGATTCCGCAATCATTCAGCACCGCCAGCCATTCGGCGGAATCGCAGTCTGGATCAGGGATGTCCTCGCTGTCGCCGCAGAGCAGGTTGAGGAACAGGCTGGCGGCTTTTTTGTTCCCACGCAGGTCCGCTCCCAGCGAGGCGGAGCGGATGAGTGTGCGCTTGGCCAGCGGGTGCAGATCCAGCCCGCGATTGCGCGCCTCAATGAGGATACGAAAGATAGAGGTGGGGTCGGTTTTGGGGTCGCGGCCGGGCGCGAATAGGATCTGCCCGTCCGCCAGTACGAAGCCGGCGGCGATCAGCGTGGCATCGGTGGTGGGGGCGATGGCCGGCGGGCCGAGTGCGGCGCGGATGAGGGCGGGCTCCAGCACGCCGGTGACGCGCGCAACCTCGCGCACCACCAGGAAGTAGTGGCGCATGAAGCGTTCCACCCCGTCCTGGCGGCCATGGCGGGTATAGCCCATGCGGGCCCCCACTACGGGTTGCAGGTCGAAGGTTAGGCGTTCCTCCGCCCGGCCGGCGACGTAATGCAGGTGAAAACGCACGGTCCAGAGATATTCCCAGGCGCGCTTGCAGGCGCGGGCCTCGGTCTCGGTGAGGATGCCGCCGCCGGGGCTGTCCTCGCCGACCAGTTCGGTCATCGCGAAGGTGTTGAACACGTAGCGCGAAAGCCAATAGAGCGTTTGCAAATCCCGCAGGCCGCCTTTGCCTTCCTTCACATTCGGCTCAACCATGAAGGGTGTGTCGCCGAAGCGTTTGTGTCTGGCGGCGCGCTCAGCCTGTTTTTCGTGGATATATTCGCCGTGGCCTTCAGCGGCGCAATCGGCGCGAAAGGCGGTCTGGAAATTGGCGAAGAGAGGGCGGTCTCCGGCGAGGCAACGTGCATCCAGCATCGAGGTGCGGATGGTCACATCATCCTTCGCCTCGCCCAAGCATTCCTCGACCGTGCGGGTGGCGTGGCCCACTTTCAGCCCGAGATCCCACAGGAAATACAGAATGAACTCCACCGCCTTGTTCAGTGCTGCGGAGGCGCTGGGGCCGGTGAGGAAGAGCAGATCGATATCGGAGAAGGGGGCGAGCGTGGCACGGCCATAGCCGCCGGTGGCGGCCATCGCCAGCTTGTCCTGCGGGGAAAGCGGGATAAGCCGAAGCGCGTAGCGAAACAGCGCGCCCGCCAACTCGTCCATCAGCCATGCGTGCAGCCGCGCGGCCTGCAGCCCGTTCAGCCCATCTGATTCAAAGCAGGTCTGGACATGCGCCTGCACCCGCCCGAGCTGGCGGCGAAAGGCGATCAGCGCCTCATCACGCGGGGGCGGCGCCGCTGTTTCCAGGAACGCGGCGAGGGCGGCGGAGATATCGGGCAGTTTCCTGGCTTCAGGCATGTCGGACCAGCTTAAATCGAACTGGAGTCAGTTGGAAATGAAGAGACACGGATCAACCTGCATTTTCCGCAGAGCCGCTGCGGATTTGCCGCACTTCCTCGCGCAGCCGGTAAAGCTGGCCCAAAGCCTCGCGCGGGGAAAGTGCGTCTGGTTCCAGCGCAGCCAGGCTCTCGAGCAGCGCCTCGGTTTGTGGGTCAAGTGGTAAGGGAAGGGCCGCGAATAAAGGTAAGGGCAGAGTGGCGTTCTGCTGGCGCTCGGCGGCTTTCAGCAAGGTTTCTGCCCGGCGCAGCACGGCATCCGGCACACCGGCGAGGCGTGCCACATGTACGCCCCAGCTCTTTTGTGCTGCACCTTCAATAACTTCGTGCATAAACACCACTTCGCCCCGGAACTCCTTCACCCGCATCGTATGGGCCATGAGGCGCGGCAGGGCCTCCGTAAGCTGTACTAGCTCATGAAAATGTGTGGCAAATATGGCGCGGCATCGATTTTGGTTATGCAGGCTCTCCAGCACCGCCTGGGCAATGGCCAGGCCATCGCGCGTACCCGTACCCCGGCCTATCTCATCGACGATGACGAAGCTTTTCGGACCGGCTTGGTGTAAAATCGCGGCGGTCTCGGTCATTTCCACCATGAAGGTGGAGCGGCCAGAGGCGAGGTCGTCCGCCGCCCCCACGCGCGAGAACAGCCTATCCACCAGCCCGAGTCGCATTTCCTCCGCCGGCACCGGCAGCCCCGCCTGCGCCAGCACCACCAGCAGCGCGTTCTGGCGCAGGAAGGTGGATTTGCCCGCCATGTTGGGGCCGGTGAGCAGCATCAACCGCTGGCTGGGGGAAAGCTCGCACGCGTTGGGAATGAATCCGGTGCCGGGCGGGAGTGCGTCTTCCACCACCGGGTGGCGCCCAGCAGTTATGCGGAAGGCTTCGGTATCTGAAAGCTCCGGGCAGCAATAACGGCCAGAAAGGGAAAGCTGGGCAGCATTTTGCAGCACATCCACCAGCGCCAGTGCCGCCGCGCATTCGGCCAGCTTCTCCGCCACATCCAGCACTTGTTTGACCAGCCAGGAGAATACCAGCCGCTCCCGCGCGCCGGCGCGGGCACCGGCCTCGGTGATCCGGCGGTCCAACTCTGAAAGTTCCGGCTGGGTGAAGCGCGTCCCGTTGGCCATGCCCTGGCGGAGTTGCAGTTCAGGATAGGCCCGCAAAGCCTCCACCGCTCCGGCGGGTGCTTCCAGCACATAGCCAAGCTGGGCGTGATGGCGGATTTTCAAAGCGGCGACGCCGTAGCGCTGGGCAAGTTCGGTCTGAAATTCCGCGATGATGCGGCGGGTATCGTCCCGCAGGGCGCGCTCGGCATCCAGCTCGCCATCGAAGCCAGGGGCGATGGCGTTGCCTTCATCCAGCCGCAGCGGGGCGGGTTCGGCCAGGGCGGCCTGCAAGGTCGTTAGCAAGTGCGGAGCCGGATTAAGGGCGGCGGCTTCCAGCAACGCCACCCCTTCCGGCAGCAAGGGGGCGAGGGCCATACCCGCTTTCAGCCCGGCTTTGATGGCGGCGAGGTCTCGTGGGCTGGCGCGGCCAAGCGCGATTCGGCCCAAAGCCCGGGCCATGTCTGGCGCACCCCGCAAGACAGAGCGAATAGTCTCCGCCTGACCGGAATCCCGCAATGCGAGCCAGGCGGCCTGGCGGGCAAGCAAGGGTTCCAACGTGCAAAGCGGGGCGGTGACCCAGCTGGCCAGCAGCCGTGCCCCGGCGGGGGATACGGTGCGTTTGATGGCACCCAGCAAACTTCCCGCTTCTGCGCCGCCGCGGGCGTTGGCAAGCTCCAGGCTCTGGCGGGTGGCGGCATCCATGGCGAGCTGCCCGGAAAGCCCGGCGCTGGCAGGGCGCGAAAGCCGGGGCTGGCTGCCCATCTGCGTTGCCTCGATATAGGCCAGCACGAAAGCAGCGGCGAGCACCTCGGCGGAGGAAAAATCCCCAAACGCATCCAGGCTGGCGGCGCCGAATTTCTGCGCCAACTCCCGCCGCGCCGACTCGGCATTCAGCGGCAGGGCCAGGGCCATACGTTTGGTTTCCACACGCCTTGCGGCATGGGGGCCAAGGGGAATTTCCTCCGCCGCCAAAATCTCCGCCGGGTCCAGACGCCCGAGAATAGCCGCAAGGCCATCCGCATCCGTCTGCTCGGTCTCGAACTGGCCGGTGGAAATATCCGCCCAGGCCAGCCCGAACCGGCCTTCATGCGCCACGATGGCGGCGCAGAAATTCGCCCGCCCGGCCTCCAGCAATGCCTCCTCGGTTAGCGTGCCGGGGGTGACGAGCCGCACGACGCCGCGTTTGAGCAGCCCCTTGGCGCCGCGTGCCTTGGCCTCGGCCGGGTCTTCCAACTGCTCAACAATGGCCACGCGGAAGCCACGCCGGATGAGCCGGGCAAGGTAGATTTCCGCCTGGGAAACCGGCACGCCGCACATCGGGATAGGCTGGCCCTGGTGCTGGCCGCGGGCGGTGAGGGCGATATCGAGCGCCGCACTGGCGGCCTGGGCATCGGCAAAGAATAGCTCGTAGAAATCGCCCATGCGGAAGAACAGCAGCGCATCTTCATGCCGCGCCTTGATGGCAAACCATTGCGCCATTGCCGGCGATGCACCCGAAGATTCCTTCATGACCGCGCATTAAGCCATTCCTGGCCTTTGAGGCAAAGGGATGAGTTTTAGGACATTGCCAGATCCTGTTCGTTTCAGGCAGAACCGATCGCGCTGTGAGCACTGGAGATGGCCCCAACCCGCCCGGCGCGCTCCTGTGACGCGACAAGCTTGACGAAGTTCTCCGCGCTGAGCGGCTGGTGAAACAAAAATCCCTGCGCCTGATGGCAGCCATAAGAATGCAGGATTTCAGCCTGCTCCCTGGTTTCCACCCCCTCGGCCGTCACCGTCAGGTTCATCCCCTCGGCGAGGCCGATAATGGCAAGCACGATCGAGCTGTCGGCTTTTTCATGCCCAAGATCGCGAATGAAGGAGCTGTCGATCTTGACCTTGCCGAAGGGAAAACGGCGCAGATAGGAAAGCGAGGAATAGCCGGTGCCGAAATCATCCAGCGCGATCCGCACGCCTTGCCCATGTAGTTGCCATAGCGCGTCATGTGTCAACTTGCTGGAGTCCAGCATGGTGCTCTCCACTACCTCCAGCTCCAGCCGCCCAGGTGCGAGGCCGGTGCCGGCGAGAACGCTGGTGACATGCTCCACGATCGTGGGGTTGCGCATGAGCAACGGCGAGAAATTGACCGCGACGCAGAGCTCGCCCGGCCAGGCAACGGCTTGTTCACAAGCTTGGCGCAGGACGAAATCGCTGATTTCCCCGATCATTCCGCCCTCCTCGGCAAGCGGAATGAAATCCGCTGCCGGTACGTTGCCAAGCTCAGGGTGCTGCCAGCGCAAAAGCGCCTCGGCTCCGGTGATGCGGTTATCCCTGAGATCGATAATAGGCTGGAACATCACGCTCAGCTCACCGCGCGGCAGCGCCTTGCGCAATGCCGTCTGCAGCGCCCGGCGCGCCTGCATCGCCTCGTCCATCTCCTGGTCGAACACGCGTACGATGCCCCGCCCGTCGCTCTTGGCGCGGTAGAGGGCGAGGTCCGCGTTATGCATCAGCTGCTCAGGACTTGCGGCATCCTGCGGGGCCATGGTGATGCCGACGGAGACGCCGATCTGCAGCAACTGCCCATCGAACTGAAACGGGCGCATGATGCGCTCGATAACGCGCGCGGCGATGTTCAGCGCCTCGGCCTTTTCCGTCGTGATCACGATGATGGCGAATTCATCGCCGCCCAGCCTCGCCGCGAGGTCGAATTCCCGTACGCAGCCGCGCAGCCGCTCCGCCACGGCCACCAGCACGGCATCGCCAGTGGCGTGGCCCAGCGTGTCGTTGATGATCTTGAAATTATCGAGGTCGAGGCTGAGCAGCGCGAAGCCGGTGGTGGTGGCGCTGTTGCAGCACTGGTGCAGCACTTCCGAGAAGAGCACGCGGTTGGCAAGCCTGGTTAGGCTGTCATGCCGGGCGAGGAAGGAAATATGCTCCTGCTGGCGGCGCTGGCCGGTGATATCCGAGCCGACGCCATGATATCCGCCGAAGCGGCCGTTCTTATCCAGAATCGGCTTGCCAGTAAGCGACCAGTAACGCAGCTCGCCCCCTACCGTTACGGTTACCACGATGTCCCGGAAGGGCGAGCGTTCGCGGATGGCGCGTTGCAGCCGGTCGATTGCGGTGCCGGGGGATGCATCCTTCATTGCCGCCTCACCCAGCATCGCCGCCGGAAAAATGCCGCGGAAGCTCTCCGCCGGGCGCTGCGCCACCTGGGCGAGGCGCCGGCTGACCTTTTGCAGTTCCATCTGGGCGTTGGTCTCCCAAAGCCAGTCGGAGGTCGTTTCCTCGAAATCGCGCAGCAGCAACCGGATAACCTCGGCGTTTTCCTCCAGCCGGATGGCGCCGATGGCGCGCTCGTTCATGCGGCGGTTAAGATAGACAATACAGAACCCCGTGAGGCCGATGAAGGAGAGCAGATTCAGCACCGCAAACAAGTCCGCCTGGTGGGACATGATGACGGCGACAAAAATACCAGCCGAAACAGGCAACCAAAAAGCGAGGGCGCATATCGCAGGAAACACCATGACTGGCGTTGCCAGGCAGCCGGTCATAATTCCATAAAGAAGGTTGGTTTGGCCGGAATTGGCTTCTTTTAAAGTAACGACCAGAAAGCAGCACCAAAAAAGCCCCAGGAGAAACAGAGTCCGCGCCATTTGGGCGATGTACTCTTTTGCGTCCTGCTGGGTGGAGACCGAGAGGCGCAGCCAGCGATAAGCATTAAAAATAATAGTGAAATAGCATGCTGAAACGCCACCGGTCGTGGCTAGTAGGGCAATTTTGTCAGGTAAGAGAAAAAAATCTGTGTAAATTAGAACGACCGTGCTCAGGCCGAGCAGGGATATCGCGCTCATCACGTAGCTGAAATCCTTGGCCTGATCGAGAAACAGCCGTTCGCTTAGATCCGGTGGAATATTTGTGCCCAGAGCCAAACTTCGTGCGGCCCGACGCAGCCGCACGAACGATTGCCTCGGGCGCAACCAGTGGAGAACCCGATCAAAAAAAGCTGACGACGACTTGGTCATGTTTGGGGGAACAATAGGCCTTCATGCGCTGAAAAAAACAAAAAACGCTCCCCCAGAAAAATCAACCTTACGTACTGTCTTTTTTGGGAACCCGCCACCTTTAATTGATGGCTTCATTTTGTTTCAAAGCGCCAGATGAAAAGAAATTATTTTTATATTTTGGGCGTTTTTTTGCGAGGCGACCTTGGAGAGGCCGGGCAATAACGCAGTAAGCGAACGCACACGGTGTATAAATAACAATATGATAATATAAAAGCTTAAGACAAAAAGTGAAGAAAACAAGAATGGCGAGAGGATTGCCAAGCGCTCTCACAAACATCGTCTCTTTTTGTAAACAAAACTTTTACCTACATCTTTTAGTAGATTTAGTTAATAATCTTTCTTGTTTTTGGTTGCAAGTCAAGGGAAATTTACCATGAGTTCACTCAAATATCAGACAACCGGCCTTGTCCGCGGGCAGGTTCTCGACCGACCTGAGGGGTTGACCGCGAAACTGGCCTTGGACGAGCAGACAAAGGCGGATGCTTTTTCAATCCGCCATGCAAGCTATCTTTCTGGCGGATATATCGACCCCATACCCGGCGGGCAGTTTTCTGACGCGGACGATTTCCTGCCCAATAGCCGGTGCGTGGTGATCTACAAGCATGGGCGCCCTGCGGCCTCCGTGCGGCTTTGCACGCTGATCGACGATCCTGCGCTGACCGGCTGGAGCGAGATTCCCGCTAAGCGCATCTTCCCCGAGGAGGTGATGGCCCTGGCCGGGGGCGTGCAGACCGGGCGTCCGGCGAAGCTTACCGAGATCAACCGGCTCGTGCGCCATCCCGATTTCACCAATGATTTTATGCTGGTCTTCGTTTTGTACCGCTTCGTCTCTTTCCTGGTGATCGAGGAAGGAGCGGACATGATGTTGAACTGCGTGCGGCGGAACCACACGCCTTTCTATAAACGCATGCATTTTGAATATGTTGCCGGGCCGCGCCGCTATGCCGGGGTGAAGTTCGAGACGAACCTGATGCTTTGCCCCAGCGCGCGTTACGACCAGCTGATGTCGGATATTCCCTTCGTCGCCACCGATGCTTCAACCAAGCAGGCCTACGGCAACTTACTCGCGGGGGAGACCGTGAAGGTTTTCATGGACTGATCCCCCCAGCATTCCACCATCCAAAATATTCAAGGATCTTTCAGATGCATATGCTCACAACCGCCATTACCGGCTTTGCCGCTACCCTCTGCTTTGCCGCCTTTTCCTGGGGCGTGAAGAAGCATTTCCGCTCCACCGGCGCGATGCCACTGGGCATGAAAATCACCAGCCTGCTCAGCCTCACTCTATTCGCGGCCTTCGTCTGGCATATCGTGCAGGGTGCGTCGGGGCTATGGCTGGTCTCGCTGGGGCTGTTCAGCGCTTCGCTTACAGTGTTCGCCGCCGCCGTCGCGGCCAGCCGCTATACCCCGCCGACCCTTGCCTTCGACACGGATGCGCCGAACTTCCTGCTGCAGCACGGGCCATACCGCTATGTACGCCACCCGTTCTACCTGGCTTATGTGTTGTTCTGGCTGGGCACGGCAGTGGCGGTGCAGGGGGTGCTAGGCTGGGCCGCGCCGGTGCTGATGACGGCACTTTATATCGAGGCGGCGTCCCGCGAGGAGCGAAAATTCGCCAGCTCCGAGCTTTCCGGCGCGTACAAGGCATACCGCGCTCGTGCCGGCATGTTCTGGCCCCGCCCGCTGGCCTTGCTGGCCGGATGAGGCGTGTGAAGTCCCTTAGCACAAAAAGCCCGGCAAAAATGCCGGGCTGCTTGCCGTATTTTAGATGCTCAGGAGGTTAGCCCTGTCGCGCCTTCATGCGCGGGTTCTTCTTGTTGATCACGTAGACCCGGCCATGACGGCGGACGACGCGGCAGTTTTTGTCGCGAAGCTTCGCGGATTTCAGTGAGTTACGGATCTTCATCGAGGGTCTCAGCTAGAATTGAACAATTGGAGGCGCGGTATGCCGCCCCCGCCGGAATATGTCAACCGGCCCCGGCACATTGTCTCGCGATCCGCATGAAAACAAAATTTAACATGAAATTGGCGGCGGAAATCCGGCATTATTTTCGCGTGTCATCAAATGGTCATTCGCTTTCCGCACCACTGCCTTGTTGATACCGGATTCGAGGTGGTTTGCGCTGCCGAGTCTCAGGAGATTATGCGCAATGAAGATCAGTTTCGTTGTCCCGGCCTATAATGAGCAGGCGCTGCTCGCCCTTTCCCTGACCGCGATCCGCTCGGAGGTCGAGCGTAATGGCCTGAAGCTGGGCGAGGAGGCGGAGATTATCGTGGTCAACAACGCCAGTACCGACAATACGCGCGAAGTGGCGCTGTCCGTGGAGGGCGTGCGGGTGGTGGATGAGCCGCGAAAAGGGCTGGTGCAGGCCCGCTGGACCGGCTTTGAGAACACTACCGGCGAGCTGATCGCCAATATCGATGCCGATACCGTGGTCCCGCCCGGTTGGCTGGCCGAGGTGCTGCGCCAGTTCGGCCGATCCGAGGCGCTGGTGGGGCTCTCCGGGCCGTATATTTATTATGGCGTGCCAAAGAAGGTGAATGTCGTCGTTGCTTGCTATTACCGGCTGGCCTGGCTGGCCTGTATGTTCAACCAATATGTGCTGAATGTGGGCGCGATGCTCCAGGGCGGGAATTTCGTGGTGAAGCGCTCGGCGATGCTGAAGCTTGGCAACCCTGATCTGCGGTTCTCCTTCTATGGCGAGGATACGGATATGGCGAACCGCCTCTCCAAGGTGGGTATGGTGAAGTTCACCTTCCGCCTGCCCGCGCAATCCTCCGGCCGGCGGCTGGTGGGAGAAGGTGTGTTCACCATCGGGCTGCGCTATACGATGAATTTTTTCTGGGCCACCTTCCGCAAGAAGCCCTTTACCGAGGAATGGCAGGATATCCGGGAGGCTTGAGACCGCCCGGCCCTCATCAATATGTTAGATGGAAATTGACACGTTAGAGCGCGCAATATGCATTTATCTTGACGCCGCCGCGTCAATCTAAAGCGATTGTAGTTTAGCTGCCGGACTCCTGGTAGCTAGGCACCGGCCGGGGCAAGGCGGGCACTGCCGGGTTGTTGGCCTTGGCGGCGGCAAACAGAAAGCGCTGGTTGGTAAGAAACCAGAAGCCAAAGAGCAGGTTCTCAAGCGCCGTGCGGCGGCGGAACCGCTGGCAGCGAAGTGCGAGAATCCGCTTCGAGAAATTTCCGTAGAGCCCTTGCCGCACCAAAGCCAGATCCTGCTTTGCTTCGGAGGTTAATTTTGGAGTCTGGATGAGCAACGCATCAGTATGGCGTTGCATCATGGTCATATAAACCACGGGGCCGCGCCGGATGGCGGCTAAGGCCCTGGCATAAAGCGGCTGGGCGCGACCGATGAGATTACCCTTATGTAGCCGGTAAAGCACCTGCGGCCGTTCATCGAACAGAATGTTCCCGCCACAGGCAGAAACGACGATGTAGCTCCACCAATCATGCACCGTGCCTTCCGGCTCGCCCGCTGTGGCAACTAGTGCCGCCGCCGCGTTCATCACCAGCGTATTGCCGTTGGCGATGTTCTGGGTGAGGCAGGCGGGAAAACCGGCCATGCCTTGATAATGGGCTGAAAGCTTGGCGCCGCGCAGCGCCTCGTCCACCAGATATTGCCGGGCGCAATAAAGCGCTGGGGTTTCGCCCGCAGCGGCCAGCATTTCCACGGCGGCATGTAGTTTTCCCGGGAGCCAGACATCGTCCTGGTCGGCAAAGGCCACCGCCATGGCGCCGATGCTCTCACGCAGCAAGGTGAGAAAGCTGACGGTCGCACCCAGATGCGGGCCAGAGGAGGGTGACTCGACGCAACGGTCAGGCCCCACTCGGGCGGCAAATTCGCGCATGATCGCCACCGTGTCGTCGCAGGAACCATCGTCGCGCCAATGCAGCACCCAACGTTCATGCGTTTGGGCAAGAAAGCTGTTCAACTGGACGGGCAGGAACTCCTGCCCGTTGAAGGTGGAGAGCAGAACGGCGACACCGATATTCGCGGTACCTGGAGATGAAGCAGTGCTCATCAGGCCTAAACGTCTCCTTCTCTGCCCATTTTTGAGCTACAGCCGATCATTCGTCCACAGATCAATAATGATGTGAACCTGCTCGCAACTATACATAAGCGATTCGTTGCGTCGCAACTCTCAATAGCACACGCCGGACGTGTATTCAGAGGATTTTTAGGTAATATTTTTGTTAGCCTTGCCCGTCAGGATTGAGCAGATCGGCGACTACGCTCGGTAGCGTGTCGCGCCAGTGTGGCAACGACGTGCCAAAGATCTCAGCGAGCTTGCCGCCATGCAGCCGCGAATCGGGCGGGCGGCGGGTGGGCGTCGGCCAGTCGGCGGTCGCGATGGGTTGCACCTCCGGCGCCGTGTAGCCATGGGTTTTCGCATCCTCGAAAATCGCGCTTGCAAAGCCGTACCAGGTGGTCTCGCCGCTGCCGGTGGCATGAAAGATGCCCCGGTATTCCGGCCGCCAGCCGGTCTCGGCCAACCGGTCCATGATGGTCAGGATGGCATCCGCCAGATCGCCCGCCGCGGTGGGGGTGCCGCGCTGGTCCGCCACCACGCGTAAGATCGGCATTTTGCGCCCGGCATTGATCATGGTGCGGGCGAAATTTTTGCCATGGGCGGAATAGACCCAGGCGGTACGCAGGATGATGGCTTGCGCGCCAGTGGCCAGAATTGCCTCCTCGCCGTCGCGCTTCGTGGCCCCATAAACCCCGGTGGGGCTGGTGGGGTCAGTTTCCAGGTAAGGTTCACCCTTGTTGCCGTTAAACACATAGTCGGTAGAGACGTGGATGAAGGGGATGCAAGCCGCTTCGCATAATTTCGCCAGTTCCAGCGGGCCGGTATGATTGCCGGCCTTGGCCGCCTCCTGGTCGGTCTCGGCCTTATCCACCGCCGTATAGGCGGCGGCGTTGATCACCAGTGTTGGAGATGTCTTTCGAAAAACATCTGAAATTGTCTCATGTTTTTCGAAGTCAAAGCCCGGGCGCTGCACGGCGGTGAAGGCCACGCCCCGCGCGGTGAGGCGGCGGCAGAGCGCATCCCCCAATTGCCCGGAGGCGCCGGTGACGAGGATCATGAATAGGTGAACCAGTAGTCCGCCGGGTTGAAGGCGCGGGCGATCTTGTCCTTGTCTGACAGCACCACGCCTTCCGGCGGCACGGGCCAGTCAATGGCCAGGGCGGGATCGTTCCAGATCACCGCGCGCTCGGAGGCTTTGTCGTAATCGCCGGTGACCTTGTAGATCACCTCGGTATTCTCAGTCAGCGTGATGAAGCCATGCAGAAACCCGCCCGGCACCCAGATTTGCGCCCAGTTCTCTTCAGAAATCGTGGCCCCCACCCATTTGCCAAAGGTTGGGGAACCCTGGCGGATATCCACTGCCACATCCCAGATGGCGCCGCGAATCACGCGCACCAGCTTACCCTGCACGAAGGGCGAGGCCTGGCAATGTAGGCCTCGCAATGTGCCCTTCTGGGCGGAGAAACTCTGGTTGTCCTGCACGAAATGCTCGTCGAATCCTTGCGCCTTCAGCCTGGCAGCACTCCAGGTTTCCGAGAAGAATCCCCGGCTGTCCCCGAATCTCGGCGGGGTAATCAGTTTAACCTCGGGGATGGCGAGCGATTCGATGTTCATCAGTGATGCACCCCGTCAGCGATGTTCTTGAGGATGCGGCCAAGTTCGGTCTTGGAAATCAGCTTGGCGCGCGCATGCAGCTGGGCAGCATCGATAAAGCCCATGCGGAAGGCCACTTCCTCGGGGCAGCCGACAAGATTGCCTTGCCGGTCCTGGATGGTCTGCACGAAATTGGCGGATTGCAGCAGGCTGTCCGGCGTGCCGGCGTCCAGCCAAGCGGTGCCTCGGCCCAGCCGCTCCACTTTCAGCGTGCCTTCCTGCAGATAGATATTGTTGAGATCGGTGATCTCCAGCTCGCCGCGTGCGGAGGGTTTTACCTGCTTGGCCAGTTCGGTCACGCGCTTGTCGTAGAAATAGAGGCCGGTGACGGCCCAGTTAGAGCTGGGCTCGGTTGGCTTCTCGACGATATCGACGGCTTTGCCGTCCGCGTCGAACCAAACCACACCGTAACGCTCCGGGTCACGCACCTGATAGGCGAACACGGTTGCCCCCTCCGGCCGCGCACCGGCGGCGCGCAGCAGGGTGGAGAGATGGTCGCCATGGATGAGATTATCCCCCAGCGCCAGGGCGCAGGCCTCGCCGCCGATCCAGTCCTCGCCGATGAGGAAGGCTTGCGCCAGACCATCCGGGCTCGGCTGCTCGGCATAGGAGATACGGATGCCAAGATGCGCGCCATCATGGAACAGGCGTTGGAATTGCGGCAGATCTTGCGGGGTGGAGATGATCAACACCTCGCGGATACCCGCCAGCATAAGCGTGCAGAGCGGGTAATAAATCATTGGTTTGTCGTAAACTGGCAGCAGCTGCTTGGAGCTGGCCTGGGTGATGGGGTGCAGCCGCGTGCCGGAGCCACCGGCGAGGATGATGCCCTTGGTGATCATGCGGCGGCTCCCAAACGCTGGCCGGAATATTTTTTAGAACGGATGCCTTCCCACCAGGGCCGGTTATCTAGGTACCAGCCGATGGTGGCGGCCAGGCCACGCTCGAAATCATGCGCGGCAGTCCAGCCCAGCGCCTTTTCAGCACTGCCGGGGTCGATCTCGTAGCGATTGTCGTGGCCGGGGCGGTCGGTCACGTAGGTGATCAGCCGCTCGCGCGCGCCGTTTTGGCTGGGCAGCTTCTGGTCCAGAATGGCGCAGATGGCCTTCACCACGTCGATATTCTTGCGCGGTTGGCGGGCACCGATGCAATAGGTTTCGCCTGGCACGCCCTGGGTGACAATTTTCAGCAGCGCCTCGGCATGGTCATCCACGAACAGCCAGTCACGCGTGTTCAGCCCGGCACCATAAACCGGCAGTGGCTTTTCCTCGATGGCGTTCAGCGTCACCAGCGGGATCAGCTTCTCGGGGAACTGCCATTTGCCGTAATTATTGGTGGTGTTGGAGACGATAACGGGCAGGTCATAAGTGTGCATCCAGGCGCGGGCCAGATGGTCCGATGCCGCTTTGGAGGAGGAATAAGGGCTGCGCGGATCGTAAGGCGTGTGTTCGTTAAACGGCGGGTCGTTATCCTCAAGTGCGCCGAACACCTCATCGGTGGAGATGTGATGGAAGCGGAAACGCTCCTTCTTCTCGCCGGAAAGTGTGGCGAAATATTCACGCGCTGCCTCAAGCATCACGAAGGTACCAGTGACATTGGTGTGCACGAAGGCGGCCGGGCCGTCGATCGAACGGTCCACATGGCTCTCGGCAGCCAGGTGCATCACCGCATCCGGCTCATGTTGCGCGAAGGCGGCGCGGATGCCGGCGAGGTCGCAGATATCCTGCTTCAACAACAAATGATTCGGGTGGGTGTGCGCATCCTCCAGCGCATCCTCGGAGGCAGCGTAGGTCATCTTGTCGATATTGATGATCTGATGGCCTTCCCGCCGGATGGCACGCCTGACAACGGCGGACCCGATAAAGCCGCAACCGCCAGTTAACAGGATTTTCATAGGCGCTCCAATCGCTTCTTCCAGTTCGGCGGTAGTACAATCAGACCTTCCGGCGTCTGGCAACAGGCGCCGGAGCTTTCTTTTTTGCAAGCGCGAACTGGCGGGAAAGTTGAGTCAGATAGGCTGTCTGATCCGCCAGAATCTCATCCCCCGGCGTTAGCAGCGACGCGGCCGCCTTGTGTAGGCGCTTGATCTCTTGCAGATGCGCGCTGGCGTTAAGCTTAGCGGTCATGCCGCCTTCATGCCGCCGGTGGGTGTTCAGCGGTTGAGCCACATAGGCCACCACGCCGGGCTGGGTGGCGAGCAGTTGGAGGTAGAGCCGCCAATCCCCCGCCAGCGTCCAGCTCCCGCACATCTTCCAGCGCTTTCAGCAGCGCCTCGCGCCGCCATAAAACAGCGCTGACATTCGGGATAAGGTTGCGCACGCTGAGAAACCGCGTGGCGAAGTCTCGCGCCTCCCAACTGCCGGAGGCAGCAAGCGCCCGCACCCCGGACTGGAAGTAATAGCCCTGATAGCTGGACATGGTTTCTTGCCCGGCTGCATCCACGGCGCGGCTGTCGGTAAAGGCCATCAGTGCGGTTTCGTCGCGCTCCAGCGCCTGCACCAGCTGGGCGAGGAAGGCGGGATGGGCGGCGTCATCGGCCTCGCACAGCCAGATGTAATCGCCCGTCGCCGCCTGCGCCGCGCGGCGCCATTGCGCGAAAACGGAGCCGGAATTTTCCTGGTTCACTAGAATTTTGATATCGCGCCGGGCTTGCGCGGCGGTCTCAGTGGCTACCGCTAGGCTGGCATCGGTTGAGGCATCGTCCAGCAGCACGATCTCCTGCAGCGGGTAGGTTTGCGCGAAGATGCTGGCTAGGCGCTCGGGCAGGTAAGCGGCGTAATTATAGTTCAGCACCACGGCGCTGATGCGCTTCAACCCCGGTGCGGCCAGATGCAAAAGCTGGTCGACGTAACGCGGAAAATCGAATCGCTTGGCGGCCATCTCCATCAAGCGCGGACGCAGCTTTTTCAGGATCTTGCGGTCCAGCAGCGCCTCCAGCCCGGCCTGGTAGTCGTCAAGGTCGGCCAGCCGGGCCACATGCCCCGCCCGCTCCGCCCGCAGCAGCTCCGGCACGCCGCCACTTTCATCGAAGGCAACCACAGGCATACCGCAACACAGAGCCTCGATGACGACGGTGGGCAGGGGGTCCTCCCGCGAGGTGAGGGCGAACAGATCGGCAGCGGAATAATAATCGGGCAGTTTGTCCGTATAGGGGATAAGAGTGAAACGCCCGCTCGCCTGCAATGCCAAGATCTCGGGTTCGAGATAGGCTTTCAGCTTCGCCTCGATATCCCCTACCCAGAGGAAATGCACATCCTGGCGCTTTGCGCCAAGCCGACGGGCGAGCTGCAGGAACAAGTCGAACCCCTTGCGGATATGCGCAAAGCCAACACCCAAGACGAGATATTGCGTGTCCGCCAGCCCCAGCGCCGAACGTATGCGCGCGCGCCAGCGGGTCGAAACTCACGCGCAGGAAGTTACCCTGGGGCAGCAGCAGCTCGTTGCTGCCATCCAGCCCCACCGCGGCGCGAAATTTCTCCGCGCCATAGGCCGAGGAGAAGATGAGCTTCCGCGCCGCCGCCCCACCCAACCGGGCCTGGATTTCGAGGTTATATTCCTTCAGCAATTGCGGCAGCTCATGCACCAACAGCACGCATTCGATATTGCGTGCCGCCGCCCAGGGCACCACCCGCGCCGAAGCAGCGGAGTTGACGATGGCATGGCGCAGCCCCAAGCGCTGGTACTGGTCCAGATGGTTGCCGATGATGGTCTTGTCGTAGGCAACCGTGACCTCCGCGACATCGTAATAATCCCCGAGCAGCGGGCCGACGCCGAGCAGCAGCAGATGCACCTTCAGCCCCCATTGTCGGCGCAAATGCCGGGCAATGTAGAGCAGCAGAAGCTGTGCGCCATGGGGTTGCGCGTCATGCCCCACCAGCAATATCCCAGAAGCGAGATCGCCCGCCTCGCGCGCGCAGATCGCCCGCGCGGTGGCGTTGAGGAAGGCTGCCCCGGCATGGATATCCGGCTCCAGAAACGCCCCCTCGGCCCATTCGTTCCAGGCATTCACGCAGATGATCTGCCGGCCGTAAAACGGATGGTCGGCGGTGTAGCGGATAAGCTTTTCCAGCCAATCCTGGTATTTCGCGGGGGTGACGTTGTGTAGGGCAAGGCCCTTGCCTTCGCGGCGCGGGTCATTGTCCCAGCCGGGCACGATCGTCTTTATAAGCGGGTAATCCGGCACTGGCAGGCTGAGCGAGGTTTCCGCCAGAGCTTCGTAATCATGCACCGTGGCGGAGAAATCCGGGTCCAGAAGATCCAGTGTGTCGTTGATCCGTGGTGTCGCCTGGCTGAGTTTATGCGGCGGAAACTCCACCGCGCCATCCAGCCCGTAAGGTGTCGGGTCGTAATCATCGCCCATGCTCTGCGCCATGATGATGAGCGGGCGCTCATCGTGGTTCTGCTCGAACAGCCGGCGCCATTTTTTAAGCCGCGCCACCGCATCGGGGATCAGGCTGACGCGGTATATCATCAGCAATGGCCGGCCTTCGATGCGAATGTAGCGCGCATCCTCGAACAGCCGGACAAGGCTGGCGATCAGCGCGGCGTCATCCTCCTCCAGATATTCCTGGGCGATGAGCACCTCGCGCTCCATGCCATCCCAGCGTCGGGTCCAGTTCTCGTTGGCCCACATCGCGCAGAAGGAGACATCCAGCGATTTATCCGCCAGAAACTGTTCCAGCGGTTTTTCCAGCAGCCGGTGGCGGTTGAACCAGTAATAATAGAACACGAAGCCCGAAAGCCCAGCGGCCTTGGCCATTTCCACCTGGCGTTTCAGCGTGGTGGGGTCGTTTAGGGAATAATGACCGAGGTCGCGGGGTACCCTTGGTTGCACATGGCCGGTGAAGCGCGGCATGGCACGGGCAAGGTTTGTCCAGTCCGTGAAGCCCTTGCCCCACCAGGAGTCGTTTTCGGCAACTTTGTGAAATTGAGGCAAGTAATAGGCCAGTAGCATGGCCTTGCGGGTGGCGTGGGCCGGGGCGGGGCTGAATTCCTCGAAAAACGGCGCGGGGCGGGTGGAGCGGCGGATGGCGGCGGGGATCACCCCTTCCTGCTCTGGCCGCTTGGCAAGGAACATCCCGCTTTCGATATTGGCGAGGTAATGCAGCAGCGGGTTCTGCCCATGCAGATATTTCTTGTAGCGGCCAAGATAGAATTTGAGATCGAATTCCGGCGAGGGGTCACGTTCCTCCGGCACACCGAAGATCATGAAATGCTCGAACGGGTCCGCCTCGCCCTCGGCCACGTCCCGGTTCTGGTCCAGATACCAGGCGGCGTCGAACACCGGCACCGGGTTCACCTGGCCGGAAAAGCGGCGCGCGAGAAAATGTCCGAGACAGGAAATGCCCGGTGCCAGCTCATAGGTTTCGCGATACCAGGCGGTGAAGAAATAGGGGCAGGGGTCACGCCCTTCGGCCTCGCCCGCGATGATATAGTGCAAAAGCGGGTTCTCGCCGCTTTGCGCCACATCCGGATAGTGACTTAAATACCAATTCGGGTGGAAATAGGGGTTGGGAAGCGCTCCTTCCCGCCAGCCGATGCGGCAGAAATGCGCCACGCCATCAGCCCCCTCATCCGCCGCTTTGGGGTGCTGGCTGACATACCAATCCGACAGGAACAGACCGCTTTGCCGGACGCCGTCGATTTCAGCCTGAAATTTTACGACCACGCTCTGCCCTTTCCTAGAGCGCGATGACTTTAGGTTCGCTCACTTTGCGAGCGAGCCTTAAGTCTGAATCGCCCTCTATCTCATTGTTTTAGAGGCGGGTTTAGATTTTAGAGCGGATCACGTCGTGATTCGATCTAAAATCATCCGGCTCTAGGTGCATCATGCCCGGCGCGAGATGGGCTGTCGATATGCCTCGTTCTCGGAGTTTGATTGCTTCAAGTTGAAGCGCGCATCGCTGCGCTTTGTTGGTATCGCGCTCTGGTTTTATGTTCACCAGTAATTTCAATTCCGCTCAGGTAATCTGGGCTTTTGGCCGGGCCTCAGCTTTGGCGCAGCGGCAACCGTTCCAGTATCGCGGGCAGCCGCATCGCCGGTAAAAAATAATGCCCCTGCATTAAAACGCATCCGAAACGTCTCAGGCAGGCGGCGTCGTCCTTTGTTTCCACGCCCTCCGCCACAACTTGCAGGCCGAGCGATTGCCCGAGATTCAGAATCGATTGCACCAGGATCTGGTTGCCAGGCGTTGTCGCGATATCCTTCACGAAACTCAGGTCGATCTTCAGCTTTTTCACATAGCTCTGCCGCAGGGTCGCCAGGGTGGCATAGCCAACGCCGAAATCATCGATGCTGATCTGCACGCCGCCACGGTCCAGCCGGATCAGCTTGTCCTGCACGGAGCGGATATCCAGCGCCGTTTCCTCGGTGATCTCGACCTCAAGCATGGAAGCCGGGCAGCCGCGCAGCGCCAGTTCCGAGAGCAGGATTTCATCAACGGCGAGGCGCGAGATCTCGCGCGGGGAGATATTCATCGCCACCCGCACATGCTCCAGCCCCCGCCTCTGTAGTTCCTGAATCATCAGGCACACATTGGCGAGAATGTAGCGCAGTAGCGGCTCGGCAAGGCCAGACAAGGCGGCGGTGGCGATGATCTCCTGCGGCGGCACCAAGCCGTGCTGCGGGTGGTGCCAGCGCAAAAGCGCTTCAAGGCTGACAAGGTTTTGGCCATCAGCGCTAAACACCGGTTGATACCAGATTTCGGGTTCGCCATCCGCCAGGGCGCGGCGCAGGTTACGCTCGATATCGCGGCGCACCTCCAACCGCAGATTGAGGCGCTCATCGAAGATATGGAATTGGCTGCGGCCTGCACTTTTGGCAGCGAGCAGCGCCTCGCTGGCGCGGGTCAGCAGCTCGGTCACGTTATGCGCCGTGCCGGTATAAAGGCCGATGCAGGCGCCAAGCCGGCCGGCATCGAATGAGGCAAGCGGCATCGCGATCGAGGTAATAAGGCGCGTGGCAAGCTCGGCAGGAGCGGTATCCGTGCTTGCTGTGTCGTAGAAGATGGCGAATTCGTCGGCTCCCAGCCGGCTTGTGGTGAAGCCGTCATGCAATATTTCTGAGAGCCGTCGGGCGATTTCGATCAGAACACGGTCTCCGGCGTGGTGACCGAAAGTGTCGTTGACGGATTTAAAGCCGTCGAGGTCGAGCAGCATCAGGCAATAAAGGCCCGAGCCGCCGTTGATCCGGCTGGTGATCTCGCGGATGAACCCGTCGCGGTTGAGCAGGCCGGTCAGATCATCATGCGTGGCCCGGTGGCTCATCTGTAGAGCCACCGAAACCGCGTGCAAGCGAGCCTCATCGAGCGAACTGGCGAGGGTTACAGCCTGGTTCTTCAAACAACTGGTTTCGCGGAAGGCGGTTTCGCCCCGGCGGGCGAAGTGGATCAGCGCCCCCGCATAGACGATCACGGTCAGCGCCAGCCAATCCCGGTCGAACCCGCCAGCATAAAGCAGGCAGCCGACCACGGACAGCAACGGCGGTAGAAAAAAGCAGCTTGGCATCAGGGCGAAGGCCGAGCCACTGACGGTGGCCCCCGCGGTGATGCCGCAGGTGATGGTGAGATAGAAAAGGGTTTGCGGGCTCGTGTAGCCATCGCACAAAACCGGCAACAGCGCCCAGATTAGGCCAGAAACCAGCGCGGCGAGGCAGAGCCGGTTTAAAGATCGCTGCGCCTCACTCAGGCTGGGGCGTGGTGCCTCTGCCTCTTGCCGCGCTTTACCAAACCATGCTTGGCCGAAGCGAATGGCGTTGATGGCACTGACCGCCGCGAACCAGGCAACGCCCTCCTGGCCATGCTGATGATGGATCGACACAAACATCGCGGCGGCGGCGATGACGAGATTGATAGGGATGGCCGCCAGGATGCTCCGGTGCAGGGCGTCAAGCTGGTCCTGGCGGATCAGCAGGAGCAGCGTGCTGTCTTCAGCCGCCTTTCCAGGGTTGTCTGCACAGGACATAACTTTTAGCGGATATCCTTGAAATTAAATGAATTCTACGCACGAATTTTGCCGGTTCAGACAGAAAACATGTTTTAATCATTAAATCGCTATCACGTTAACGGGAAGATAAATCTATCATCCACCCATGAAAAAGGCGCCGGAGGCGCCTTTTTGCGGGAAAGATCGGCGGATTATGCCGCGTCGTCGCTACGGCGCTCGGCCTTCTTGCGGTCATTCGGGTTGAGATAACGCTTGCGGATTCGCACGGCAGAGGGGGTGACCTCGACCAGTTCGTCATCCTGAACATAGGCGATCGCCTGCTCCAGGCTCATGCGGCGGGGCGGCACCAGCAGCAGCGCCTCATCCTTGCCGGCAGCGCGGAT
>JAKAZY010000138.1 GCA_021826425.1 Pseudomonadota bacterium
GGATAGGCCCCAAGTCCTGCCGCCAGGAACATATAGCCAAGCTGCGAGCAGGTGGAATAGGCGATGATGCGCTTGATGTCATTCTGCACGCAGCCGATGGTGCCCGCGAAAAGCGCGGTGGACGCGCCAATGATCGTCACAAAATCCATCGCAACCGGAGCGGCGTTAAGCAGCGGCGAGATCCGCGCGATCAGGAATACCCCGGCGGCGACCATGGTGGCAGCATGGATGAGCGCAGAGACCGGGGTGGGGCCTTCCATCGCGTCAGCCAGCCAGGTGTGCAGGAAAATCTGCGCGGATTTGCCCATCGCGCCGATGAACAAAAGAATGCAGACCACCTCCAGCGCCGGGAACGAGGTGCCCAACAGCCTGTATTGGTCTCCCGTATGAGCGGCGACGGCGGCGAAAATTCCGTCAAACGAGATGGTTTTGAAAATAAAATAGGTCAGCGCGATGCCGACAGCAAAGGATAGATCGCCCACGCGGTTGACGATGAACGCCTTGATGGCCGCCGCATTCGCCGAAGGCCGCTCATACCAGTAGCCGATGAGCAGGTAGGAGACGAGACCAACCCCCTCCCAGCCAAAATAGAGCTGGAGCAGGTTGTTCGCCGTCACCAGCATCAGCATGGCGAAGGTGAAGAGGGAAAGATAGGCAAAGAACCGGGGAACGGTTTTGTCGTGCGCCATGTAGCCCATGCTGTAGACATGGATGAGCATGGAAACGCTGCTGACCATGGCGACCATGACCAGGCTGAGTGCATCCTGGCGCAAGGTCCAGCCCGGCGTGAAACTGCCGGCCGAAATCCAGCTTGCAAGATGCAGCGGCGCGATGGGTACACCGCCCTGCACGAACCCGATGAAGGAAGACACACCCGCCACGGCCGAGATGACCATGAACAGCACGCTGGCGCCGACGGCTGCCTGCTTGCCTATGAACGGACGCGCGACGCCCGCGAGGACCGCGCCGATGAGCGGCGCAAAAACGGCGATTAAGGTGAGCATATCAACCCTTCATCAATGTCACGTCCTCGACCTCGATCGAGCCACGATTGCGGAAATAGATGACCAGGATGGCAAGGCCAATGGCGGACTCAGCGGCAGCAACGGTGAGCACGAACATGGTGAAGACCTGCCCCACCATGTCATGCAAGGCACCGGAGAATGCGATGAAGTTGATGTTCGCTGCCAGCAGGATCAGCTCGATCGACATCATGATGATGATGATGTTCTTGCGGTTCATGAAGATGCCGAAGACACCGATGACGAGCAGAAGACCGGCAACAAATAGATAATGCGATAACGGGATCAGCATTAGAGCGTCTCCTTTTTCGGCTGAGGCATCGCGGCGCCGGCGCCAAGCTTTGCTGAAACCATGGTGAGGGTCTCCGCCGGCAGGCGGGCATGCTGGACATCCAGGTTTTGCCGCTTGGCGCGCTTGCGGTCACGGTGCGTCAGCACAATGGCGCCGATCATCGCGACCAGCAAAATAACGCCCGAGAGTTGGAACAAGGGCAGATAATTGGTGTAGATGAGCGAGCCCAGCGCCTGGGAGTTGGTGATGTTGTCAGGCGTTGGAAACAGCCGGGCCGCGGCCGCGCCGGGAGCAACTGTCGACCCGGTGACAAACAGCGCCAGCTCCACGAACAAGATGAGCGCGACCAGGGCGCCAATGGGAGCGTATCGCTGAAAGCCTTCCCGCAGGACCGCGAAATTCACATCCAGCATCATGACGACGAAGAGGAACAACACCGCAACCGCGCCGACATAGACGATCACCAGCACCATCGCCAGAAACTCAGCCCCGGCCAGCAGAAACAGCGCCGCGGCGTTGATGAAGGCGAGAATGAGAAACAACACCGCATGCACGGGGTTGCGGCTGGTCACCACCATCGCTGCTGAACCCAGCAGGATAAAGGAAAAAAGGTCAAAAAGAAGATTTTGGATCATGGTTGGACTCTCACCGGTACGGCGCGTCAAGTTCTAGCCGCTTGGCTAATTCCGGCTCCCACCGGTCACCATTATCAAGCAGCTTGGCCTTGTTATACAGCAGTTCTTCGCGCGTTTCGGTGGCGAATTCAAAATTCGGCCCCTCCACGATGGCATCAACCGGGCATGCCTCCTCGCACAGACCGCAGTAGATGCATTTGGTCATGTCGATATCATAGCGCGTGGTACGGCGCGAACCGTCGTCACGCGGAGCAGCCTCGATGGTGATGGCCTGCGCGGGGCAGACCGCCTCGCACAACTTGCAGGCGATACAGCGTTCCTCACCGTTCGGGTAACGGCGCAGCGCATGTTCCCCCTTGAAGCGCGGGCTGGTCGGGTTTTTCTCATACGGGTAATTGATGGTGGCTTTGGGTTTGAAGAAATACCGCAAAGTCAGTGCCAGGCCGCAGAGAATTTCCCACAGCACCAGCCCCCACGCCATCCGGCCTAAACGTGTCATTTGCAAACCTCAAGCATGGGGGAGCATTCCGAAAATTTCCAGGAAGCCGGCGGTCAACACCAGCCAGACGAGCGAAATGGGAAGAAACACCTTCCACCCGAGAGACATGATCTGATCATAACGGAAACGTGGCAGGGTGGCGCGCACCCAGACGAAGACGAACAGGCAGACCAGTATCTTGAGCAAAAACCAGAACACGCCTGGGATGAGCGTGAACGGCGCGAAGGGAATGGGAGAGAGCCAGCCGCCGAGAAAGAGCGTCGTGGTCATCGCGCTTATCAGGATCATGTTCGCGTATTCGCCGAGGAAGAACAACGCGAAGGTCATGGCGCTGTATTCAACGAAGAAGCCTGCGACGATTTCGGTTTCACCCTCGGCCAGATCGAACGGAGCGCGGTTGGTTTCGGCCAGGCCGGAGATGAAGAAGATAACGAAAAGCGGCAGCAACGGAATGGCGAACCAGATGTGCCGCTGCGCCAGCACAATGTCGTTAAGGTTCAGGCTGCCAACGCAGATGAGCACCGTAACGATAACGAAACCCATCGAGACTTCGTAGGACACCATCTGCGCCGCGCTGCGCAACGCGCCGAGGAAGGCGTATTTGGAGTTGCTGGCCCAACCGGCGATGATAATCCCATAAACGCCCAGTGAGGAGATTGCGAACAGATAGAGGATGCCGACGTTGATGTTGGCAACCGCCCAATGGTCGTTAACCGGGATTACCGCCCATGCCACAACAGCGAGACCAAAGGTGATCATCGGCGCGATGGTGAACAGCACCTTATCAGCGCCGGTCGGGAAAATGGTTTCCTTGAACATCATTTTGATAGCATCGGCGAAAGGCTGCCACAGGCCGAACGGGCCCACGACATTAGGTCCTTTGCGCAGCTGGATCGCGCCCATCACCTTACGCTCAAACCAGGTAAGATAGGCAACACCGAGCAGCAACGGCACGATGATGGCCAGCGACTCAAGCAGCGTGAGGATGGCGATGCCAAGATTGGTTTGCAGAAACACGCTCATTGCGCAGCCTCCGCCAGGTTAGGATAATGGGCCTCTACGCAAGCGGCCATGGTGGGGCTGGCGCGGCTGATCGGGTCGGTCTGGTAGTAATTGTCGAAAACCGGCTCAAAGGGCGCGGCACTCACCGCTGCGGGATCACCCGCCGGGGCCGCGAGGTTTGCGCCCGCGAGGCGGCGCAACTCACCGGTGAGTGCAAACGCGGGATAGGTTTGCGCCAGATGCGCGCGCAATTCCTGCAACGTGTCATACCGCAGGGCATGGCCCATATAGGCGCTGATGGCGCGCAGAATGCGCCAATCCTCACGCGCGTCGCCGGGCGGTTTGACCGCAAGGAAGCCCTGTTGCACCCGCCCTTCGGTGTTTACGTAAGTGCCGTCTTTTTCCGTGTAGGCGGCGCCAGGGAGGATCACATCAGCCCGGGCGGCGGCGGCATCGCCATGGTGCCCCTGATAAATCACGAAGGTGTCCGCACCGATGGCTTGCGTATCCAGGGCATCGGCGCCGAGCAGCCAGAGAATATCCACGCCGCCGGCGAGCATCTGGGCGGTTGACTTACCCCCCGGACCAGGAAGGAAGCCAATATCCAGCGCGCCGGTGCGCGCCGCCGCATGATGCAGCACGTTGAAGCCATGCCAGTCGTCGTTCAGCATGTTGAACTGCGCGGCCAGTTTCCAGGCAGCGGCGTGAATGGCGGCGCCATCAGGCCGCGCCAGCGCGCCCGCGCCGAGGATGAGCATCGGCTTCTTCGCCGCTTTCAAAACTTCCGCGAAGGGATGCGTGCCATCGAGCAATGCGGTGATGGCATCCGGTCCAGAGCCGATATGAGTTGTGGGATAGGTGAGATCGTGCGGTATGCCGATGAGGGCGGCTTCAAAATGTCCGGCAAGCCAGCGCTTGCGAAT
>JAKAZY010000022.1 GCA_021826425.1 Pseudomonadota bacterium
GGCCAAAACCAGCCGCGCGGCCTCCCGCAGTCGCCGTTTGGCGCGGTTACGAATGACCGCATTGCCAATTTTCTTGGTGGCCGTGTAGCCCACGCGCACAACATCCTCCAGGCCATCCTTGGCGACCTGGAGCACAAAGCCATGCTTGGCGATTTTTCTACCCCCCGAGGTCAGGCGCAAAAACTCTGCGCGCCGGGTTAACCGGGCGGGCGGGGTTTGGGCCTTGGCCATCAGCGTTGGCAGCGCGCCCGGCGCGCGATCAGGCGGAAAGCTTGGCGCGGCCCTTGGCGCGGCGGCTGGCGATCACCTTGCGGCCACCGACCGTCGCCATTCGGGCGCGGAACCCGTGCCTGCGCTTGCGGACGAGCTTGGAAGGTTGATAGGTCCGTTTCACGGCGTTCTACTCCAGCAAAAAACAAACAAAGCCATTCACCGGACCGTCCCCGGTCAGGCGCGTTGGCGGGGTATAAGCGTGGGCACCCTTGCCCGTCAATCTCGGTAAAAACTTTAGAGCCGGATGATATTGGATCGAACCGCTCTAAAACCTTAATCCACCAAATATATTAATCAAATTAACGCCTGGCTGGAGGCCATAATGACTTTCAAAGATTTTTCAGAACGCTACCCCGCGGTGACCGGCGGGTTGCGGAGTCTCACCGCCGCCGTGAAGGCGGCTGGGTTGGATGCGGCATTGACGGAACTCATCAAGATTCGCATTTCGCAAATGAACGGCTGTGCGTTCTGCACCCAGTTTCACCTCAGCGCCGCGCGCGGGCTTGGCGTTGGGCAGGCGAAGCTGGACCTGCTGGCCGTCTGGCGCGACGCCGGGGTGTTCTCCCTGCGTGAGCAAGCCGCCTTGGCCTGGGCGGAGCAGCTTACCGCTCTGCCCCATGCGCATCTGAGCGAAGCTGAGCGCCTGCAAGCGGAACACGACTTCACTGGAGAGGAATTCGCCCAGCTCTGCATTGCCGTCGCCACCATTAATGCCTGGAACCGGATCGCCGCCGGGTTGGGGTTTCCACCGCCTGTTTGAACACGTACCGGTTGCGCAGACTCGATGCTTGCCTCCACAAAACATTCAGCCCCATGCAGAAACCATCCTCCCCTCGCGCCGGAACGGTTCTCGCCTTGCAAGGCGGTGGTGCGCATGGTGCCTTCACCTGGGGTGCTCTGGACCTGCTGCTGGAAGCGGGCCTGACCTTCGATGCTGTCACCGGCGTCTCTTCCGGTGCAATGATCGCGGCAATGGCCGTGCAAGGCATGGTGAACGGCGGGCCGCAAGGTGCTCGTGAGGCTGTCTCGATGCTCTGGACCAGGGTGATGGAGGGCAATCTCTTCGGCAATATCCCCGTCACGCCGCTTGACTGGATGTGGGACACCACCAAGGCGCTAAGCCAGGATTTCGCCTGGACGGGCCTGACCCAGGCGCTCAGGCTGTTCGACCCCGGGCAGCTCAACCCGTTGGGGCAGAATCCACTGGAGCCGCTCCTGCGCGAGCTGCTGGACGTACAGGCCCTGCGCAGCCCTGGTGCCGCGCGGCTTTATGTCGGCGCTACGGATGTAGAAAGCGGCGAGGCTGTAATCTTCTCGAACAAGCAGGTCGGCATTGCCGAGTTGGTCGCCTCGGCTTGCATCCCGATGATGTTCCCCGCCACCAAAATAAGGGGCCGACATTACTGGGACGGCGGCTACAGCTGTAACCCGCCTCTGGCACCCGTGCTTACCCCCCGGCCGGAACGGCTGATCCTTATCCGTGCGCAGCCCCGGCAACGCCAGGGTGTGCCGAGTTCGACAGCGGATATTGTTCATCGCCTGCACGAGATCGCGTTTCAGGCACCACTGGAAGCTGAGCTTTCGATGATGCCTCGCCAGGTCAAATTGCTAGACATTCCCGCCGACGATGCCCTCGCCCAGCATCCGCTCAATTCCAAGCTGAATACCGATCGCCCCTTTCTGGAGCAGCTTTTTGCCGCCGGACGAAAGGCGGCGGCAACCGCATTGCAAAAGCTATGAGCTGGCTGACGCGCCTCAAACCTCAGCCCACATCGTTATCCAGCAAGTTGCTGTGGTGCACGGTTTTCTCGATCCTGATCATCGAGATTGTGGCGATAATCCCCGTGCTTGGCCGGCAGCGGTTACTTTGGATGTATAATGTCAAAAGCCGCGCCGATATCGCCGCCTTTGTCCTGCAATCCACCCCCGGCGCCAAGGCTGATGACCTGTTACGCCTCGCCGGTGTCCAACAACTGACCTTGATCTTTCCGCAAGGACACAAAAAAACCTGGCGGATCAATGGATTTCAGACGGAAAACAGGCCCATTATCATACCGGGTGAGGAGTCTATCGGCGATAGTAGCCTATTGATCTGTCAGCGGATTGCCGGTTTTGCGCCCGATGAGGAAACCATCGCATTTCCCTACACCAACTATCCCGGTGCGATCATGGTCTTGGATGTCGATACTTCGCCGCTGACCGATCTGCTCCGCCTATATGCAAGGCGGGCCCTTAGGATAATCATCATCATCTCGCTCTCGTCCGGCCTGTTGGTCTACGCGATGCTCAACTGGCTGCTGGTGCGGCCGATGGAAATCCTTACCGCCGCGATCATCCGCTTCCGCGAGACGCCGGAAGAGGCCGACACGAGTGGTCTCGACTTATTAGCGGCCAGGCCGAAGGACGACATATCCAGCGCGGCGCGCGAGCTGAAATACATGCAGGAGGAACTGCGCGCGGCCCTCTGGCGGAACGCCAGGCTGGCTGCGGTGGGCACCGCCGTCGCGAAAATCGCCCATGATCTGCGCAACATTCTCTCCTCTGCCTTGCTGGTTGCAGACCGCCTCCAGGATGTGGAAGACCCGATGGTGAAACGAGCCGCCAATGCGCTTATCCCCTCGGTCGAGCGCGCGGTGGAGCTGGTTTCCAGCACCGTGGAATTCGCCCGTGAGGGTCGGATGTCTGTCAATCGCGCACCGGTGCGCCTGCGCGCGTTGATCAACGAGGTTGCCGACACGCTGGCGCCCGAGGGCGCCGCCTTGACCATAGAGAACATGATACCTGGAGAGCTGGAGCTGCCGTTGGACCGCGGCCATATCTACCGTGTCTTCGCCAATCTCATCCGCAATGCTGCCGAAGCGGGCGCCACCTTGATCAGCCTGAGCGCGCAAGGCCATAACGGCCACACCGTGCTGAGAGTGACCGATAACGGGCCGGGACTGCCCGAGCGCGCCAAGGTCAATCTGTTCAAACCCTTTTCTGGTTCTGTCCGTAGCGGCGGCACCGGGCTTGGCCTGGCCATCGCGCGAGACCTGATGCGCGCCCATGGCGGCGACCTGGTGCTGGACCGTACCGGCCCCGGCGGCACCGTTTTCTCCATAACGCTCACGACAAGTGAGTTGCAGGAGATACCGCAGGCACGGGTTTCAAACGCCGCAACTTGAAAGCTTATAAGTGCGAGTGAGGATTGGGGGGAGTAGCCTTGCCCCGGAACAAGAAGTTTAAGAAAATATTTTTGATCTACGCCCGTGATTTAGTATAATTACATTATTTTTTCTACCGTATTGCTAAAGCCAGAAAAAGCCTTTTCTAAGTACGCATGATTCCCTTGGCGCTCAATCCATCGCTGTTGCGGCTGGGCCTTGCCGGGGCCGGCCCGCAGGCGCGTCGGCGGCTGCAGAGTCTGCGCCGGGCAGGGGCTGGGGAGAGCTTGAAAATTTTTACCACCGACCCCGAACTCGCCAACGAAGCAGGTGCAACCGCCTTGCAGCACCTGCCGAATACCGCCGAAATCGGCCAACTTAATCTGCTTTGGATCGTCGGGCTCGACGAAACCGCCTACCGGCCCCTCGCTGAAGCGGCACGTGCGGCGCGGGTGCTGGTAAACGTGGAAGACGTGCCTGAGTTTTGCGATTTCAACTCCGTCGCCGAAATCCGCCGGGGAGATCTATTACTCACCGTTTCCACCAACGGTCAGGCTCCTGGCTTGGCTGGTGCTATCCGCAAGCGGCTTGAAGCCTGCTTTCCGGATAGCTGGTCGGCGCGGGTGAAGGAAATTGCGGCTCTGCGCCAGGGCTGGCAGGCAGAGCGAATGCCCATGGCAGACGCCGCCCAACGCATCGGCGCAATTGTCGATGAGCGCTGTTGGCTGTCCTGCCCCAAAAAACCGGACTGATCCGCCCCCAAAACCCTTTGTAACACGTCTCGTTGCAGCCAGCCATGAAATCCCCGCCATGCTCGACAGCCTGTCCTCTCCGTCCGACGCCGTCTCGATCCTGCGCAATGCCATCACCCGGCAATTAGCCGGCAGGATCGCGCTCGTCTCATCATTCGGCACCGAATCTGCGGTTCTGCTTCACATGGTGGCGCAGATCGACAAATCCTTACCGGTGATTTTCCTTGATACCGGCAAGCTTTTTCCTGAAACCCTGGCGTATCGGGACGCACTAACTCAAAGACTGGGGCTTGGCGACGTGCGCGCCATCCGCCCTTCTGGCAAGCAACTCGCGGCCTATGACCCGGATGGACGGCTATGGGAGAAGGATCCCGATCTCTGCTGCGCGATCCGCAAGACCAACCCGCTGGACGAGGCGCTGGAAGGCTTCGAAGCCTGGATCACCGGGCGCAAGCGCGGCCAGTCCGCCACGCGCGCCAATCTGCAGATTCAGGAAACGGGCGCCGACGGGCGTATCACCGTTAACCCTCTGGCGTTCTGGGACAGCGCGATGCTGGATGCTTATTTCCCCGCCCATGGCCTACCCCGCCACCCGCTCCAGGCGGAAGGCTATACCTCCATCGGCTGCGCCACCTGCACCGCAAAGCCGCTGCCGGGGCAGGATCAGCGCTCCGGCCGGTGGGCCGGACGGGACAAGACAGAATGCGGTATCCATATGCCGCGCGCCATGACCACGCCGGAATGGCCGGAAAACCTCACTTTCGAGGTGTAACCCAGACCAGAGCCTGATCGGTTCAAGCTCGATCGCGCAGCAAACCAAATGTCTTCGCGCTCTAACGCGGCGGCGGTAAACGCGCGCCTTGTAACATGATGCCGTTTTTTCAACCCCGTTCAGCCCCGTGGCGTGCTATGCTGCGCTGCGGCGTGCTGGCTTTACAGCGGGCTTTGGATTGAATAACGCTTACGGCGTCCCTCCCATCAGGATGGCCCTTCCTGGTGCCCCTGAAGAAGAATCTCAACGAGAAGGTGAAGAACATGGCTCAGCCCGCCGCAACCAAGCACGTCGGCACAGCGACACTTGTTTTTGATAACAAAACAGCAACCTTGCCGGTGCTGGGTGGTACGCTTGGCACAGACTGCCTTGATGTCCGCAAGCTGCAAAGCGAACTTGGCATTTTCACCTTCGACCCAAGCTATGGGGCCACAGCCTCCTGCGAAAGCTCGATTACCTATATCGACGGCGATGAGGGCATCCTGCTGCATCGCGGCTATCCGATCGACCAGCTGGCCGAGAACTCATCCTTCCTGGAAGTCGCCTATCTGCTGCTCTTCGGCGACCTGCCGAATAAGGCGGAGCTGGAGACCTTCAGTAACGGCATCACCCGTCATACCATGCTACACGAGCAGGTCCGCCGTTTTTGGGATGGTTTCCGCCGGGATGCCCACCCGATGGCGATGCTATGCTCCGTGGTCGGCGCGATGTCCGCCTTCTACCCGGACAGCATTGACATTCACGATCCGCGCCAGCGTGAGATTTCCGCCTACAGGCTGATCGCGAAGATGCCGACGATCACCGCCTGGGCCTACAAATACAATGCCGGCCAGCCGTTTATGTATCCGCGCAACGACCTCTCCTACGCGGAAAACTTCCTCTACATGTTCCACGCGGTCCCCACCGAGGATTACAAACCTAACCCGGTGCTGACCAGGGCGATGGAGCGCATCTTCATTCTGCATGCGGACCATGAGCAGAATGCTTCCACCTCTACCGTGCGGCTTTCCGGCTCCACCGGCGCCAATCCCTTTGCCTGCATCGCGGCAGGTATCGCCTCGCTCTGGGGCCCCGCCCATGGCGGCGCCAACGAGGCGGTGCTGAAGATGCTGGCCGAAATCGGCCACAAGGACAACATCCCCGAGTTCATTGCCCAGGTGAAGGATAAGAACTCCAACGTGAAGCTGATGGGCTTTGGCCACCGCGTGTACAAGAATTACGACCCGCGCGCGAAGATTATGCAGCGAACCTGCTACGAGGTGCTTGGCGAGCTTGGCATCAAGAACTCGCCCACGCTGGATCTGGCGATGGAGCTGGAGAAGATCGCGCTGGAGGACGATTATTTCGTCTCCCGCAAGCTCTATCCGAATGTGGATTTCTATTCAGGCATCATCCTGAGCGCGATGGGCTTTCCCACCACCATGTTCACGCCGATCTTCGCGCTGGCGCGCACCGTGGGCTGGATCAGCCAGTGGAAAGAAATGATCGAGGACCCCTCCAACCGCATCGGCCGCCCTCGGCAGATTTATACCGGCGCTCCGCAGCGCGATTACGTGCCGGTCGACAAGCGGGGCTGACGCACCGCTTTCCGGCAGAACCCGCCAACCCTTCCGCGGCCCGTTCGCGGAAGGGTTTTTTGCGGATGCCGGGCTTATCAGACAGCCCGGCACGCAACCTCACCGGCGGGGTTGATCACCCGCAACGGGCGGGACACGCACCGACTGTAGAGCACGATGACTTTAGGTTCGCTCACTTTACGCGCGAGCCTGAAGTCTGAATCGTCCTTTATCTCATTGTTTTAGAGGCGGATTCAGATTTTAGAGCGGATCTCTCCCGTGATTCGATCTAAAATCATCCGGCTCTAGAGCAATATGCATTTGGATTGACGCGGCAGCGCCAGGATAACTGCATGAAATGGCTCGCTCAAACATAAAATGAGAGCGTTCAGCTAAAAGCGGAACGCTCTCAGAGCAGTAATTATCTGCCTTGAACCCATCAGGCTCTAAAACTTCACCAGCAACCCACCTTCCAGGCTTTGCGCGTGCCAGTTGCCGGCCAGGGTGGCGCCATAACGGGCGGTGAGGCGCCAATTGCCCCGCCCAATCGCCAGCCCCAGCCCCGCCTCGCCAGCCACCGGCGAGAGCTGCAACGGTGCGGCGTTGAACCCGGTGCCGTCCTGCGCGGTCACAGCTACAGATACACCAGGGTTGGTGGCGTTTACAATTAGCCCCAGCGTGGCACTCGGCGTAATCTCCAGCCCCTGCGCAGTGATGAAGCCGCGCGTGACGGTAAGGCGCAGATAGGGTGCCACATAAACACCGCTCACCGCCCCGGTCCGCACCGCCAAGGCTTGGGCGGCGGCAGCTTCGTTCAACCCGCTCAGGGAAAACCGCGTGATCTCCAGCCCCGCCACCGGGCGAAACACCGCGCCCCTGGCGGAAACGGGAAGGGCAAGCTGCAACGCGGCAGAGAGCACATTGCCATGCCCGTTTGCCTCGGCACCGCCCGCACCCGTGGCGCGGGTGGTGCTGGTGTTTACCAGCCCGTCCATCAGCGCCGCGCTCAGCGCGATGTGGCCTGTATCCAGTCCGCCATAGAGGCCAAACCGCACGGTGCCCAGAAACGCCTTGCCGCCAGCCGCATCCTTCAGGTTCAGCGCGTCATAGCCCACCGCCACGCCAACCCGGCCGGGGCCAACCGCACGGTCCAGCCCGGCGAGAAACCCGCCGCCGTGCGCATCATAGGCATTGTCTGCCGAGAGATCACTGCCGGTGGCTTGCAGCCAGCCGCCCATGCCGCACAGCCCGTCGGCCAGCACCGCCGCCACATTGGCAGCACCTTTGCCCTGCTGACTGGCCAAGGCTGCCGGGGGGGGCGCAGGGAGTGCCGCTATGCTCATCAGCCCTCGCCAGCAGGGCCTGGCCCGAAGCCGCGCCTGACAGCGCCAAAGCCTGCCCGGTATCGGCAAACACCGCGTTATCCGGCGGGGCAACCACCATGGCCTGCTGCACCGAGAGCACGAGCCCGGGCGACGCGGCGGCACTCGCAGGCGCCTGCACGACGGCAGCCGCGACCCCGCCAGCGGGCAAACTGCTTGAGATACGGCTATGCTGGGAGGCCGTGCTCACCTGCACAGCAGAAAAATTTCCGCTCACACCCCCTGCCGCCGTGAGAAAACTGTAGCTGCCCGGCTGGTAGGTGCCCGGCGAGAGCACATAAGCCAGCGTGCCCGCAAGATGCGCCGCGCCGGTGACGGACAGCTGGCTCATGCCCTGCGGTGTTACCACCACGCGCAGCGTGCCAGCGCTGGTCTGGGTATAATCACCTTCGATGGTGAGCGGCGTGCCGACCAGCCCAGCCGTGAGCGTGCCCGCATTCACCACCTGCCGGGCGGCCCAGTTGCCGCTCACGGTCCAAACGGCGTTCTGCTGGATGTTGACCTGCCCCGTATGCAAGCCGGTGATATCTCCCGAGAGGCTGCCATGCCCGGCCAGATTGATTGTGCTGGCGGTGCCGTTGCCGGCGATGATGCCGACGATCTGCGAGCCGGTTTCCAGCGTTACGCTGCTCGCCCCACCCGTAAGGCTGATGGCGTTGCCCCCAGCGCTGGCGGCAATGCTGCCGGCGTTGAAGATGACATCCCCCGCCCCCGCCACCACACCGGCCGACCCGCCGGAGATGACGCCGCCCGCCTCGTTGGTGAGCACGCTGGCTTTGCCAAGCTTCACGCCCACCACGCCGCCGGTGATGGTGCCAGCATTGTCCAGGCTGCCGCCTCTGGCGAATTGCACCCCCGCCTGGCCACCATGGATCACCCCGGTATTGCCCACCGTGCCGCCCTGGCCGATGTCGATGATACCATCGGTACCACCCGCGATGGCACCGCTATTGTTGATGGTGGAATCGCCCATCAGATAGGCGCCAAAAACTGGCCCGCTGATAAGCCCGGCATTGCTGATGGATGAGCCGCTGCCGCCTGCGTAAAGCCCCGAGTACCCGCCCAACAGCGCCCCCGCGGCAGTGTTGGTAAGGGTTCCGCCGGAATAAAGCGAAACAGCATCGCCCGTGCGGGCGGAAATGGTGCCGCTGTTCTCCACCACCCCCAGCCCGTTACCGGTGTAAACGCCCATATGCGCGCCAAAAATCGAACCGGTATTTGTCACCGCACCGCCACGGTTGAGGCTGACCCCGTCATCTCCAGCGCCGATCTGCCCCGAATTGGTGACGGTGGCGCCGGCCCCCGCCGTGCGCACACCATAGCTGCCGGCATTGATGAGCCCGGTATTCGTCACCACGCCGCCCTGGCCCAGCGCGATGCCGATACCCGCTGAGTCCAGCACCTGCCCGGCATTGGCGAGCTGTGCCGGCAGGTTGGCGCTGATGGCGGCGGTTCCGCTGGAATTGATGCTGACGCCAGAGGCGATCTCGACCGGCCCGGCAAGCCCATCCAGCGACAAGCCGATCGTCTGGCTGGTGTTGATCATCGTCTGCGCCATGGCGGGCGCGTGGAGGGCAAGAGCGGCAGGCAAGGCCAGAAGCGGCGCGCAACCTGCCTTCGAAATACGCCGCGCAACCTCCTGAAACTCGGAATCCATCGGGGATGATCCTCACAAATTGCCCCGTTTTGCGGCATGTCTACGACTTGAGATTGTGCCAAGCCTAATCCCGACACGGTGAACGGAGCGTTAATCGCGACGGCCGAAGATGAACGCGCCATTTACCACTCCGCGCGGGGCGCAGGCCGGGGCGCTCAAGCGCGACCGTTTCAAGCTCGATCGCGCCAGGCAATCAGCTCTGCGGCCAAAACCCTTGCCTCCCGCGCCTGGGCGGCGTAAGCCCCGGCCTCACGATCATTCAGTATTCAATCCGCAAGGCAGTTTTATGAAGCAGCAGGCTAACCTTATCCGCGCCGGCCAGGTCATCGAGCACGAAGGCAATCGTTGGACCGTGCTGAAGCAGCAGATCATCACCCCCGGCAAGGGCGGCGCCTTCATCCAGGTGGAAATGCGCAACTTGAAAACCGGCAACAAAACCAATGAGCGCTGGCGCACCGCCGATACCGTGGAGCGCCTGACCACCGAGGACCGGGACTATACATATTCCTACACCGATGGTGACAACCTGGTGCTGATGGACCCCGAAACCTTCGAACAGTTCATGGTGCCCACCACGATTCTTGGAGATTCTGCGCCCTTCCTGCAGGATAACATGCCCGTTTCCGTGGCACTGGTTGAAGGCGATCCGGTCGGCATCACTCTGCCGCCGCACGCCACGCTGGAAGTGGTGGAAGCAGACCCGGTGGTGAAGGGGCAGACCGCCTCGTCCTCCTACAAGCCCGCAAAACTCTCCAACGGCGTGAAAACTCTGGTGCCGCCTTTCATCGAGGCTGGCGAGCGCATTGTCGTGCGTACCGAGGATGGCTCTTACGTGGAACGCGCCAAAGGCTGATTGCCCGGCTTTAAGAGGGATTTGTCCGGGCGGATGGGGCGACCCGCCGCCCGGCTTTTTGTTTAAAGGATTGTTTCGCCATGATGCCACGCCTTTCCGCGCATATGACGGTAATGCAGAACGCTGCCAACAAGGCGGCGAAGCGCCTGCTGCGCGATTTCATGGAGGTTGAGAACCTTCAGGTCTCGGTGAAGGGGCCTGGGGATTTCGTGAGCCAGGCTGATATGCGCGCCGAAGCGACACTGCGCGAGGAGTTGGAAAAGGCTCGCCCCGGCTATGGCTTCCTGATGGAGGAAAGCGGCGCCTCCGGCTCGGATAAATGGGCTTGGCGGTGGATTGTGGACCCGCTGGACGGCACCACCAACTTTCTGCACGGCATTCCACATTGGGCAATCTCCATCGCGCTGGAGAGACGTTTGCCAGACGGAAACAGCGAAATTAACGCCGCCATCGTTTATTGCCCGGTAAATGGAGAAATGTTCTGGGCGGAGAAAGGTGTTGGTGCCTATCTCAACGACAAGCGCCTGCGCGTTTCAGGCCGGCGGGAACTGCACACCGCCTTGTTCGCCACTGGCATCCCCTTTGCCGCTACCTCGGACAGCAACCGTCTTGCCTTTGCGCGTACGCTGGGCTCGTTAATGCCAGCAACAGCTGGTGTACGGCGCTTCGGCTCCGCTGCACTCGATCTTGCCTGGGTCGCGGCCGGGCGATATGACGGCTACTGGGAAATGGGCATCAAACCCTGGGATATCGCGGCGGGCATGCTCATCGTCCGCGAGGCGGGCGGCTACGCCACCGACGGCGAAGGCAAAGATAATATCGACAATGTGGTGGTGGCGGGTAACACCAATCTCCACCCCAAGCTGCTGGAACTCGTGCAGGACGGTCTGGCGGCCAAGCGGGGTTGAGGCTAGGTTGCCAGACGTGAAGACTTCGCTCTGGCTTTTCGGTCTCGTGGCACTCATCCCGGCCTGTGGTTTTGCGCAGGTGACGGTGAATCCGGCTGCATTGGGGCCGTTGGAGGGGCTGGCGCCGACCGCTCCAGCGGCTAAAGCCGTGACCGCCATGGCAAGACCACCCGTGCCCAGAGCAGCCATACATCACGACCACCATGCCAAGCCAGAAACAATCACCCCCCCTGCGAAACCGCATGCTGTTCCTCCACTGATTTCTAAACCTGCACATCCGCCAGCGTCACCCAAACCCGTGACCCCGCCCGTCGCGCGCATCGAGTTCGGGGTCGGCAGCTATGCCCTGCCCGCCGATGCCACCAGGGCGCTAAAGCCGTTCTGCACGGCCAGCTTAAAGATACCAGTGATTGCCCGCGCCCCCGCCGACCCCAACGATCCATCCGGCGCCATGCGGCTTTCGATGAACCGCGCCTTTGCGATCCGCGATGCGCTGATCGCCTGCGGCGTGCCAGCACAGAAGATCATCCCGCGTGCCGTCGGCAGCGTGCCCGGTACCGACGACAACCAAGCCCAGATCGGAGCCAGTGCCGCGCCATGACCAAGCCGACAAGCTTTCTCATCCGGATGATCCTGTTCTGCATGGTGGTCTACGGCGGCGCTGCCGCACTCTCGCCCACGCTGGCGCATTTCTTCATCGCCAATCCGGTCATCAACTCGGTCATCTTTGCAGTCGAGGTCTTCGGCGTATTCTGGAACATCCGGCAGGTGCAGCGGCTCTACCCGGAAGCGGCCTGGGTGGAGGAATTCCGCCGCAACCGCCAGAAGCTGGTAGAAGCAGCCCCACCTACCCTGCTGGCACCCATGGCGCGCATGCTGCACGGCCGCGCCGATGGCGAACGGCGCATCACCCTCTCTGGCCAGTCCATGCGCACAATCCTGGACGGCGTTTCCTCCCGGCTCGACGAATCGCGCGAGCTTTCGCGCTATATCACCGGCGTCATGATCTTCCTCGGTCTGCTCGGCACATTTTGGGGATTGCTGCACACGGTTTCTTCTGTTGCGGAAGTCATCAACGGCATGAGCCTGACCGGCGGCGGAGATGTGAACGCAATGTTCGACCAGTTGAAAGCTGGCCTCGCCAAGCCGCTGGCGGGGATGGGTACGGCATTCTCCGCGTCCATGTTCGGCCTTTCCGGCGCCCTGGTGCTGGGCTTTCTGGATCTCACCGCCGGGCAGGCGATGAACCGGTTTTTTAACGAGCTGGAGGAGTGGCTGGCCACCCTCACCAGGCTTGGCAGCGGCGCGCTGGCGGGCGATGGCGAAGGCAGCGTGCCCGCCTATGTGCAAGCCTTGCTGGAACAGACAGCCGAGAACATGGATCAGCTCCAGCGCGTGCTCACCCGCAGCGAGGAAGGGCGGACACAGAGCAATAATGCCCTACATACATTGGCGGACCGCATGGCTGATCTCGGTGATACCCTGCGCCTGCAGCACCAGCTCATGGAAAAGGTTGCAAACACGCAGATCGCACTGTCGCCAGTGCTGGCCAGGCTCTCTGATACCAAGAGCAGCGGCGACGATGTCTCTCGTGCGCATCTGCGGAATATCGAATTGCTGCTGAACCGCTTCATGGCGGAAAGCGAGCACAGCCGCACCCAGAGTATCAGCGATCTTCGCAACGATCTGCGTCTTCTCACCCGCACCCTCTCGGCGCGGCTTGATGAGCCCAGAGCATGAGCCGCAAGCGCGGCAGCGGCGGCAACGGGCTGGAAGCCTGGCCAGGTTATGTGGATGCGCTTTCCACATTGCTCATGGTCACCATCTTCGTGCTGCTGGTGTTCGTGCTGGCCGAGGCGTTCCTGTCCACAGCTCTGACCGGATCGGACAACACGATCAGCCAGTTGAAAGAGCAGATCGCCGAGCTAACTCAGAGTCTCTCGATGGAGAGTTCAAAAGACACCACACTGACGCAGGAACTTGCGGCGCTGAACGCACAGCTTGCCACCGCGCAAGCAACAAACGCCAGTCTCAATCAACAGCTTTCCACGGCGAACACCACCATCTCCGGCCTGCAGACTTCACAGACATCCCTTCAGAACCAGCTTTCAGATGCGCAGGCCGAAGCCGCTTCGGCCGCCGGGCGAATCGCCGCGCTGCAAACAGCCGATGGCGGCGATTTGCAATCGCAGCTCACCAGCGCGCAGACACTGAACAAGCAGGATGCGGCGCAGATCGCGCTGCTCAACCAGCAGATGGCAGCACTTCGCTCACAGCTTGCCGCATTGCAGGTGGCGCTGGATGCGGCGCAAACCGCCGATGCGAAAGACCACGTGCAGATCACCGATCTGGGTAAGCAGCTCAACGAGGCTCTGGCCCGCAAGGTTGAGGAGTTGCAGCAATATCAAAGCGTTTTTTTCAAGACGCTGTCGCAAAGCCTGCAAGGTGAGAAGAACATCAAGGTGGTGGGAGATCGTTTTGTTTTCGAAAGCGATGTGCTGTTTCCGTTGGATGGCGCCACCATCACGCCGGCAGGCAAAGCGGAGATCGCGCAGGTGGCAAACGCGGTGAAGGAGATCGCCGCGAAGATCCCCGCCAACGTGAACTGGGTGCTTTCAGTGGATGGCTATGCCGATGCGCAGCCGATCAAAGGGGGGCCGTATAAATCAAATTTTGATCTATCCGCCGCGCGCGCACTTGCGGTGCTTGACTTGCTGATTGCCGACGGCGTGCCTGAAAACAGGCTCGTCACTTCCGGCATGGGCGCCAACAACCCGATCGCTACCGGCAATACCCCGGCAGATTACGCACAGAACCGGCGCATCGAATTCCGCCTTACCACGCCATGAGCGAAACCACGGCTCTGCAGAAGGCAGCTATGCGGCGCCTGATGCTGGCCCGGCGCGAAACCCAGAATCCGTTATTGGGCCAGGACCTGGCAAAACACGTGCTGGCCAGCGGCATCATTCCAAGCAATGCGGTGGTCGGCGGCTTCTTCCCCATGCGCGGCGAAATCGACATTTTGCCGTTGCTGCATGCGCTGCACGCACGCGGCCAGCATCTGGCGTTGCCGGAAACCCCGCCGCCTGGCCAGGCATTGATCTTCCGGAGCTGGACACCCTCGACGCACATGCTGCCGGGCAGGTACAAAACCCAACACCCGGACACGCTTGCCATCACTCCCAATTTTCTGCTGATCCCGCTTCTGGCCTTTGATGCGAACGGAAACCGCCTTGGCTATGGCGGCGGCTATTACGATCGTACTTTGGCCGCCCTGCCCGATGCCTTCCGGCTGGGCTGCGCCTATGCCGTGCAGGCAATGGAGCGCATCCCTACCGAGCCGACCGACCTTCCCCTGCACGCCATCGCGACCGAGGCCGGTCTTACCCGATTGATCCAAGGTTAGAGCCTGATTGGTTCAAGTTGAGTGGCGGCGCAATCCAGCTTGAGGTGTGAAGCAGGCTCTCATCAATGTGTCAGGAGGCAGCACGGACTTTCGATGGGCTCTGGGGCCCGGGCTTTGGAAACGCGTTTGAACCTTGCGGCAGCGCCGTCGCAGGCGCAGCATACAGGCTCAACCATAGCAGGAAAGGATCAGAGCCATGTCCAAACTTCTTGGACCGGAGGAACTCAAGGCTCTCCCCGCGACGTGGCAGTTGAGTCCGAACGGCAAATCCATCTCCCAGGATTTCACCTTCAAAAACTTCGCGGAAGCCTTCTCATTCATGGCGCATGTGGCCTTGCTGGCTGAAAAGGCCGACCATCATCCGGACTGGTCGAATTCCTACAATAAGGTGCACATCTCACTCTCCACCCACAGCGCGGGCGGGTTGACAGAAAAGGACGTAAAGCTCGCAAGAGCCATTAGTAATTTTGTCCGACTGCCGCAATAGGGCCGCTTGCGGGCTATCTGGTGGGCTTAACCGGCACCCAGCGCGGCCCTGGGTTGTTCCCATCCGGCATGGCGCCGCTGATCAGGAACACCGCCGGATCACCGCCTAGCCCCCCAACCTGCTTCTGCACATCCGGCGCGGTGGCAACGGCAACACCATTCACCTGCTCGATCACATCTCCCGCCACAATGCCCGCCTTCGCGGCCGGGCCGGTGCTGGACGTAATGGAAACGCCATCCGCTGCCGGTTGGCCCGCCAGCCCCAACCCATAGGCACTCAGCCGCACCGGGCCAGACGGCGGTTCCTGCTTCTGGGCGATATTGTCATCGTGCGCGGGCGGCGGAGCGGTGAGCATGAGGTGCGCCTGCTGTGCCGCCCCGTTGTGTATGAACGCCACCTCAACACTCTGCCCAACCTGAAATTCCGCGGTGCGGATAGACAAAGCCCGCGGATTGTCGATGGCAGCGCCGCCCAGCGCGGTAATCACATCCCCCGGCTGTAATATTCCGCTGGCCGGGGAGTCCGCTGAAACCGCGCCCACCAACGCGCCCTTGGTGCCGGGCAATTTCAACGCCGCCTGGATGTCCGGTGTTACCTCTTCGGTCGCTACACCCAGCCAGCCGCGCTTCATCTTGCCCTCATGCGCCAGCGCCTCGGCCACCGGTTCGGCCATGGCGGACGGAATAGAAAAGCCGATCCCGTCGGAGGTGCCGGTTGGCGCATAAATCGCCGAATTCACCCCGATCACCTGCCCTTGCAGATTGAACAGCGGCCCGCCGGAATTGCCCTTGTTGATGGCTGCGTCAGTCTGGATGAAATCATCAAATTTGGTATCGCCGATCCGCCGGTGCAGGGCGCTGATGATGCCAGCGGTATTGGTGCCCGGCATCCCGAACGGGTTTCCCACGGCCAGCACCCAGTCCCCCACGCGCATCTGCGTGGAGTCTCCGAACTGCACGAAGGGTAGCTTGTGCCCGGCATTGATCTTCAGCACCGCGAGGTCCGCATCAGCATCCCGCCCGGCGATGATAGCAGGGTAGACCGTGCCATCAGGGAAGGTCACGGTGACGTTGCTGGCGCCGTTCACCACATGGTTGTTGGTAAGTATGTATCCCGAAGGATCGAAGACGAAGCCCGAGCCCAGCGATTCGATGGTTTTGGGCGGCGGCACCACGGTGCTGGCGGCATCGCCGGGAGTGTCAGCGGTGGGATTAGAAGCGCTGGAGCCGTCCCCGCCACCATCGCCATCCGGCGATGAATTGCCGGTATCCGGCGCCATCGAGGCGATGCTGACCACGGCCGGTGCCACTTTGGCGGCAAGGTCCGCCAACGGCGGCGGCAGGTCCGCGGCATGCGCCGCCGGACCGGCAAACAGGAACAGAGCAGGAAGCGCGCGCGCCAGAAACTTCATGGGGCGAGAGTGGCGATGGTTGGTGATCTTCGCAAGAGGGGCTGGCTGTTCTATCTCTGTGTCATGACTGAAGCAGAAATTCGTGAAGCCCTCGCCCCGTTTAATATCGGCCGCCGGATAGATGGCGTGCATGTGCAGGATGGCCTTGTGCAGGTGAGCCTGCGCGCCACGCGGGAGGAAGCCGCGGCGCTGGAGCCCTTGCGGCGGGATATAGAGGCGAGGCTGAAAGCCATCCCCGGCGTGCAATCGGCCGCCGTGGTGCTGACAGCCCATTCCGGCCAGCCCGCCACGCCCGCCAAGCCGGCGCAGGAGCCGCCTTTGCTGCCGGATGTGAAGCACATCGTCGCAGTGGCCTCCGGCAAGGGCGGTGTCGGCAAATCCACCGTGGCGGTGAACCTGGCCGTAGCGTTGGCCCAGCGCGGGCTGAATGTCGGCCTGTTGGACGCCGATATCTACGGCCCCTCACTGCCGAAAATGCTGGGGCTGAGCGGCAAGCCCCCGATTATGAACAACCTGATGCAGCCATTGGTCGCCTTCGGCATCAAGGCGATGTCCATCGGCCTCATGGTGCCGGAAGACAAGGCGATGGTCTGGCGCGGCCCGATGGTGATGGGCGCGCTCAACCAGTTGCTCGGCCAAGTAAATTGGGGCGCACTCGATATTCTGGTGGTCGATATGCCGCCTGGCACCGGCGATGCGCAGCTTACCTTGGCGCAGAAGGCAAAACCCTCCGGCGCGGTGATCGTCTCCACCCCGCAGGATCTGGCGCTGATGGATGCACGCCGCGGCGTGCAGATGTTCGGGCAGGTAGGCATCAAGGTCCTCGGCGTGGTGGAAAACATGTCTTATTTCTGCTGCCCCAATTGCGGCCATCGGGCTGAGATTTTCGGCCATGGCGGGGCCAGGGCGGAGGCGGGGAAGATGGGCGTGCCCTTCCTTGGCGAAATTCCGCTGGATTTGGGCGTGCGCGAAGCCGGAGATGTGGGCAAGCCGGTAACGGCGCTGGAGCCTGACAGCGCCGTGGCTGCCAGCTTCCGTCATGTGGCCCAGAGCGTTGCGATGGCCCTGGGGCTGGGGTGAACTTTTGAAATGAGCGAGATCGGATTCTACCACCTCACCCGGACCGGGCTGAACGCGGCCCTGCCCGCACTTCTCTGCCGCACCCTGGCGGCGGGGGAAAAGGCGGTGGTGGTTTGTGCCGATGAACGCCAGATGGCGGCTTTGGATGATGCTCTGTGGCAGGCTGAATGGCTGCCGCATGGCACCGCACAAACACCGTACCCTGAATGGCAGCCGGTTTATTTAACCACGGGCCGGGAAAACCCCGCCGGGGCGCGTTTCCTGTTTCACGTCGGTGGCATGGAAACGTTGCCCGAAGGCTTTAACCGCTTGTTTGACCTGTTCGATGGCAATAACGAGGCTGAGGTTCTGGCTGCCCGGCAACGCTGGCGCATTGCCAAGGAGGCTGGCCACAGCCTCACCTACTGGAAACAAGAAGACAGCGGTTGGGTAGCGAAATGACCATCATAAGCAAAGCTAAATCGGCCATGAAAACCGCGTTGATCACCGGCATTTCCGGTCAGGATGGCGCCTATCTCGCGCAATTGCTGCTGCAGCAGGGCTACCGGGTGGTTGGGCTGGTGCGGCGGTCTTCGAATGGGGAGAAAGCGAGCGAGCGTTTGCGTTGGCTCGGACTGGAACGGGATGTCGAGTTGATCGATGGCGATCTGACCGACCTCTCCAGCCTCATCCGTGTGCTGGGCAAGGTGCAGCCGGAGGAGGTGTATAATCTTGGCGCGCAAAGCTTCGTGGCGCTCTCCTGGCAGCAGCCGATTCTCACCGGCGAGGTTACCGGGATGGGCGCCTTCAACATGCTGGAAGCGATCCGACTGCTGGAACTGAAGTCGCGTTTCTACCAGGCATCGTCTTCGGAAATGTACGGAAAATCCAGGCGCCGTTGCAAAATGAAAACACGCCATTCTATCCTCGTAGCCCCTATGCGGTCTCAAAACTCGCCGCGCACTGGATCACGGTAAACTACCGCGAGAGCTTTGGCATGCACGCCTCCTCGGGTATTTTGTTCAACCATGAAAGCCCGCTGCGCGGAATCGAGTTCGTGACCCGCAAGATCACCGACGGGGTGGCGCGGATCAAGCTCGGGCTGAGCCCGCATCTGGAGCTTGGCAATCTCGAGGCATCGCGCGATTGGGGCCATGCGCGGGATTATGTGAAGGCGATGTGGCTGATGCTGCAACAAGAAACACCGGACGATTATGTGGTGGCCACCGGGCGCAGTGCTACAATCCGCGAATTCTGCGAACTCGCCTTCGGTCATGCCGGGCTTAACTACCAGGATTATGTGCGGGTCAACCCGGCGTTTTTCCGCCCCGCTGAGGTAGATTGCCTGAAGGGCGACGCCACCAAGGCGCGTGAAAGGCTTGGCTGGGTGCCGGAGATCACGCTGGAGGCGTTGGCCGCGGAGATGGTCGAGGCTGATCTGCGACGGCACACGCGGACATGACCCGGCTCCTGCTCACCGGCGCCAGCGGCTTCGTGGGCGAACATATGCGGCGCCACCTGCGCGAAAATGCGCCGGAAGTTGAGGTTCTGGCCCCGGCGTTCGATATCACCGAGCAGGCGGCCACAACCAGGCTGATCGCCTCCACAAAACCGGATGCGTTGCTGCATCTGGCCGCCGTCTCGGCCCCCGCCAAGGCCGCCCGCGCGCCAGAACATGCCTGGGCGGTGAACGTGCAGGGCACGCTGAACCTTGCAGAAGCTGTCCTCACCCACGCTCCCGCCTGCAGGTTCGTCTTCGTCTCCAGCGCGGAAGTCTATGGCTCAGCCTTTCTCAACCCGACACCGGTGACAGAGGAAACGCCACCCGCACCCCTCACCCCTTATGCCAAGACAAAAGCCGCGGCGGAGGCAGCCCTCGCCGCGCTGCCAGGGCTAAAACTGCTGCGCCTGCGCCCTGCCAACCATACCGGGCCGGGGCAAACGCCAGATTTCGTTGTACCCGCCTTCGCCAAACAGATCGGGCATATCGAGGCAGGGTTGCAACCACCAGTGCTCACCACAGGCAATCTCGACGCCAGACGCGATTTTCTGGACGTGCGGGATATCTGCGCTGCCTATGCCAGCGCGCTGACCTTGCCAGACCCCGTACCCGGCGAAATCCTCAACATCGGCACCGGCACCACCCAGCGCATCGGCGATCTGCTTGAAATCCTGCTTGGCCTGTCCAAGGCGCGCATCCGCGTGGAAGCCGACCCGGCGAAACAACGCCCCTCGGAAATTCCCGAAACACGGATGGATACTGCCCGCGCCCAGCAGCGCCTTGGCTGGAGCCCGCGCATACCGATCCACGAGACCCTGGCCGCCACGCTGGATTTTTGGCGTGCAGCCGAAGCACTATCCGAGCGATAGACAACCTGGCGGTAAAAATAGACGAATTGCGCTAGCCGATGGACAAATCAGCCCCCCAAACCCCCTTCCGCAATACGAAGGAACGCGAGCAGGGACGCGCCGCCAAGCGCGACGCCGTGCTGCGCGCCGCGGTGCGCATGTTCAACCAACGCGGCTACCACACCACGTCGCTGGATGATGTCGCTTCCAGCCTCAGCATCTCTAAGCCACTGATCTACCATTATCTCGGCACCAAGGATCAGGTGCTGTTCGAATGCCTACGCATCGGGCTGAAGCGCCTGCGCGAAGCAGCCGAGGAAGCGGCGGCACTTCAGGGCACCGGGCTGGACCGGCTGAAAATCTTTCTTCGCCGCTATGCGCAGGTTATCATGGACGATTTCGGGCGCTGTGTGATCCGCACTGGAGACGAAGCCCTTGCACCGGAAAGCCGGGCGCGGTTCCGGGCCTTGAAGCGCGAGATTGACCAGGCGCTGCGCAGCTTCGTGCAAGAGGCGGCGAATGACGGCTCGGCCCAAATCTCCGACGTGAAACTGACCGCTTTCGCTTTCGTTGGCGCATTGAACTGGTCCGCCCGCTGGCAGAACCCGGAGGGTGAATTGCCGCCTGGCGAGATTGCCGAACGGCTCGTGGACATATTGGTCCGAGGCATTGAACCCCGGCCTTAAACTTGTTCCCGCACCGGGCGCGCCGTAGTGGCCAGCACCAGGCTTCGTATCCGCCAGGTGAGCGCCAGCGCAGCCAGCACAATCACGCTCCCGGCCAGGAACACGGCCGGATAGCCGAAATGCCCGGCCAGCAGGCCGGCGGTGGGGCCGGTTAGCCCCAGCGCCACGTCCAGGAACACGGTGTAGATGGCGATTGCCGCACCCCGGCTGCCCGGTGCCACCAGCTGCAGCGCCTCCACCGCCAGGGCCGGGAAAATGAGGGAAAACCCAACACCAGCCAGCGAGGCGCCCAGCAACGCCACTGGCGGTATGGGCGCCAGCCACAACAACACTAACCCCACAACCTCGATTGCGAAGGAAATCAAAGCCGAACGGAATCCGCCAAAACGCCCAATTGCGCCC
>JAKAZY010000023.1 GCA_021826425.1 Pseudomonadota bacterium
AAGCGGGCCGAGCTCCTGGAGCTTGTCGATGTTCCTTGCATACATCAGCACGCCATTGGCCAAGGCGCGCGGCTGGGCGCCGCTGGCCTGGTGTGCCTGATTGAAAAGCGGGCGGACCTGGGGATATTCATCGAGCATGATCTTGTAGAAATAAGTCGTCAGAGCCTCGCCCCCTGTTTCCAGGATAGGAATGGTAGCCTTGATGATGGCGGTCTGGTCGGGTGTGAGCATGCGAAGATTCCCTTGGGTTATCGGATTTGTAGAAAGTGGCGGATTAAGGCCGGGTCGATGCGTTGGCCGGGGCGAGACCGCCGGTGTGTGGCGGCAAGGCTCGGAACAGGGCCATGCGCAGGCTGGAGGCAATGAGCTGCGCCTTTTTTACAACTGCGGCGGCATGCTGCGGCGGCAGGCATTGCGTGGCGCTCTCTTCCCAAAGAGCCAGCCAGCGCGCGAACATGTCTGGCGTGATCTGCGCCTGATGGCGCAAATGCGCGGGTAAAGGCTGGCCTTTATAGTGGCCCGTGCTGAGCATGACCGAAGACCAAAAGGCAGCCAGTTTCTGCAAATGCTCCGGCCAATCGGTAATGGCCGTGTTGAACACTGGGCCAAGCGCCTCGTCTTGCCGGACCCGTGCATAAAAACGCGGCACCAGCGCAGTCAGACTAGCTTCATCGAGGTCTTTATCGGGAGACATGATAATTGGCCAAAAGATGTATTAATAATGCATGTTTACAGTGAAGCCGAAAAACATGCAAGTGATATGCATCTATTGTCCGAGATTGCTATGCGGCTGACGTGTTTTACCGACTTCGCTGTCAGGGTGATGCTCTACTTGGCGACCCGCGAGAACCGGGGGTGTTCGATCGGCGAGATCGTGTGGGTGCACGGTATCTCTTCGCTTCACTTGACAGAGGTGGTGAGCGATCTGGCTGGGGCGGGTTTTGTGCAGAGCCTTCGCGGCCCTAGCGGCGGCATCGGGCCGACCAGACCAGATTGTCGAAATCGATATGGGTCAACTGGTGCGCCACACTGAATGGCAGGTTGATCTCTTGGACTGCGGAACCTTGCATGCTGGCGCCCCCTTGTGGAATGACACGCGTGTCCAAGCAGGAGGCAGAGAATTTTTTCCAGGTGCTGGATGCCCTCGGCCTCGGCGATATAATGAGCAAGAGCCGCCCCGCGTTACCGCGCCGGCTTCTGACGGCAGAGCCGTTGCTGTTGCGACCGCACGCCTTGCAGGTATGTCCAAACCAAACATGTTTAACCGTGCACGGAAATATCGGCTGCCACTGGGCCACAAGATCAGGTGTTTGGCATTCCAAAACCGGTTAAATGGTCAACCAGCCTCTATAAAAATGCACTCGTTTCAAGACGATGTCCTGCGTTTTCTAGCCATGTTCGTACCCGCGCTTCAGCGTTTGGCCGCTTCAGCTAAGGGCAGTACCCTTGCGGCGGCGGCCAGCAAATCTGTTTGCGATAACAGACCAACAACCCGCTCGGCTTCATCCTGGACGATTATGGCGCGGGTCCTCCCGTCCGCCAACCTTCCGATTTGACTGAAAGCTGGTGTGTTTGGGCTGGCGGTTAAAGCCGGCACCATCACCTCGGCCACCTGCCGGCTCTGCGGCGTGATCTCCCGCAGCCCGATGGTTCCAAGTAGCCTTCCCGTTGTGCTGACCACCGGCAAGATACGGAGGTTATGCTCCAGCAGTAAGCTGTGGGCGGTCTCGGTATCGTCTTGCGGTGTAATCGTGATTACATCGCGCGACATGATATCCGCGCAGGTTAACTCGCCATGCGTGCGCTGCAACGCTTGCTGCTCAACGCGCTGGAGCAACTGATCAAGGTCGCCGCGGTTGATGTCAAAAGCTTCGCCGATGTCGGCCAGGGCCGCATCCACATCTTCAACATGAAATCCAGCGCGCAGTATGGGGGCTGGATCCTTCGTGCCCACGGGGCTTACGACTTTTGGTGGCACGTGCGGGTAGTTGTGCTTCAGTAGTTTATGAAAAATAAGGCCCAACAAAACCAGAGTTACGGAATTGAGCGCCATTGGAACGAGGGCGAAGGAGAAACCTTGGGCCACCACGGCCGGGCCGCCAATAACAGCGGTGAGCGCGGCGGCGCCACCCGGCGGATGTAGGCACTTGGTTAACGACATGACAATAATGGCAAGCCCGACGGCGATTCCGGAAGCGACCATAATATCCGGCACCAAGCGGTAGGCTATAATGCCACAAAAACACGACAGAGTGTTGCCGCCAATGATAGACCAGGGCTGCGCCAGGGGGCTGGAGGGCACGGCGAACAGTAGCACAGAAGACGCCCCAAGCGGCGCTACGATAAGTGGTAGGTCAGGGTTTCCCCCAAATGTCATCTCGCCGATCAAGCCGGTCAGGCCGATGCCGATTAGCGCGCCCAGGCCGTTGATCAGACGATCGTTCAAGGTGGCGCCGGCCAGGATGGGTGAAAACAGCTTGAGGCGGAAGTTTGGCATGGGGCCTACGGTGCGGTTGGAGCTGAATTGGCGGGCGCGGCAGACTGGGCCGTGGTTTGGCTGGATGCGCCCCAGCCGCCGCCCAGTGCATAGAACAAGGCGATCTGACTTTGGCTGACGCTTGTCTGCGCGCTGGCCAAGCTTACATCCGCTGCGGCGAGTGATTGTTCGGCTTTGAGCGGTGCCAGTGCGTTCACTTTACCGCCCTTCTGCAGTTCAGCCATGCTGGCAGCCACCTGGGCGTCAAAATTCCGTGCTTCGGTCAGGCTGGTCGTTTGCGCGAGCGTGGATTGATAGGAAGTGATCGCGCTCTGAGCTTCCTGCAATGCGGCCAGCACTGTGCCGTCGAACGCCGCCTGGCGGGCCTTCACCTGGGCTTTGGCCTGGGCGATATGCGCGCGGATAGCGCTCTGGTTCAAATCCCAACTGACCGATGGTCCGATGTTAAAGAGGTTGGTTACAGGCGCGAAGGCATCGAAGGCGGCGCCGGTCGAGCCTATGGCGCCGCCCAGCTTGAAGTCTGGATAAAGTTTAGCCTCGGCCTGGCCCACACGCGCGGTGGCGGCGGCCAAGCGGCGCTCGGCTTCTCGCACGTCAGGCCGTCGGCTCAACAGGCTTTTCCCGTCACCAACCGGAAGGAGGGTGTGCACCACCAGTGGCTGTTGGCAGGCTAGCCACGTTGGATCATAAGACTCGGGCGGCTCGCCCATTAACGCCGCGAGGCGATAGGCGGCGTTGGTCTGCTTGGCTTGCAGCGGAGGTAGTTTGGATTCCAGAGCCTCAATTTGGGCCTGCCCCGCGGCCACATCAAAGTTCGTTGCGCGGCCATTTTCATGCAGCAGGCGTACAAACGCCAGTGATTGATTTTGTAGCGCGATAGCGTGCCGCAACGCCGCAAGCTCGTCGCCATCATCGCAGATATCGGCGTAAGCTCGGGTGGTTTCAGCGGCAACGCTGACCTTCACAAGGTCACGTGCGTCGGCCGCGGCCTCGCTGTCGTCGTTCGCCGCCTCAATGCCGCGCCGGATGCCGCCGAACAAATCGGCATCGTAGCTAACGGTGATGCCGACATGATAGCGCTCCAGTTGTGCCGCGGGGATTTTGCTCAAGACAGCTTGCGCCGATCTCTGGCCATAATCCGTGGAGTCGCTGGTGGTAACGCTGGCTTCCCGCCCGGCTTCGGCCGCCGCGAGCAAGGCGTAGGCATTCTCAAGATTCGCCTGTGCCACCCTCAGGCTTGTGTTGGCGGCAAAGGCGCGCTGAACCAAGGTATCGAGCGTTGGGTCGTTATACAAATGCCACCAATTATCAGGCGGATTTGCAATCTGTGTGGCCTTGTTATCTGAAAGGAACGCCGCCTGCGCGGCAGGGTTGTTAATAACCGCCGAGCGGGAACGTTTGTAATTGGGCCCCACCGTGCAACCAGCCAGAAGCAATACGGCAAGGGGCACAGCCAGGCGCCGCATTTGGCGGCCTACCACGGCCAGCTCCTCTGCTCGGTGGTTTCACCGGGACGTGGCAGAATTTCGACCGATGCGGTTTGTCCAGCGATTAGCCGCATGCCTTTGGGAACCTGGTCGATAGCGATTCTGACAGGAATACGCTGGGCCAGGCGCACGTAGGTATATTCCGGCTGAATATTATCGAGCATGTTCGCGCTTGCATCGCGCTCGCGGTTTACAATGCCGCCGGCAATGCTTTCAACATGCCCATGGATGATTCCGGCCACACCCAGCAGCCGTATGTCCGCCTTATCACCAATATTGATGGCGGGAATTTTGGTTTCCACGAAATAGCCTTCGATGCGCAACGTATCTGTATCGACCAGCGCGAAAGCCTCCTTGCCAGCACTCAGGTAATCGCCTGGTTGCAGGGTCATATTAGAAACAACGCCATCAACCGGCGCGCGCAGGGTTGTGCGGTCGAGGTTCAACTGCGCGAGGTCCAGCGCGGCCTTGGCCTTGGCCACGGCGCTCTGCAATAAACCGACCTTTTCCGTGCCTTTTTCGATGGTTTCGACATCAACCAGGGCCGACAGGGCATGGTTGCGGCGGTCGTCACGTATGGCCTGCGCCAGGGCGATCTGCTGGCCGTTCAGCGCCGCCTGGGCTGCGCTGAGGGCAAGCTGGTAGCGTGACTGATCTATTGTTAGCAGAGGCTGGCCTTTTTTAACGGCCTCATTGTCCTGCACGGCAACGCTGGTGACCCAGCCGCCGACATCCGGGGTGACCTGGACAATATCCGCCGCAACCTTGCCGTCGCGGGTTGTGGGTTGGACCTGATAGCGCACCCAAAGCGCCACGGTTACGAGCGTTGCGATAATCAGCAGCAAAAAGGTTGAAAATGCCTTGCTAAGATGTTCACGGTTCATGCTCAACGTACAATCAATGAGGGTAAAAGACGATCGGCCAGAATAGACGCACCCCACCAGAACGACAGGAAAAGTGTGAGTTCAAGCAGGATGGGCCGCCAGAAAAAGCGCTCGATACGGAGTCGCTTCAATAAGACATGCGCGGCCAGGGTGAGGATGCCCGCGATAACGGCAGTCGCAAACCCAACGGACACAAATCCACCAAGGATGTTAAGCTGTTCAACCATCATGGTCTGCCATTTTACGAATGGTCGCCCGGCGAACGTCGACCTGTTCGCGGTCTGCGCGGATGGCCGCGCGGCCAAGGCGTCTGTTCAAGCCGATTTGGATACACATGCAGCCACCATAAGCAGTATAAAAAATACACCTTATAGTGGACTGAAAATGCACGCAAGTGCAATGCTGGGCGGCCGGTTGCCTTGAATGACGATTGAACATGCGTGGGTCACTATGTTCGTGACGCCGGGCATGACGCTGATGGCGACTGCGGCGCGGGGGCGCGAGCGGTTTTAACCGCGCCACCGGTCTCTTGCGTCGATATGGGCTGAGGCACGACGGTCTGAATTCGTCCGGCGACATTGAGCAACCGACGCTTGGCTTAACGCCTGAGCGCGTCGGTGAGGAGCCGTTTGAAGGCCTGGGGGGCAAGTAGCCCGGCCTTGGCGTCGGGCAGGTCGCTCTGGATCGTCGTCTTAAACACAGTGCCCGCTCAAAGACTGAAGCGGCGGAGAGGGTGTCCTCCTTAAATTATATGTAATTAATTGATTAAATTGATTATTATATTAATACTTTAAATTTTATCCCACATAAAAACCCCTCATTTTAGCTCGGCCTCGTGTATTGAGCATTATGGTGTTGGGCAGTCTTTGGGTGTCGTCCGCCACCGGCTGAAATTCCTCTGCGAACAGAACAGAAACATTTGTCCCAGAGCCAAGTATGGCAGAATCAACCAAAGCAGGTAAACTTCCATCCATGAATTAAGCGAGGCCAATGTATATCGGAGATGGGACACTCATAACCCTATGAAAAGCATTGATGAAGTTCTTCAGCCTGACCCATATTGGGTGTCTAGCGTCTGTTTGGATAAGATTACGGGGGAGTTCCGCCCTTGCCAGTTTTCGGATTTCTACGCTTCTCTCCCCGATCTGACCTTGGATGAGGCCGTACCCGAGCACATACGGCGCGAGTTCGATGCTGCTTGTCATACGTTCATCTATGCCTGGTTGTCCTATGATTTGGCGACGGTCGGCGAGCATTACGCCTATGCGGTGCTTGAAATGGCGTTGAGGGAACGCCTTTCCGTCAGCGAAAAGCCACCACGCGCCCGCGACGGTATGAAAGACCTTCTAAAAGCCGCTTTCAAAAGGGGGTTCCTGAACGAGAAGGATTACGAATTCCGTACTATGCCGGATGGCCCGCCACTGTGCCATCTCCGGGATGGCGTCGTGCGCTCACGGAACGGTCTTAGCCACGGTCAAATTCACCGCTTCATTCAAGGCAGCGAGATGGCCCTAGAGCTATGCCGTGATGTCATCAATAAATTGTTCGCCGCCTGAGGGAATGACCACGTGAGTCTGTTCAATCAAAAAACCATAAGCCGTAACATTAAGACGCCCACTATCCCTGCGGCCCATCTAACGCATTTGGAATTATGGTCAGAATTGATTACCTCGAAGCGGATCAAAACGCTTAAGGAAAAGGCTGTGCGCGGCCAGTTTACCTCTAAGGTCGTTGAGGGCGTCCTTGGCTACAGTGGTCCCGCTGATGGTGCCGAATACACCTATTCAGATGAGCAAACGATCTTGAAGGGCAGTGTCGATCTGGCGCTGGGCAACTTTGGCGGTGGTACAACTGACATTTTAGCTCCTTTTGAATTAAAAGGGGCCGATACTGAAAATCTCGACGCGATCATGCCTGGACGGAACAAAACGCCGGTTCAACAAGCATGGGAATACGCCGTCAATTCGCCGGGCGTAAAATGGGTTCTTGTCACCAACATGGTCGAATTACGCTTGTACGGATTCGGTGAAGGAACCACAGCGTATGAGGCTTTCGATCTCGCCCGTCTTATCGAGCCGGGTGAATATGCCCGCTTCATGCTTCTCTTATCTGCCGATAGCCTGCTGTCAGGCCGGACGATCAGCCTTCTAAAGGAAAGCCGTCAGGAAGACAGGGACATTACGGATAGGCTATATCAAGATTATAAGAAACTCCGCAGCGATCTAATCGAAGCCGTGCAGAAAGCCGCTCCCAATCTCGGACCTCTCGTATCTATTGCCGCCGCTCAAACGATCCTTGATCGGGTTCTATTTATTGCCTTTGCAGAGGATACCAACCTTCTACCACGCGATACGCTGGTCAATGCCTTCAAGTCGAAAAATTTGTATAACCCTCAGCCAACCTGGGACAATTTTCTCGGTCTGTTCAAGGCTATCGACATTGGCAGCCCACCATTGGACATTCCCCGTTATAATGGAGGGCTTTTCAAGCCAGATGCGATCATTGATAATTTGAAACTTCCAGATGTGATCTGTGAAGGCTTCCATAACATCGGCGGATATGATTTTGCCTCTGAAGTTTCAGTCACGGTCCTGGGGCATATATTCGAGCAATCCATCGCCGACATGGAACGCCTTCAAGCGGAAGCTCGTGGCGAAGAAGTAGAGGCTGAGAAAGCATCCGGTACAAGCGGACGCCGTAAGCGTGACGGCGTTGTTTACACGCCGGACTATATCGCCCGCTTTATCGTGTCGGAAACTCTCGGCGCTCATTTGCAGGAAATATTCGCCACCGTCCTGAAGGTCCATGCGAAGGCTAACTCTGATCTAAGCGATTACACGAAAATTGCCTGGCGTAAAAAGACGGCTGAACTTGAAGCGTGGCAAGCATACCGTGATCGACTCCGCGCGCTCCGCATTGTCGATCCTGCTTGCGGCTCTGGAGTGTTTCTCATCATGGCATTCGACTTCATGAAAGCCGAGCTAAACCGTGTGAACGAGAAGATTAAAGACCTTCTTCCCAAGGCCGAACACTATGGCGATCTTCTCGATTATCTTCCTGACAGCGAAATTTTGACCAACAATCTCTTTGGTGTCGATGTCAATGAAGAGAGCGTCGAAATCACGAAACTCTCTCTCTGGATCAAGACGGCCCGCCGCGGTAAGGTTCTTGATAGCCTTGATGATAATATTCGTGTTGGCGATAGCTTGATTGAGGATTCAAATTTTGCCTACTTGAAGCATGGTTTCACCTGGGCCGACGCTTTCCCAAAAATCATAAAAGAGGAAGGTGGCTTTGATGTCGTTTTAGGTAATCCGCCCTACGTCCGCATGGAGTTACTGAAGCCCCTTAAGCCTTACCTGGAAAATCGTTATGAGGTCGTTTCTGATAGGGCTGACTTATACTGCTATTTCTATGAACGTGGCATTCGCCTTTTGAAGACTGGGGGGCGTCTCGGTTATATCTCTTCAAATACATTCTTCAAAACTGGCTCTGGTCAACCGCTGCGCCGATACCTCTTAAAAGATGCCACAATCGAAAGTGTCGTTGACTTTGGCGACATTCAGGTTTTCGAGGGCGTCACTACCTACCCAGCGATTGTCACGATGAAGAAAGGCGGCGCATCGGCAAATCATAACCTTCGCTTCTGGAGATTGAGTGCCATACCTGAAGCAAATTTTTCTGCAACCTGGGAACAATCTGCTCAACAATATCCTCAGTCTGCCCTTGCTTCTGGATCATGGGAATTAGAGGGCGACGAACAACGTTCCCTCAGGGATAAAATCAGAGCAGGCAAGCCGACACTCCGTGACGTTTATGGCGCTCCCCTATATGGCATAAAAACTGGTCTGAATGATGCCTTCGTCATTGACACCGTCACCCGTGATAGGCTGATCGCTCAAGACCTCAAATCTGCCGATTTGCTAAAACCTTTTCTGGAAGGAAAGGACTTAAAGCGATGGCGCTCTGAATCCCGTGGCCTATGGCTGATTTATATTCAGAAAAACAAAATTAGCATTGACGATTATCCTGCGATCCGCGATTGGCTGCTTCCATTCAAGGAAGCCTTAGAGAAGCGGGCGACAAAACAGAATTGGTATGAGCTTCAACAAGCTCAGGATGCCTATGCTCCTCATTTTGCTAAGCCGAAGATCAGTTATCCCCACTTCAATGCGGAGAGGAATTTCTCCTTTGAACCAACCGGCGCATTCTCTAATGACAAATCGTATCTAATACCTTCCGATGATCTGGCGCTGCTGGCATTGTTGAATAGCCGTGTTGCGTGGTTTGTACTCTCGTCGATGAGTCCTCCTGTCCGGGGTGGTTATCACGAACTCCGTGTGCAATATGTTGAACAACTACCCATCCCCTCTTGGGATGCCAACACTAAGACAGCCCTTGCTCAGATAAGCGAAAAGGCTACATTAGCGGCCCAGAAACGTCTTACCCTTCAAGTTGGGCTCACAAGGCGCATCCCCGATCTATGTCCTCAAAATCGTGAAGCGAAGATGCCAACAGTCTTACAGGAATGGTGGCTCTTACCGAATTTCGTCGCATTCCGAGAGGCGGTGAAGAAGGCATTCAAGGCCGATATTCCTCTGGCTGATCGTTCGGCCTGGGAAGATTGGATCAATCGTGACCGTGTGGAAATCGTAAAGCTCTCCGCCATGATAGCCCAGGCCGAAAGAGAAATAGATCAGATTGTCTACACGTTGTTCAATCTCATGCCGCAAGAAATTGCGATTTTGGAGCGATGAACAGAATGCACCCTCCAACCCGCTTCCCTCTACCCCCTGCCGTGGCCCGTATCTATGAAGCCGTGGCGGAGCTAGAGCGGGAATACCCAGGGCGGAAGTTTACCCCTGACGGCCATCTTGTCGGGTCCATTGGCGAGGTTATTGCGGAGAAGGCTTTTGGCCTGACGCTCCTACCCGCTTCGGCCAAATCGCATGATGCGGTGGATGCTTCAGGTCGGAATGTCCAGATCAAAATGACCGGCATCAAGGGCAAGTCAGTCTCCATGTACGCCACATGCGATAGGCTGCTGGTTCTGAAAATTGTCTCTACTTCTGAAGCCGAACTTGTCTATGATGGTTCCGGCGAACCCGCTTGGAACGCTGCTGGTGCATTGGGCAGGAACGGCCAAAAGGTGGTGAGCTTCGCTAAGCTGAGGAAACTCGCTACTGAATTGGTGGGGGCGGTCTGATATGTGGCCGTTCTGCTCAAGCCAGGGAGCAAGGCGAGTGCCGCTGCGCTTTCAGGGCGGTGAAAAATGGCCCCGGCGAAGGCGTGCTCTTGACCATCGGGCCATTGATGCGCGTCAATCCTATGAGACCCGGATTCGCAAGGATACCGAGCTTGCCATTGAGTTGGCGACCCGGCTGCGCGCGAGAAGCAGTTTCGTTTAGGATAGACATGCCAAACCGTTTGCCGACGTTAATTGCTGCGACTAAGACTTTGGCCACCACGCCGGAGTGGCTGGAATTGGATGACCAATTCAATTTTACCGTGCCACTGGATATTAGCAGTGTCACGCAGATTGGTCTTCGGCTGCGAGGCAAGTGCAACCGGGATTACCCCGACGAAAATGTCACCTTCCAGATCGAATACCAGTTCAGCGGTATGTCCAAGCTGGTGCCGGTTACCCGCATCGACTGGCGTCCCAAACAGCCGCATCAAAATAAAAATATAGGCCCGGTTGAGTGGCAGTTAAGGCGTTTCCATGTATCCCATATCCATCCTTTCCAGGAAAACTACGATTGGATGATTGGCAATGGTCAGCCGCTGGCGGATAGCATAAAGTCAAACCTGCCCATTGCGATACCGCTGGCGACCGATCCCAATGGGGTGGCGGCTTTGGTAGCATTGATGGGAAGTGTGTTTAATATCAACGGGGTGGGGGCTATTCCAGCTCCCCCGTGGCAGGCCCCGAGGTTGTTGTGATGGTAAGTGGACTGGACGAGCGCAGTACGGCATTTCGGGAAGTGGTGGACGGGGTGGCCCGCACCCTGGCTGACGCGCGCCATGTGAATGGTGCCTCCTTTCTCAGCCTGCCGGTCATGTATCCCAGCGGCTCGCTGGTGACTGTCCGCATCGAGCCCCACAGCGAGGGGCGTTATTTTGTGTCTGACATGGGGATGGGCTTCGAGGAAGCCGATCTGATGGCGGCAGGTCGGCAATTCGTCCATTCGGCGCCGGGCATTGCCGTGAGGGCGGGGGTTCACCTTGACCGCCAGAGCTTCACCCTGGGCGTTCGCCGGGAACAGCTTGTTGGCGCTGTTTCGGTCATAGCCGCTTGCTCGCAAGAGGCGGTCCAGCTTGCCGTCTTCAAGCTGGATGAGAAAAAGAGGGCCGATGCCGCTGACCGACTCTGCGAGCGCCTATACCGCTTGTTTACACCGGCCAAAGTGGAGCGGGAAGCGACGATCGTTGGTGCATCGAATACAGCATGGAGCGTCACGGCACTGGTGCGGGCCGATGGCCATAAGGCTGTTTACGAGCCGGTTTCAGAGCACCCGAATTCTGTGGCGTCCGTTCTGACGAAATTCGTCGATCTTAACCAGTTGGAGCATCCCCCGGCACGTATCGCCGTGGTGCGGAAGAAGGAGCTTCTGGGTACGCGGCTGGCACTGATTTCCACAGCGGGTAATGTCGTCGAGGAAAGCGTATCTGATACGGCGCTGGAGAGGTTGGCACTGGAGGATGTGGCGTAGCTTCTTGGCGCGTGTCAAAGAGCCTTGAGTTTAGCAATTTCGCGTTGAGCGGCTTGTTCAAAGCGCCTCACCTGCCGGGTAATTTTCTCATCCGTGCCAAAAGCCTCCGCGCTGCGTCTGCCGTAAGACGAAAAATTCCGAAGCGTTCTGAGCGCTCCCTCTTCGTAGATCTTGATATGTGAAAAGCGGCGGTAGAGTTTCTTTGTATGCACCTTGCCAGATAGTCCCGCAGTGGCGCGCCACATCGCTGATTTTTGAGCACGCCGTATCGCTCGTCTCATCTTACGCCACTGCCGGGCAAGGGAACTTTCACGAATTGCTGCTCCAGTTTCGTCAAAAGTGAATCCGAGATACTGAGCGGCTTTGGCAGTGCGGGGTACGGTTTGCCCCTTCTCAAACCGAGTCTTTTCAGTCTTGTGAGGAGCAATTTCCAGTTTTTCGGCAGTGATTAGGCACATGATCTCTGTTTCGAGAGCCTGCGTGTAATCAGGTTTGCAGACGATGAGAATGTCGTCGGAATAACGCCGGTAGAGAGCGCCGACCCGGTAGCAACAGGCGCGGGCTGCCACATCGAATTCCATCATGTAGAGATTGGAAGCAGCAGCGCTTATTGGCGTCCCTTGCGGAATCCCTCATCGATAGTCCGTCGTCATCCCAGGATTGGCGTGAAAGACAATCCCTTTCGCCTTCATTTCCTCCACACTGGCGATTCGGTCTCGGCTCTTTTCTCTTAAGCGCGCTCCAAACACAGGATGGGCCTTCAACTCATTGAGATCGACATAGTGGAACCGGGTGATGAAGCGGAAAATCCTTTGCCAGTCGTCGGTCAATTCCTGAACACCTAGAAGTGATTTCAGCCGCCGCTTAAGAAGAGTGTGGTCAAGAGTGTCAAAGAAGCTCGTGATCTCGAAAGCGAGAATGACGACTGGAGCCTCAGCTCGTGCAAAAGCCATCGCCTCCGCTGCAAAATTGTAGTTAGCTTGCCCCAGTGCCCGGTAGGCGATCACGTTGTCTGAGATACCCATCGCTTTATATCGAGCGTCGAGCGCTTGGTTTATCTGGTGAGCATAATAGGAAAGGATGCAGGCGTCCCGGTGTGAAGCGTATTTGATGGGGCGTTCTTTCTGAACAATCGTCCGCGCGCCGGTCTTTGGACATTTTTTATAACGTGTCTCTGCCTTAGTATAATGGATGAGCGGCAAAAATATGTGCCGCGATACCATGTCAGGATTCATCACCTTGTGGGCGAAGACTTCGTTAACGGGCAGGTCGAAGTGCCGATAGCGGCGGGGCTTTAACCAATCCATAACTGCTTCCTTTTAACGCAGAGTTCGGGGGACTGACCCTGGCCCTGGGCTCCGGTCGAAACCGGGCGTCCCCCGAACGCACGCCACCTTCTGCCAGCCATTGCGTTCAGTGTCTCAACTCCAAACGCCTCGCCGACACGGGCCTCAAAACGCGAGGTGGTATAGTGTAACTGTGGAGGTCCGAGCGATGCTCGATGTCTCACTCAATCTGGCCGCCGTCATGGCGATGCTGTTCGGCATCGTCGTGCCGGGCGTCAGTATCAAGGTTGACAGTCTCAACAGTCCAACCGCCAAGCCAATTCCTGGCAGGAAGAACATAATGGGAACAAATAATTTCCGAGTCAAGGGCCATATTGCAGACTTCCCCATCGTAACGAGATGGTCGGAAAGCAGTTATAGGCCCATCCCCATGGACGCCGCCGCACCGTTTACCATCTCAGTGTTAGTCTCCCGCACAAGCGCGGTCTGTTTCACACCGCTGCGCTCGGTTATGGCGGCAACCAGCTTGGCCCGGTCATTGGTGTAGACGGCGGTGGTTTCCTTGGCGCGAGACAGGGCGACATAAAAACTCTTCTGGTCGATGAGGTGCGTGGCGGCGCTGTCGGCATGGATGAAGGTGCGTTCCGCTGTCCGCCCCTGGGCGGCAAAGGCGGTGGCGACATAGGCATGGGCAATGTGCTGGTTACGGGGGTTATCGAGCATCAGCGTCTCGACCTTGCCCCTAGCCAGCTTGAGCGTGGCTTGGCGCATGGCTGGATCAATAGAGATGATCTCACCTTGCTGCCCATTGATCCGCCCCAGCGCGCGGTCATTGCGGGTAAACAGCACCTGGTCCCCGGCCCGCAACTCCATCGCCTTAGCGGTGAACGCCTGGGCGTGGGAAGCCCCCCACTGCCGGAGCCGCCAGTCGATCACCTTGCCGTCTTGGCTTTCCAGCATGATGGCAGCCTTGGCCGTGTCTATGCCTGCCACCCGGTAGGCGTGGGCTTTTGATATGCCCTTGTCGGCATAATCCTTGGTAAAGCGGATCATGTCGCCAATGCCATAGCTATGCGGGTCTCGGGCCTCGGCGCGGGTCAGGTCTCGGGGCACAAGTCTTGTGGTGGCAACGGCAGGGCCATGCAGCGCACCGGCCTCCACCAAACATTGGCGGATTTCCCTGGTCAGCGCATCGCGCCCTTCGCGGGAGGGTTCAATCACCAGGGCCTTGCGCCTCTCCTTGGCGTCCAACTGGGCGTAATCCTGGGCAATCTGGGCAAAGCGCGCCTCGCGGCTGTCATGCTCAATGATCCGCCCGCCGCCTGCATCCAGGGCGGCGAGTGCCTTCTTGGCATCTCCGGCCAGACTGGCCTCCACCGCCGCCTTGGCCTGCTCGTTGGTCTGGCGGAGAATTTGCGTCAGGCGGGCGGTTTCCATACCCGCGCCCTGAAGCTGGGCAAAGGCCGCCCCCGCCTCGACGGAACCAAGCTGCGCCGTATCGCCAACCAGCAGTACCCGCGCGCGGCGTGATTCGGCCAGGCCCAGCAGCTTGGCGGCATCGGCTGTTGAGATCAGTGACGCCTCATCCACGATCCATAGGCGCTCCCTGGAATTGGGGCGGCCCGGCGCCAACAAATGCCGGGCCAGCGTGTCGGCACGGGCATCAAGCGCCTCGCCCAAAACCTGCGCCGCCGATGCGGTGGGGGCAAGCGCCGTCACCTGAATACCCCGCGCCTCGGCCTCCCGCGCGATGGTTGCCAGCACGGTGGAAGTCTTGGCCGTACCCGCCGCTCCCTGCAAACCAATGACCCGGTTGCGGCTGGCGAGAATTTGCTGTGCCGCTGTCCTCTGTTCATCAGTCCAAGCATGGCCGTGCAATGCGCTGCGCCGCTCGTCTTCAGCAACGGTACGGGCAGCAGCGATGGGAGACAGGATCGGCTCTACCTGTCGACGGGCTTGCTCCTCCAGCCGCAGCATCACGCTCTCGTTGGCGATATTGGCGGCGGCAGTGAAGCCCTCGAACGCCACGCCGCGCTGGTCGAAACATTCGCGTGCTTGTAGCGCGCCGGTTTTTTCTGCGCGGGCGATGGCGGCGGCAATATCTGCATGGCCGACGCGCCCCATGCCAAACCGTCCCGCCGCCTCGTGCAGCGCCGTGGTGGCGAACACGGATTGCCGTTCTCCCAACATTGCCGCGCCCTGTGCCACGGCCCGGTCAGCCGCCAACTCGCGGACAAATTCGTGGTCCACGCCAAGGGCTACGGCTTCCGCCCGCGCCTCGGCCTGGGCAATCAGATTACGCCGCGCCTGTTCGCTCCACCCGGCTGCATCGGCGGCCTCCCGCCATTCCCCTACCAGCTCGGCATGGGGGACAGCCTCCTTGGCCAGCCGCGTATCCAGTGCCGCGATCTGTTTCTCGGCGGCGCTGGCCTCGGCCCGGCTCTTACCCCGCTCGGCAAGCCGGGCCTCAATCGCGGCACTGCGCTGACTGAACGCCTCCAAGGTGTCCGTTCCGATACCGGCAATCTCAAAGGTTGAATCCCTGCCACACTCAATCCTGTAACCCAGGCGCTCCACCTCAGCGGCCAACTCCTGCCGATAGATGGCCCCAAGCTGCTTTTGCAGTTGGTAGAAGGCACGCGGCTCCAAGCTGCGCCATTGCCCGGCTTCGTCCCGACTCATATTCAGGATGATGTTATGAGAATGGAGCTGTGGATCGAGAGCCCGGCTGGTGCCATGCCGGAAGGAAGCGATAACCAGATTGCCGGTCGCCGCGCGGCGGACAGAGCCATCCTCGCGGATGCGCGTGGCGGATAAATGTATCTCCGCCAGGTCCAGCGCGGTTCGTGCCGCCCGCTCATGTGCCGCAACCAGGCGGCGGTCGCCCGCCACCTCGGCCAAAAGCGAGAGACTCTTAGGCGCGCTGAACGTAATGTCCCAACCGGGCCGGTGCTCCCATTCACCGTCGCGCATTGTACCCAATTCCTGACCGGCGACATGCCCCGCCAGCAGCGCGGCGAATTGCTGGCGGTCCACAACCCCGGCCAGCTTCAGCGCCTTGGAGCCTTTGCCTAGCCATTCCGATGGGGCCAAACCTCCTTCAGTATAGTAATCGTCGACCTCATAATAGCTGGCAGCTTGGGCTGCGCTGGTCAGCGCCGATATGGTGGCAACCATCACACCGGCCCCGGTCCAAGAGGCAGGCTCGAGTCAGAGGCCATAGCCTCCTTGTCCTTCCCCTTGGTCGCTTGCAGCCCGCCCCACAGCGTTTCGGCAATGTCCCCCGATACAAAACCAGGGTGGCGGGCCGGGCCTCGGGCATGGATATGGTCGTCCGTCAGCCTAATTCTGGCGGCGGGCAAGCCATCCGGTAATAATAGGTAAGCCGTATGCTTGGGCAGGCGCAACTCGCTTTCCAATACGGCGGGACGCGTCTCGCGCGCGGTACTCAATGTCTGCTGGGGTTTGCCTGTTTTTGGATCGAGCGTGTCGGCAATGGTGGAAATTTCCATCTCGGCCATGCCAATGGTCGCGGACGCCCACTCCCGGCTGGCTTGGTCAACCAGTTGCAGGAACAGCTTGGTGTTGCAGCACCCAAGCAATGCCTCCGCCCCCTCACGGCCATAACGATCCCGCATCAGGTCGATGGTCTGAAAGGTAAGGATGACAGATGCGCCAAATTTCCGGCCCTCGGGTAGAAGCCGCGCAAGGTTATCGATGCGCGGCATGTCGGCCAATTCATCGAGAATGAACCACACGCGCCGCGCGGTAGCGGGTGCAAGCCCCAAGACGCCACTGGCGGCGCATTCCAGCCATAGCGCCATGAGAGGTTTCACGGCCTCAAAATAATCCTCCTTCCGTGGCACAAATATCCAAGGCTTTGGGCCTGGCCGCTCGTCAACCGTCTTGAAGAAGCGGGCAAACGAAAAGCCCGTCTCACCCTTCCGTGGCGCGGAGCGCAAAAACATAAGTAGATTGACGGCCATCGACAGCATGAACAGCACGCTGCCGGTGGCGCGGTCGGCCCCTTGAGCGAAGATGCGGGCCGAGGATGTATGAGAAAGCCAGCGTTCCAACTTTTCACGGGGCATGGACTGCAAGACGTCCAATAAATCCCGTGGCGTCTGCCGTCCCTCTTGCCCGAGGGTACGCAGCATGTTGGCGACAAGCATCCGGGAAGTGTCCAACCAGATGTCTCGGTCCTCCTCGCCCGTCTCGGTGATGAGATAACGGGCGATACGGTCGGCGTCGGCGGGGTGAGAAATCTCATCGAAAGGATTCCAAAAAGCCCCACGTTGGTCGAAGAGATTGAGGATGATGTCGCCGCGTTCGGGGTTATAATAATGAGCGATGAACTCCCCCGATGTGTCGTAGATCAGGGCGGTGTCGCCCCTTGCTTCAATGGCGTCCATGTTTTGGCGGAGAGCCGTGGTTTTCCCGGTGCCTGTGGTCCCCAAGATGGCTATGTGCCTTGGCTCCAGGGCATACGGGACAGGGACGCAGCCGAACCGTAGGGGGCAGGCATGGCTTTCCAGCGCGGTCATGCGCGCAAGATCGTCTTCGCCGACAATTTGTGTGCCGGTTATGACGCGGTCGGCCAGCAGTTCCTCCTGCTTTCGGCGGCGGTGATCGGCTGTCATCCATAAACAGACGCAACCGACCCCAAGCCCTATTATGCCACCCAAGGCGAGCTGTTCGGCGAAAACGATGACATCACCGCCCAAGCCCTGGATGCTTGCCAGCTCCTTGACTCCAATTTGATAGACCTGGCCTTGGCAAGTGAAATTCATCAGCGGGTCGGCGGGCGTGGCTTTCAGCATGTAGGCCATGAAGCTGGCAAGCGTGTATTCGCCCACCTCCTTGATCTGTCCGGCGCTGGATGTTGCCCAGCCGAAAAGCAATGCGCCTCCTGCCGCGCAAACGGCGAGCGCCCTGGCGGCGAAGCGGAACTGGGCCTGGGCATTGGCGCGTTCCCGTGTGCGTAGGGCGGCGGCATGGGCGCGGCGGTTTTGCACAGTGGCCATTACACGTCTCCGGCAAGGTTAAGTTGCCGCGCAAAGGCAGCATTGATGTCGGCGGTGAGGGAGGTTTCGTTGGCGTGGGGACCGGCGGCGGCGCGGGCGTACACGTAGGCCGCGCATGCGACGAAGAGCGCGCGCTCGGTCAGGCGTTCGACATGGGCCAGCCGGGCGCTGATCGTTCCGATCTCCTGAGCCATCTCGGCGGTGATTTGCGATACGGCCTGTTCGCTGGAAAGAGAGGCGATGCCAGCTTTCACGCATTGCTGAAGCAGAGCATAGACTGTGATTTGGCGGCTCTGTGCGGCGTGACGAAGTACCTTGTCCAACGCTAGAGGCAAACGGATGGTGTGTTGAACGTACTTCATGATTCACCCACGTCCCGTACTCGTCGCGTATTCTCGTCCGATTCAAGAATTGCGCGGGATATGGAAAGCGTTTCGGACTCGTACTCGGATCGCACCCTTGAAATTTGACGGACTGCCAAGCTGCAAGCCTGCGTAAGGTGTGTGACTTCCCTGTCTTGATGCGCAGCATCGAGACCATCAGCAAAGCGCCAAAATTGTCGGAGCTTACGCATCTTTTGTCTCCAGGTGCTGATGTTGGGGGAGAATTGTCCGACAGCCGGGATTGGTCTCGTCTGCCCAGGCTCGGATGGCCGTTTCAATGGCCGTCTTGATGCGGTTATCGAGGTCATGGGCCTCGTCAGGCGAGAGGTGCGCGGTCAAGCCTGGCGTCTCGACCAAGCCGCCTGCTAGGCGGTAGCCTCTCTCGTCTGAGGTTGAAGGGCCATCAATGCGGCAGAGGGAGGACGTTCCAAGGTAAACATTGAGTGGCGGCACGTCCCAGCGATGCCACAACGCCACGGCAAACCGATAGGTCTCGCCAATCCTGTCATCGCGGATCAGCTTCTCGATGATCGGCATGACGAAATGGGCGATGCGGGGAGTCATCCGCACGGTAAAGCTGGCAACATCCTCGGGGAAAAACCGGGCGTGCAAACGGGCGGTAATACTCTGGAAAACAGGCATAGGGGTATCCTTTCCGCGCATGGGGACGCGAATTCGTGAAGTTCAATTTTTAAGGAAGATGGCGGGCGGCCCCAGGCCGGTTAGTTGCAGTGGGACCGGATCAGCCGGTCAGGGATAGGTCTGGGTGGGGAGACTCTGGAGCCATTGATCAATTTCGCCGGATCGCCAGCGGATACGTCCCCCACCGAGAACTACGGGGCGTGGAAAATCCTGGTGCCGCATACGGCGGTAAATAGACGAACGGCTCTTGTAACCGGTCAAGCGTAATACATCATCGATTGTCAGCAGGAACATCGGGGCATTGTCATGCATTGTGTTAATCCATGGTGGTTCGGTATAGGTCACAAACCAACACAACGATTGCCGAGCACGCAATTCATTCAACTATCATTTAGCTTTCACGCAAATGGCAACCGGATTTCAGGTTACGGAAGCTAGCAGAAATTTTTTCATGAACCGTTCGAATGGATCGTAATTTCCTGAATATATCTTTTGCACTACGCTTGGTGTGAAGCATTTCTTATTCAAGGCAGGGTCAGAAAGAATTGAAATAACTTCGTTCTGAGAAAGCGCTCGGCGCTCCGGCTTTCGTAATTCATCAATTAATCTTATACTTTCAAGTATTGAGTTGCGAATACGGTATTCTTGCTTTTTCGCTTCCTCTTCCAACCGCAGCCGCACTTGACCATATTCATAGTCATCCATTTTAATCAAAAATTTTGAGCTGAGTTTGGGAGCGAGAGCCGCATTTTTTTTGACCTGGGTGCCCGCCGCAGCGGTCAGTGGCGCCGTGTTTTCACCCTGCTGTTCGGAAGGCTGTGCGCTCATTCCATGCGGAATGCTCTGTTGCGCATCCATGGCGATATATTCGTTCCTGAATGGTTCTTCGTAGACCATAACGTGGCTATAAATAATCTCTGTATTTCCGCACTCTCTTTTAACCAATTTCGTATCAATGTAGTCTATTTCTATTCCGTCCAAACAAGTGTTATTTGAAAACACCTGCATCAACAGGCTCCAAAATTCATGGTCAATATGGGTTATTTTGTATTCGCCAGAACGCCAGCCCGTAGCGTAAAACTCGTTCGCAATAAATTTTTCAATAAAACTGCGCGCAACTTCACGCTCTGTTTCGAAGGTGCTTTTGTCTAAGACGTGCTTTTTATAGGCGTCGTAAAGATTAATGCCAATCATCTGAGCAGATCCCCAAAAACTGTCGATGTGATGGCCCGCATTTCTAATTGGCCGTACAATGTCTGCCCCACGTCTCCATAAGTGCCTTCCGCTTCTCCAGCAGGTTGCCACGCCGGTAAGCGGCCTCCACCTTATTCCCAATGGCGTGGGCCAGGGCCATCTCGGCAATATCCCCATCAAAATCCGTCTCCTCGGCCACCCAGTCTCGGAAAGATGACCGGAAGCCATGCGGCACGGCGGCTATCTCCATGTCACGGCAAATCTTGGTCAGGGTCATGTCGGAAAGCGGCTTGCCGCCGCGCTGGCCGGGGAACACCAACTCGCTCCGTGCCTCTCTGTAGCCTTGTGCCCGCTGGAATACGTCCAGGGCAGCGGATGACAATGGAACCACATGCTCCTTCCCGGCCTTCATCCGCTCGGCGGGGATTGTCCATAGTCCGTTGTCCAGATCAACCTCGCCCCAGGTCGCGCCGCGAATCTCGCCGGACCTGGTTGCGGTGAGGATCAGCGCCTCAAAAGCAAGCCGCCCCACCGTATCCCGCTCCTTGAGTTTGGCAACAAACGCCGGAACCTCGGTATAGGGCAGGGCCGTATGGTGCGCCCCCTTGGCCTTAACCT
>JAKAZY010000139.1 GCA_021826425.1 Pseudomonadota bacterium
CGCCTGACCGGGGACGGTCCGGTGAATGGCTTTGTTTGTTTTTTGCTGGAGTAGAACGCCGTGAAACGGACCTATCAACCTTCCAAGCTCGTCCGCAAGCGCAGGCACGGGTTCCGCGCCCGCATGGCGACGGTCGGTGGCCGCAAGGTGATCGCCAGCCGCCGCGCCAAGGGCCGCGCCAAGCTTTCCGCCTGATCGCGCGCCAGGCGCGCTGCCAACGCTGATGGCCAAGGCCCAAACCCCGCCCGCCCGGTTAACCCGGCGCGCAGAGTTCTTGCGCCTGACCTCGGGGGGTAGAAAAATCGCCAAGCATGGCTTTGTGCTCCAGGCCGCCAAGGATGGCCTGGAGGATGTTGTGCGCGTGGGCTACACGGCCACCAAGAAAATTGGCAATGCGGTCATTCGTAACCGCGCCAAACGGCGACTGCGGGAGGCCGCGCGGCTGGTTTTGGCCGGGCGGTCCATGCCGGGGGTTGAATTGGTGCTGATCGCGCGGCGGGAGACCGGAGAGGTTGAGTTCTCGCGGCTCACGAAAAACCTGAGTAAAGCGTTGGACGAGGTGCTCGCGTGAGCCCGGCCGCACGAATGCTCTCCGGTGCTGTCCGCGCTTATGAGCTCACATTGCGCCCAATTATTGGGGCCAATTGCCGTTTCTACCCCTCTTGCAGCGCCTATGCGCGCGAAGCTCTGGCCTGCCACGGGGCCGCCAAAGGCAGTCTAATCGCGGCACGGCGCATTTTGCGTTGCCACCCCTTCAATCCGGGCGGGTACGACCCGGTTCCCATTCCCAAGGATAGCTGACCCTGATGGACTCGAAGCGCCTTATCCTCGCCCTTGCCATATCATTCGGCATCCTGGCCATCTTCACTGTCTTGCAGGACAGATTTTTCCCGCACCCGGCCCCCAGCCCGGCGCAGACCGAGCAACCGGCGGTGCAGGCCACCGGCAACGGTCAGGCGGCGATGGGGGCTGGCAGCCCCGCCACGGCGCAAAGTGCGCCTGCCCCCGGCCCGCGCCTAGCCGTGGATGCGCCGATGCTCAAGGGCAGCATCGCCCTCACCGGCGCGGTGTTCGACGATGTGGTGTTGAAGCAGTATCACGAAACCATCGCCAAGGATTCGCCCCTGGTGCAGATCATGGGCCGCCGCCGGGGCGTTACGCCCTCCTACGCACAGTTTGGCTGGACCGCTTCTACCGCTGGGGTGAAGGTACCCGGCGATGATACCGTCTGGACGCCGAGTGCCCAGGAGCTGACGCCAGACACCCCCGTAACCCTTTCCTGGGATAACGGGCAGGGGCTGATTTTCCAGCTCATTCTCAAGATCGATGACAAATACATGTTCACCGTGACGCAAAACGTGGTGAACCATGGCGCATCTGCCGTCACGATCTTCCCCTGGTCGCGCGTGGTGCGAGACTACAAGCCGAAGGAGCAGTCGAGCTGGGTGCTGTTTAATGGCCCGCTGGGCGTGTTCAACGACACGCTCAAGCAGGAGGGCTATGTCGCGCTGAAAAACGAAGGCATGAAGGCGCCAGGCGGCGTCGCCTATTCCAGCTCCGGTCCCGGCGGCTGGAGCGGCATTACCGATAAATATTGGCTGACGGCCGTGGCGCCTGAGCAATCTGCCCAGATGAACGCCAGCATGAGCTATGGCGTGGTCAGCGATGGCGATGGCGGTGCCTACCAGACCAGCTTCATCACCCAGAACCCGCTGAATGTGCCGGCCGGCGGGCAGGCGGGTTTCACCAGCCATCTATTCACGGGCGCCAAGGTGGTGAAAATTCTGGATGGCTATCAGCGACAATATCATATCCCGAATTTCTACAAAGCGGTGGATTTCGGCCGACTTTATCTACTGACCAAGCCGATCTTCTTCGCGCTGGATTGGCTGAATTCGCTGACCGGCAATTTTGGCTTGGCGATCTTGATCTTCACCGTGGGCGTGAAGCTGATCTTCTTCCCGCTGGCCAGCTATTCCTATCGCTCAATGGGCCGGATGAAGGCGCTGGCACCAAAAATCGCGACGCTCAAGGAACAGTATAAGGACGATCAGCCAAAGCTCCAGCAGGCGACAATGGAGCTTTACAAGACCGAGAAGATCAACCCGGCCTCAGGCTGCTTGCCAATGCTGGTGCAAATCCCGGTGTTCTTCTCGCTTTATAAGGTCATATTCATCACCATCGAAATGCGCCACGCGCCTTTCTATGGCTGGATTCACGATCTCTCCGCGCCGGACCCGACGAATATCTTCAACCTGTTTGGCCTGCTACCCTTCAACCCGATGGCGATTAGCCCCAGCCTGCATGTAGGCCTGCTGCCGCTTATCATGGGCTTTACCATGTTTCTGCAGCAGAAGCTCAACCCGGCTCCGACTGACCCAACGCAGCAGCGCATGTTCCAGTTCATGCCGGTGATCTTCACCTTCATGCTAGCGCGCTCGCCAGCGGGCTTGGTGCTGTATTGGGCGTGGAACAATATTCTTTCGGTAGGACAACAATGGCTGATCATGCGCCGGGCGGTAGCGCCCAAGCAGAAAACGGTCCTGGCGAAGGGCTGAATTTCGAGAGCTCAGGCCCTTCGCCTGAGCAGATCGAGGCGGGACGCAAGCTCTTCGCCTCGCCCTGCGAATTCTTCTTTGCCTCTCAGGCGCTGGAGCATCTTCCAGCCCCGCGTGGCAATGAGGTGGCACTTGCGGGGCGTTCCAATGTCGGTAAATCCTCGCTCATCAACGCCATTACCGGGCGCAAGGCGCTGGCACGGGTTTCGCACCAGCCGGGGCGCACGCGCCAGCTTAATTTCTTTGAGTGCGCGGCAGGACCGGTGGTACTGGTGGATATGCCAGGCTACGGCTATGCCGAGGCGCCAAAGGAGATCAAACGCGATTGGCAAGGGCTTATGCTGGATTATCTGCGCGGCCGGCCGAATCTGCGCCGCGTGTTCCTGCTGCTGGATGCGCGGGTGGAGATAAAGGTTTCGGACCTCACGGTGATGGAACTGCTCGACCAATCCGCCGTACCCTTCCAGATTGTGCTGACCAAGGTGGATTCAGTTAAGCCCGGCCCGCTCAAACGCAAGCAGGAGGAGGTTTTGGCCCTGGCTGCCCAGCATCCCGCGGCGCTGGGCCGGGTTATCACCACCTCCAGTGCCGATGGCATCGGCATCGAGGAACTGCGCGCCGCCATTGCCGAATTCGTTGAGTGAGGACGAGATGAACAGCCAAGACATCACCGACGCCACACGCGAAGCGCATATCGTCACCAAGGTGCTGCCGTATCTGCGCCGCTATGCCGGGGCGACCATCGTGGTGAAATATGGCGGCCATGCCATGGAAGGTTCGCTCGCCAATGAGTTCGGGCGGGACATTGCGCTGCTCAAACAGGTCGGCATCAACCCGGTTGTGGTGCATGGCGGCGGGCCGCAGATCAATGCGATGCTCAAACGGCTCAATATCCAATCCAATTTCGTGCAAGGGCTGCGCGTAACAGACGCCGCGATGGTCGAGGTGGTGGAGATGGTGCTGGCAGGCACCGTCAACAAGCAGGTGGCGGGGCTGATCAACACGGCGGGCGCGCTGGCGGTAGGCATCTCTGGAAAGGATGGCGGGCTGATCCGCGCCCGCAAGCTGCGCCGCACCTACAAAGATCCGGATTCCGCCATTGAGCAGGTATTGGACCTCGGCTATGTCGGCGAGCCAGCGTTTATTGATACGCGCGTGATCCATGCGTTGACCGGCGCTGGGCTGATCCCCGTGATCGCCCCTGTGGGGGCGGGTGAGGATGGCCAGACCTATAACATCAATGCCGATACGGTGGCGGGGGCGGTGGCGGGGGCGTTGAGCGCGCAACGTTTGCTGATGTTGACCGATGTGCCGGGCGTGCTGGACAAGAACAAGCAATTACTAACCGATCTTTCACTGACGCAGATTCACGGGTTGATCGCGGATGGCACGATCTCCGGCGGGATGATTCCGAAAGTGGAAACCTGCATGGAAGCGGTGACGCAGGGCGTGAAGGGGGCGACCATTCTGGATGGCACCGTGCCGCACGCGCTGCTGCTGGAGCTGTTCACCGAGCACGGCATCGGCACGATGATTCATAAGTAAGGATACCGCCCTTTCGTAAGGATACGGCATTTCCATGGCGCATTATTTGGCGATGCCTTGGTTAGAGCGCGATGACTGTAGGTTCGCTCACTTTACGAGCGAGCCTACAGTCTGAATCGCCCTCTATCTCATTGTTTTAGAGCGGATCACGTC
>JAKAZY010000140.1 GCA_021826425.1 Pseudomonadota bacterium
TCAATTTTCGCCCATTGCTTGTCAGACAGCCAAAATAGGTTCCGCCTCATTTACCACCCCCGAATCGGGGGTAGAGAATCATCCGATCAAGGAAATATCAACAAGTTTATTGGGTTTTGGCCATAATAGGGAGGCGGATAAAAAGAGTTTTTAAATTGTCTGATGAAACTCCGGCATCAGTAGCTTGGAATCATGTTTTTGAAGAGAAGCTATCTTATCGATCGACATCTTCGTTTCGTTATGTTGTCGATAGAACACTGTATAGACCTCGAGAAATAATTCAATTCTGCAATCAATGTATTGAATTAGCAAATGGCGAGGGGCTCGTCGATTATTCTATAATTGGCAAGGCAGAGAAAGTTTACTCTTTGTCGAGGGTTGATGATATTTCGGCAGAATTTCGGTTTGAATACCCGGGACTAAAGGAAATATTTCAGACGTTTCGAGGGATGATTTACTCGTTTACTAGGGCAGGGCTTGAGCTTCACTGTCTCGAAATAATTACTGGAGAAAGAAAGTGTCCTGCTGCCAAGTCCTGGTTAGATAACTGTGATGAGCAGAAGTTGATTTCTGTCCTGTGGGAAGTTGGGTTTATAAGAGCGCTTGCGGTTGGAGGGATTAAGGCCGACGTCCGTAGCGGCAGTCGATATATCGGAGCTCACCAGTTAATGGGGCTAAGCCTCGTTAATATCAATCAATTTACGATACATCCCATGTTTCATTCGGCGCTGGCTCTGAAAGAAAAATAGAAGATTTCTCTGCCGCATAACAATTTTAGAATTGTTGTGCGGCAGACGAAAGTTACTACCCCCCGTACCCCACGATGCTCTTGATCTCCAGGAAATCATGCATCGCCCAGTCGGCATATTCTCGCCCGTTGCCGGATTGCTTGTACCCGCCGAAGGACGAGTAAAAATCCATGTCCGGGTAGTTCACATAAACCGATCCAGCCCGCATCTTCGAGGCCACGTCACGCACTTTCGCAATATCCTTGCCCTGCACATAGGCGGCCAGGCCATATACGGTGTCATTGGCCATCTCCACGGCCTGGTCCAGCGTGTCATACGGCATAATCGAGAGCACCGGCCCGAAAATCTCTTCCTTCTCAATTGTCATGCCCGGCTTCACATTGCCGAACACGGTGGGCTTGGCGAAATAGCCCTTGTTCAGCCCGGCTGGCCGGCCCAGCCCGCCGCAGGCCAGCGTGGCGCCCTCGTCGATACCGGCTTTTATCAGCCGCTGCACCTTGTCCCATTGCATCTGGCTCACCAGCGGCCCCAGCACCGTGCCTTCGGCAAAAGCCGGGCCGGGCGTCTGCTTGTTCGCCTCGTCCGCCGCAATCCTCACCGCCTCATCATGCAGCTTGGCTGGCACCAGCATCCGCGTGCCCGCATCACAGCTTTGCCCGGTGTTGATAAAGCACACACCAATGCCCTGGCGCACGGCATGGTCCAAATCCACATCATCCAGCAGGATGTTGGCGGATTTGCCGCCCAGCTCCTGGCAGACGCGCTTCACCGTCGCCGCCGCCTCGCGCGCCACAATAATGCCCGCACGGGTGGAGCCGGTGAAGCTCATCATGTCCACATCCGGGTGCCCGGCCAGAACCTGGCCCACATCCGGCCCGGTGCCGTTGATGAGGTTGAACACGCCTTTCGGCACGCCCGCCGCGTGCATCACCTCGGCAAAAATCAGCCCGTTTATCGGTGCAATTTCGGAGGGCTTCAGCACCATGGTGCAGCCCGTGGCCAAGGCCGGGGCCACCTTGCACACAATCTGGTTCAGCGGCCAGTTCCAGGGGGTTATCAACCCGCAAACGCCAATCGGCTCTTTCACCACCATGGTGGTGCCGCGCTTCTCGGTGAATTTGAAGGTTTTCAGCTTCTCAATCGTCGCCTCGAAATGCTTCTGCCCCACCCAGGCCTGCGCCTCCCTGGCAAAGGCAATCGGCGCGCCCATTTCCTTGGCGCAGGCCTCGGCAATGTCGTCGAAACGCTTATTATATTCAGCCAGGCACGCTTCCAGCAGCTCCAGCCGCTCTTTTTGGGAAAAGCGGGAGAAGCTTGCAAACGCGGCCTTGGCAGCGGCCACTGCCTTGTTCACATCCGCCGCAGACCCCCCGGAGATCTCGGTGAAGACCTCTTCGGTCGAGGGGTCGATAACCGCAATGCGGTTGGGCGCCACAGGGTTCACCCATTCGCCGTTGATATAGAATTTCAGATGGTCGGACATGGCACTCCTCATTGGTAAGCCTTATCTGCCATTATGCCAGATTGCGCGCAAACCCGGTTGACCCCGGAATACAGGGTGCTGCCTGTGTTCGCCGGTCAACAAATCCAGGCGGATCGCGTGGCAATCATGCTAGCATGGACCGTACAGGAGTTGGCCTCGCAAAAGCAGAGGTGCTGGTGAACCAGCCGATCATACAGCTTGAAGGGGTAGCCAAGAGATATGGCGGGGCGGTGGCGCTCTCGCGGGTGGATTTGGCCGTGCACGCGGGGGAGTTCTTTACCCTGCTAGGCCCCTCCGGCTCTGGCAAAACCACCACTTTGCGCCTCATCGCGGGGTTTGAGCGGCCGGATAAGGGTAAAATCCTGCTGGATGGCCAGGATGTCGCCGCGCTGCCGCCCTTTGAGCGCGCGGTGAACACGGTGTTCCAGGACTATGCGCTGTTTCCCCACCTTACCCTGGTGGAAAACGTGGCCTACGGGCTGCGGGCGAAGAAAATGCCAAAAGCCGAGGCCCATGCGGAGGCGCAGAAAGCCCTTGCCGCCGTGCAACTGGCAGATTTCGCGGGCCGCAAACCCGCCCAGCTTTCCGGCGGCCAGCGCCAGCGCGTGGCGCTGGCTCGCGCCATGGTCAACCGCCCCCGCGTGCTGCTGCTGGACGAACCGTTGGGCGCGCTGGACCTGAAACTGCGTCACCAAATGCAGCAGGAGCTCAAACGCCTGCAGCATGAAACCGGAATCACCTTCGTCTATGTCACCCATGACCAAGACGAGGCGCTCTCGATGTCGGACCGCATCGCGGTTTTCTCCGAAGGCCGGATCGAGCAAATCGGCACCGCGTTCGATTTATACGAGCGCCCGGCAAGCGCTTTCGTGGCGGATTTCGTGGGTTCGTCCAACATTCTTGGCAACACATTGCTGCGGCCAGAAAAACTGCATCTGGTGCCGCACGCCCATGCGGTGCCGGAAGGCTTCGAGAAACGCCACGGCGTTGTGCGCGAGGCTGTGTATCTGGGTGCTGTCACCCGCACCATCGTGGTGCTGGAAGATGGCAGCAGCATGCAGGTTATGGAGGCGAATATCGTGCCCGTGCATGGCGCGCTGCGCTTCGTAGCGGGAGATTCGGTAACGGTGGCGTGGCCACGTTCGGCTGGCGCTGTCATCGGCGGTGAAAATAACAAGGGAGAGCAGTGATGAATAACGATTTCAAGCGTAAACTCGCTAAGCTGGCTTTGTATGTTTCGGTGTCTCTGCCGTTTGTGCAGGGCGTTGCGGCGGCGGAACCCTTGCAGGCCATCGGCCAGGGCGAAGGCACGCTCAACGTCGTTGCCTGGGAAGGCTACGCCCAGGATGATTGGGTAAAACCTTTCGAGGCCGCCACCGGCTGCATGGTCCATGCCAAATATGCCGGCTCCTCGGATGAGATGGTGGCGCTGATGCGCTCAGGCGGCGGCGACCAGTACGATGTTGTCTCTGCCTCTGGCGACGCCACTTTGCGGCTGATTTACGGGCACGACGTGCAGCCCATCAACATGGCGCTGATCCCGGCCTGGAAAAACTTCATTCCACAATTGCAAAGCCCGCCCTTCAATACCGTCAAGGGGGTGCATTATGGCGTCTCCTACGAATGGGGGCCGAACACGCTGCTTTACAACACCAAGGTGTTCCCCACCGCGCCCACTTCCTGGTCGGTGATCTATAATCCGGCCTATAAGGGCAAGATCACCGTGCCAGATAACCCGATTCAGATCGCGGACGCGGCTTTGTACCTATCCAAGAAGGACCCCTCGCTTGGCATCACCGATCCGTATGAGCTGAACCAAACTCAGATGAACGCGGTGGTGACGCTGCTCAAGGGGCAGTCCAAGCTCATCAAGAAATACTGGGCGCTGGCATCGGATGAAATCCAGCTCTTCACCTCGGGCGATGCCGTGGTGGGGGCCGCCTGGCCCTATCAGACCAATACGCTGCAAGCCGCCAAGGTGC
>JAKAZY010000141.1 GCA_021826425.1 Pseudomonadota bacterium
TCGAACGGCCGGCCTCGCCCGTTGCCGGGCAAGGATTAATCGCCGCTCGCCAGAAACACCGTGGCTTGGCTTGGCGCGTTCGATCGCAGGCCGCGATTTTCTAGAAACGCCAAAATGTCAGCGCTGGGCACCGCACGCTCCAAATCCCGGGGGATGAGGTGGTAGTCCGGCGGGTAGAAGGCCAATGTCACCGGTGCTTTGGTCGGGATAGCCTGCCAGCAAGTGTGCATTGCCTGCTTTGGAATCAGCTGGTCTTTGCCGCCATACAGAAACAGCGCCTTCTGGTTGAAATGCGAACAGGCCGTCTGGGCCTGGCCCATAAGCCGCACCAGACCCTCGATATTGTCTATACGGGGTGCGTGGATGGTCAACGGGTCCTCCCCTAGGGCGATCAGTGCTGCGAGATTGTCTGACGCCTTGATCTTTAAGGACTGCCCGGTAAGGCGCTTGCCTGGCGCAAAAAAATCCGCCACTCGCAGAGTAATTTTGTATAATGGGTCCATCGCCGTGCCGCCCCACACGGCGGGGGCAGAGAGCACATAGCCATCCACCGGCGGCGGGTTGGCTGAGGCGCCAAGGAGCACGCCGATGGCCCCGCCCATGCTTTCGCCCATGATGTAAAGTGGCGTGTGGGGGTAGCGGGCGCGAAGAATGATGGCCTCGTCCCGCGCTTCATCCACCAGCACATTCGTGCCCGGCCAATAGCCTCGGTTTTTGCTGGCACCGAAGGAGGAAAGGTCCGGCGCGTAAATCTCGATGCCATGCGGGTTGAGATAATTTGCCAAAATCACCCAGCCATCCCGGCTATCGGTATAGCCGTGCAGCGCCAGCACCACGGCTTTGATTTTGCCGTCTGCGGGGTAGAGCCGGTAAGGCTGGCTGGCCCCATCGGGCAGGTTGAAATAGCCCGAGGTGATGATCGGGTGGCCTGGCGTGGCCTTGGGCACCCCGAACGGGATGGCGGCACAGCCCGATAGCGCCAAAGCCAGCGCCAGCTTGGGTATGGCGCGGAATGAAGCTAAGAGAGGGGAGGACATTAGTTTACAACGGAGCGCGGAGCGATGGGCGTACAGACGGATTCGATCAACCATTCCGAGATTATTCATGTGAAAACCCGTTCTGTCTCCTGCGACGGCGGCGTGGGGCCGCTCGGCCACCCCAAGGTTTACCTGCGTATTCCCGGTGAGCAAATCGCCTGCCCCTATTGCTCACGCATTTTCATTCTGGATGGTGAGGCCGAAGGCGAGAGCCATTGAGGCTCGTACTGGTTGACGGCTCGGGCTTCATCTTCCGGGCCTTCCACGCCATTCCAGACATGCAGCGCGAAGATGGCGTGCATGTGAACGCCGTGTTTGGCTTCTGCAACATGCTGGCCAGGTTGCTGAAGGACCATACCGGCACGCATCTGGCGGTTATTTTCGATGCCGGGCGGCACACCTTCCGCAACCGGCTGTACGACCAGTATAAGGCCCACCGGCCCGAGCCACCGGCCGAGCTGGTGCCGCAATTCGCGTTGATCCGCGAGGCGACGAAGGTGTTCGGCGTACCCTCGATCGAGCTTGCGGATTGGGAGGCGGATGATCTGATCGCCGCCTATGCCAAGGCAGCACTTGCGGCGGGCGGGGAGGCGGTGATCGTCTCCTCGGACAAGGATTTGATGCAGCTGCTGCGCCCTGGCGTGACCATGCTGGACCCGATGAAGAACACGCCCATCGGCCTGGCCGAGGTGGAGGCCAAGTTCGGGGTAACGCCGGATAAGGTGATCGAGGTGCAGGCGCTGATTGGCGACTCCGTCGATAACGTGCCGGGCGTGCCAGGCATCGGCCCGAAAGGTGCCGCGGCACTCATCGGCGAATATGGCACGCTGGAGGCGGTGCTGGCGGCAGCCCCTTCCATGAAGCCCTCCAAACGGCGCGATGCGTTGATTGAGCACGCCGAGGCGGCGCGGATTTCCAAAACACTGGTCACCCTCTGCGCCGATGTGCCGCTGCCAGTGCCGGTGGCGGAGCTGGGCGTGAAAGCCTGGGATGCAGAAGTGCTGCGGGCGTTTTTGGTGGAGAATAATTTTAAATCCATCCGGCATCGGCTGGGGTTGGAAGGTGGCGTGGTCGAGGAGGAGGTGCAGGTTGAGATCAGCCATGCGCCTTTCGGCCCGTACAAGCCCATCCATGAGCTTTCGGAGCTTCGCGAGATTGCCAAAGCGGCGCGGGAGACGGGGCTGCTCGCCCTTTCCGTCCAGACGGACGACCCCGCCGGCCTGCATGGTAATTTAGTGGGGCTGGGGTTGGCGGCGAAGGCGGGCGAGGCGATTTATGTGCCGCTGCGCCACCACACCACGCTGGATGCCACGCCGCAGATGGCCTGGGATGAAGCCGCCGCCGCGTTGAACGCGTTGTTTGCGGATGTTTCGGTGCTGAAGATTTTTCACGATGCGAAATTTGGGCTGGAGGCGATTGGCCGCGCCGGGCTGGGGCCGGTTTCGCCGCTGGACGATGTGATGCTGATTTCCTATGCGCAGGATGCGGGGAATTTCGCGCATGACCTTGCCACGCTGGCGCGGGTGCATCTCTCCCATGCCGTGAAAACGCCGGATGATGTCACCGGCTCCGGCCGGGCACGGGTGAATTTTGCCGAGGCCCCGGTGGAGAAGGCGACGGCTTTGGGAGCCGAGGCGGCGGATGTGACGCTGCGGCTCTGGAGCCAGCTGAAGCCTGCCTTGCGCGTGCATAAATCGCTCGCTCTGTACGAGCTGGTTGAGAAAAAGCTGATCCCCGTGCTGGCGGCGATGGAAGCCGAGGGCGTGCTGGTGGATAAGGCTGATCTCTCCGCCATGTCTGTTGAGTTCGAGCGGCGGATGGGCGAGTTTGAAACGCAGATTCACAAACTTGCAGGGCGGGAATTTAATGTCGGCAGCCCGAAGCAATTGGGCGAGGTGTTGTTTGAGGAAATGAAGCTGCCGGGTGGCAAGAAAGGCAAGAACGGCGCCTGGGGCACTGATAGCTCCGTGCTGGAAGCCCTGGCCGAGCAGGGCAACGACATTGCCGCGCGGGTGAGCGATTGGCGCCAGCTTTCCAAGCTGAAATCCACCTATGCGGATGCGCTGGTGGGGCAGATCGACGAAAAAACCGGGCGTGTGCATACGAATTTCCAGATGGCGGCGACCACCACCGGGCGGCTCTCCTCCACTGATCCGAATTTGCAGAATATCCCGATCCGCACCGAGGAAGGGGCGCGCATCCGCAAGGCGTTTATCGCAGCACCGGGGCATAGTTTGATCTCGGCGGATTATTCGCAGATTGAGCTGCGGCTTTTGGCGCATGTAGCGAATATTCCGGCGTTGAAGGAGAGTTTTGAGAAGGGCGAGGATATCCATGCCCGCACGGCTTCTGAAGTGTTCAACGTGCCGATGGCGCAGATGGATGGGGCGACCAGACGGCGGGCCAAGGCGATCAATTTCGGGATCATCTACGGGATTTCGGCCTTCGGGCTGGCGCGGCAGCTTGGCATTTCCGCTGGCGAGGCGCGGAGTTATATCGACGCCTATTTCAAGCGCTACCCGGAAATTCGTAGCTATATGGACAGCACGAAGGAACAGGCTCGCACGGATGGGTTTGTGCTCACCCCCTTCGGGCGGCGCTGCTGGGTGCCGCGCATTAAGGACAAGATTCCGGCGCTGCGGGCCTATGCGGAGCGCCAGGCCATCAATGCGCCGCTGCAGGGTGGTGCGGCGGATATCATCAAACGCGCGATGGTAAAATTGCCGAAGGCGCTGGGGGATGCAGGGCTTTCCACAAAACTTCTGCTGCAGGTGCATGACGAATTGCTGTTCGAGGCGCCTGATGACGAGGCGGAGAAAGCCGCGAAGCTGGCGCAGGAGGTGATGCAGGGGGCGGCGACGCTCTCCGTGCCGCTGGTGGTGGAGACGGGGACGGGGAAGAATTGGGGGAAGGCGCATTAGCGTTTTACTTCGTCGTTTTAATCGGGCTTTATAATTTGTGGTTTTAGGAGGTTGTCTTGCGCGAGGGAAAGTTACAGCTACCGCCATTTTCAGAGATCTCTAATTGGAAATTAGGGTCCAGACTCATAATATCCACCACACGACCGCGGCCACGAGATAGATTGATGCGGCGAAATTTACGGCCAGTCGGTCATAGCGTGTTGCGATACGTCTGAAATCTT
>JAKAZY010000024.1 GCA_021826425.1 Pseudomonadota bacterium
GAAACACCACCCGCCGCAATCGCCATGCGTTTGATCGCCGGGTCCAGCCGCTGCCCCTTGGCGCGGTGTGGACGGTACAGGAAATCGTCATCCTCCTCCTGCAAACCTTACCTCATTTCCTCAACCGGATTCACGCCCAGCACGGCAAAGCCAGAGCGAAGCACGATGGCGGTGGCCGCCACAAGCCCGATCCGCGCTGCCGTCTCCGCCGGTTTGTCATCTTGCAGGAAGCGAAGCGCGGCATTTTCCCGGCCCGCGTTCCAGAGGGCGTGGAAATCCGAGGCGAGGTCGTAAAGGTAAAACGCCAAGCGGTGCGGCTCCCGCGCCTCAGCGGCCTGCTCCACCAAACGCGGCCAGGTGATAAGGCGGCGCAGCAGCGCCATCTCTTCAGGTGCCGTAAGGGTGGAAAAATCTGCTTCTGCTGAAGGTGAAGGGGCGGCGCGCAGCACGGAGCGGCAGCGTGCATGGGCATATTGCACGTAGAACACCGGGTTTTCGCGCGTCTGCGCCAAGGCAGCGTTGAGGTCGAAATCCATCTGCGCGTCGGATTTGCGCATCAGGATGAGGAAGCGCACCGCATCCGGCCCAACCTCGTCGATCAGATCCCGCAGCTCCACGAAGGTGCCGGCGCGCTTGGACATTTTGACCGGCGCGCCATCCTTCATGACCTTGACGATCTGGCAGAGCACAATGTCCAGCCGGGCCTGCTTGTCGCCGGAAAGCGCCTTCACCGCCGCCTGCATACGCTTAACATAACCGCCATGGTCGGCGCCCCAGACATCGACCATCTCCAAAAAGCCGCGGGCAACCTTGTCCGCGTGGTAGGCGATATCGTTGGCGAAATAGGTAAAGCTGCCGTCGGACTTGGCGATCGGGCGGTCCACATCGTCGCCGAATTCGGTGGCGCGGAAAAGCTCCTGTTCCCGGGGCTCCCAGTCTTCTGGTGTCTTTCCCTTAGGCGGCTCCAATATGCCGCGATAGATCAGGCCTTTCTCCCGCAGCACCTGCAGGCCCCGCGCCACCCCGCCATTCTCAACCAAGGCGCGCTCTGAGGAAAACACATCGTGGCGCACGCCAAGTGCCGCCAGATCCTCGCGGATCATCTCCATCATCCGGCTTACCGCGAAATCCCGGAAAATATCGAGCCAGTTGGCTTCCGGAGTTTCGGCATATTCATCGCCATATGTCTCAGCCAGAGCCTCGCCGATGGGGATAAGATAGGCGCCGCCATATTGCATACCGCCGGGGACGGTTTCGATATAGGCCTCCGGCGAGAGCCTCAACGCCTCCAGATACCGGACATAAACCGAACGGGCCAAAGCCAGAACCTGCGCCCCGGCATCGTTGATGTAATATTCCTTGGTGACGTCATAACCCGCTTTGGTAAGCAAATTGGCCAGCGCGTCGCCCACCACGGCCCCCCGGCAATGGCCGACATGCAGCGGCCCGGTGGGGTTGGCGGAAACATATTCAACATTGATCTTGCGCCCGCGAGATGCGCCTTGGCCATAAGCCTCCTGGGTATTCAAGATCACCGGCAACTGCACCAGCAGCAGAGCGGGCGAAAGGGTGAGGTTCACAAAGCCCGGGCCCGCCGCCTCGGCCTTGGCTATGCCAGCACGCCCGCTGAGCGCCGCAACCAGCCCGGAGGCCAGTTCACGCGGGTTTTTGCCCGCAGGCTTGGCGGCGATCATCGCGGCGTTTGTTGCCATATCCCCGTGTGCAGCATCCTTTGTGGGGGTAACTTCCACACGCGCCAGAATTTCCGGCGCCAGGCCGGGGGCCATGGTTTCCAAGGCGGTAAGAACCTCGCCGCGTAGCACGGCAAATAGATTTTGCTCTTGCATCATGTCTCTCAAGCGGGGACCGACGGATCGGTCAAACGGGAAAATTCATCCAAAGCATAGCGGTCGGTCATGCCGGCCACATAATCGCGCACCGTGGCGGCGGCCTGCGGCGTATTGCCCTTGCCGGCGCGCTCGCGCCAGTCATCCGGTAGCAAATCCGGGTTACGCAGCAACAAACTGCCCAGAGTGCGCGTCACATTGGCGCATTTATGGTTCATGCGGTTCAGCTTCCAATGCCGATACATACGCGCCATGAGGAAGCGTTTCAGCTCGAGATTCGCCACCCGGATCTCCTCAGAAAACGCGATCACCGGTCCGGCCGAGGCGCGGATATCCTCAGCCGAGCGCGGCCCCAACACCGCCAGACGGCGGCCGCTTTCGGCCAAGGCGTCATGCACAAGGCAGTTGATCACCCGACGGCTCAGCTCGGCGCGGACGCGGTGCGACTCCTCCGTAAGCTTGCGAGCCTCGCGCAACAGGTCGCCGATCACGGGCAAAGGCAGAATGTCCTCAAAGCTGAACAGCCCGGCGCGCAGGCCATCATCCAGATCGTGGGTGTTGTAGGCGATATCGTCTGAAAACGCGGCGATTTGCGCCTCGCCGGAGGTTTGGCGGGCAAGGTCCAGGCTGGTTTGCGCATTGAAGGCAGCGATGGTGGGCGGTGGGTTTTTCAACGGGCCATTATGCTTGGCCAGTCCCTCCAGGCTTTCCCAGGTGAGGTTGAGGCCATCAAACGCGGCATAACGCTGCTCAAGCTGGGTGACGACACGGAAGCTTTGGTCATTATGGTCGAAGCCGCCGAAATCCTTCAGCGCCTCGTCCAGCCCCTTTTCCCCGGCATGGCCGAAGGGCGGGTGGCCCAAATCATGCGCCAGGGCCAGGCATTCGGTGAGGTCTTCGTCGAACGCCAAGGCGCGGGCGATGGCGCGGGCAATCTGGGCCACTTCTAGGCTGTGGGTAAGGCGCGTGCGGTAGAAATCCCCCTCACGGTTGATGAAGACCTGGGTTTTATATTGCAGCTTGCGGAAGGCCGAAGAATGCACCACGCGGTCGCGGTCACGCTGATAAGGGCTGCGTTCGTCCGAGCGCGGCTGTTCATGCACGCGCCCGCGCGTTTCCTCTTCCTGCACGGCATAGGGGGCTTTCATCATAGGCAGGGCTTTACCCGTGCTCGGCCTTACCTCCAAGGCCCCGGCACGCTATATATGCGGCATGAGCGACACAATTGCCCCTTTTGCCCTGTCCGCCTCGGCCGCAGCCAGGGTGAGGCAAATTCTAGCCGGCGAGCCCAGCGCCAAGGCGCTGCGGGTTGAGGTTCTGGCCGGAGGCTGCTCCGGCCTGCAATATAAATTCGACCTGACGGACTCCCAGGCGCCTGACGATCTGGTGCTGGAGCGCGATGGTGCCACCGTGTTCGTAGACCCGGTGAGCTTGGATTTTCTGGGTGGGGCGGAGCTGGATTTCAAGGATTCGCTGATGGGCGCGCATTTTATGGTGAAAAACCCAAATGCCACCGCATCCTGTGGCTGCGGCACGTCTTTCTCAATTGACTAAAATCACCACCTGGAATGTGAACTCCGTGCGCATGCGCGAGGCGCATGTGGTGGATTTCCTGACCCGGGAGCAGCCGGATTTTCTGCTGCTGCAGGAGATTAAATGCGAAGCCCATCAATTCCCCGTCATGGCGCTCTCAGCTCTTGGGTACCAGGCGGAGATTGTCGGCCAGAAATCCTATAATGGCGTCGCCATTCTGCACAAAGGCGGCGTTGAGGTAACGCATAGGCGCCTGCCCGGCATGTATGAGGCAGATTCCCATGCCCGTTTCGTGGAAGTGAAAGCGCGCGGAATGAAGATCGCCGGGCTTTATCTGCCCAACGGCAATTCCGGCGGCGAAGCGGGGTATCAGTACAAACTGCACTGGATGGCGGCACTGCGCGAACATGCGGCGGCGATGATGGAATCAGATGAGGATTTCATTCTCGCGGGCGATTATAATGTTTGCCCGACAGACGCGGATTTCGCCCCCCGCGCCCTGCCGGCCAATGACGCGCTGATCCGCCCGGAAACCCGCGCCGCGTTTCATGCGCTGCTGCATACGGGGTTGACGGATGCCGTACGCGCACTGCACCCGAAAGATACGCTTTATACCTTCTGGGATTACCAGGCCGGCGCGTGGGACAGGAATGTGGGCCTGCGGATTGACCACGCACTTCTCTCGCCCAGGCTGGCGGAGCAGCTGGTTTCGGTGACCATTCATAAGGACGAACGGGCTAAAATCCAGCCAAGCGACCATGTGCCGGTGTCGGTCACGCTGACAGCTTAGCGGCGCGAAAATTTACCACACCACTTTTTTCAAGATCTCTTAAACGTGGAAGCTTTCGCCGCAACCGCAGCGCCCTTTCTCGTTCGGGTTCTCGAAGGTAAAGCCGCTTGTGAGCTTGTCTTCCCGGTAGTCCATCACCGTGCCAATGAGGAACAACGTTGCTTTGCGATCCACCAGCACGGTCAAATCATGGGACTTCACAATCTCATCGGCCGCACTTGGCTCCTCCACCCAGCCCATCTCGTAGGACATGCCGGAACACCCCTTTGTGCCGACGGAAATGCGCAGCAGTTTGCCGTGCTCGGCGCTCGCATAAAGCCGGCGCAGACGATCCACAGCAGCATCAGTCAGCGTCATCAGCGGCGGGAGTTCTCGCTTCTTGGCAGCAGGGGCCTGGGTTATATCCATTTCATCACCTCAAAACATATTCAGCATAAGCCGGGCTTCCTCGCTCATGCGGCTCTGGTCCCATGGCGGGTCCCAGACGGTATCGACGGTTATGTCCCCCACACCGTCGATCTGCGCGATCGCGCCCCTTACCATCTCGGGCAGTTCCTGCGCCGAGGGGCAGCCCGGTGCGGTAAGGGTCATCTCCACCTTCACATCGCCGTTCTGGGATATTTCGATCGCGTAGATCAAACCAAGCTCATAGATATTCACCGGAATTTCCGGATCATATACCGTGCAGATGGCGCCAATCACCGCTTCCTCAGAAACACGCGGGACGGTTTCTCCATCGGGCGTCCAGCTTGTAATGGGCTGCATCTGTTCAGGGTTTGACACTACATCAACCACTGGCCGAGTCTCCCGCGCTTCCCGCTCTGGCAAGCGCGTCTCTAAGGGCGCTCCAGGGGAGCGTCGCGCACCGAAGGCGGGAAGGATATTGCGCAATGCTTGCAAGCGCATTCAATTCTCCCAGTTCCGGAATTTCCTGCCCGGTTTTCAAAAGATGTTCGAACTTGTCACTCAATGTGGCGATCTCATCGACGGTTTTGCCGGTGGCAGCCTCGCACATCAGCTCCGCGCTGGCGGCAAGGATCGTGCAGCCCAGCGCCTCATGACGCAGAAGCGCACCATCCAGAAAAACACTGACCTTATCCCCGCACATGCGGTTTTCACTTTGCCCCTCGGCCATAAACACGACCGGGCGGCCCGCATGGCGCGGATTGCGGCTGCGCTCAAGCACGACGGATTGGTAAAGTACATCGCTCATGCAAAAATCTTCCGCACCCTTTCCAGCCCGGTTGCCAGCGCGTCGATCTCCTCGGGCAGAGTGTAAAGGCCCAAGGAAGCGCGCGCGGTACTCGAAACACCGAGGCGGCCCATCAGCGGTTCCGCGCAATGATGCCCGGCCCGCACGGCGATGCCTTGGCGGTCCAGCAATGTCGCGATGTCGTGCGCATGGGCGTCCTTCATCACGAAGGAGAACACGCCGCCGCGATCCTGCGCGGAACCCAGAATACGCAAACCCTCGACCTGGTTGAGTGTCGCCAATGCGTGCTCGGTCAAGTGTTGCTCATGCGCGGCGATGGCATCAAACCCGATGGCGCGGACATAATCGATGGCAGCCCCCAGCCCGATGGTTTCGATGATGGCGGGTGTTCCAGCCTCAAAACGATGCGGCGGCCTGGCCCAGGTGGATTTCTGGTAACTGACGCTCACGATCATGTCGCCACCACCCATGAAAGGCGGCATCGCCTCCAGAATGTCCGCCTTGGCATAAAGCACGCCGATGCCCGTGGGACCGTAGAGCTTATGGCCAGAGAAAACGTAGAAATCAGCGTCGATGGCGCGAACATCGACAGCGCGGTGGACAATGGCCTGGGAGCCATCCAGCAAAATCCTTGCACCATGCGCATGCGCGAATTTCGCCAGGCGTTCAACCGGCGTGTAGGTGCCCAGTACGTTGGACATATGGGTGAGAGCAAGCAGCTTCACCTTTCCATCCGCGAAGACTTCTTCGAGCGAGTTCCAGTCCAGCTCACCGGAATCAGTGATTTTGATAATCCGCAGTTCCGTGCCGTGGGCATCGCGCAGCATTTGCCAGGGTACGAGATTGGCGTGGTGCTCCATTTCCGAAACCGCCACGGCATCGCCGGGTTTGAGCGTGCTGCGGCCCCAAGTGTACGCCACAAGGTTGATGCTCTCAGTGGCGTTGCGGGTGAAGACGATTTCCTCCCGGCTGCCCGCATTCAGCAATTCCGCCACCTTGTCACGCACATTCTCATACGCGTCAGAGGCTTTCTCCGACATATAATGCAAACCGCGATGGACATTGGCGTATTGCTCCTCCATCACGAAGCGCATCGCCTCGATCACCTGTTTTGGTTTCTGCGCAGAAGCACCAGAATCCAGAAACACGAAGGGCTTGCCATGCACTTTCTGCGACAGGATGGGAAAATCCTGTCGGATGGCATGAACATCCAAAGGCAGCGTGGTGATGCTCATTGCCGGCCCCACCAGCTTTCCAGAACCTCCTCGAACAAGGCCTTGGAGGCATCATGCGTGACCGGTTCCAGCGCTTCCTCAAGGAAGGCGCGGATGAGGATTTGCCGTGCATCGGCCTCAGGGATTCCGCGCGAGCGTAAATAGAACACCTGCTCCTCGTCCAGCGCGCCGATGGTGGCACCGTGGCTGCATTTCACGTCATCCGCAAAAATTTGCAGTTCAGGCTTTATGTCCATCTCCGCATCCGGCGAAAGCAGCAGCGCCTGGCTCATCTGGTAGCCGTCGGTTTTCTGGGCAATCTGGTCCACCTCAATCTTGCCCTGGAACACGCCGCGCGCGCGCCCGGCGAGAACGGATTTCACCGTCTGCCGCGAGGGGCAGTTTGGCGCCTTGTGACGGATGATGGTGGTGAAATCGCCATGCTGAGTGCCGCCGAGAAGCTGGGCGGCATTGAGATGGGCAAGCGCGTTCTGGCCCAGCAGATTCGCCTCGATTTCCGTGCGGGAGAGTTTCGCGCCGAGCGTGAGGGTAAAATGCTCGTAGGAAGCGCCAGCGGCGATGTCCGCATGGATGAAAATGGTGTTGAAGGCCTCCATGCTTTCCCGCTGCAAACGGAAATGCTGGAAGACGGCACCTTCAGCCACCTCGATTTCAAAAACTGCGTTCTGCCAATAAGTACCAGCCCCTTCATCAATCTCGATAAGGGTGAATTTGGCTCCCTGCCCCAGTGTGACGCGGTGGCGCGGGTGGTATGCGAACGGGGTCACCCCATCAGCTTGGGAAACGAGCAACGCTTCACCGGCATCCTGCCCGACTGGGATTTCGATGTTGATGCCACCGCCGACATGCTCGGCATTAATGGCGGCCATGGGCTGTGAGCCGAAAGTCGGGGGCGCAGCAAAGGGCTTTGCATAAGCGAAGCCGGTGGAGAGCGTCGGGTTAAGCGTGCCATTGAGAAACACGAAGCGCGGAAACGGCAGCTCCGGCAGGTCAGGTACCGCCACCGCAACGGGTGGCGCACCGAAGCTGAGGGCGGAAAGCGGGCGCAAATCCGTATAGCGCCAAGCTTCCAGCTTGCGGGTGGGCAGAGCATTCATGGTCAGGCGGCTTCCAGCCCGGCATAGCCGCTGGCTTCCAGCTCCAGCGCCAGAGAAGCGGGGCCGGAACGGACGATTTTACCACCCGCTAAAACATGCACCATGTCCGGTACGATATAATCCAGCAGGCGCTGGTAATGGGTGATGACCAAGGCTGAGAATGTCTCATCGCGCAGGGTGTTCACACCTTCGGCAACAATCTTCAGCGCGTCGATATCCAGGCCAGAGTCAGTCTCGTCCAGAATGGCCAAATGTGGCTTTAAAATCGCCATTTGCAGCATCTCGTTGCGCTTTTTCTCACCGCCGGAGAAGCCAACATTCACGTTGCGTTTCAGGAAATCTTCCTTCATCGCCAGTTGTTTCACGGCAGCACGGGCGAGCTTCAGGAACGCAACAGCGTCCAGCTCGTCCTCGCCACGCTTGCGGCGGATGGCGTTCAGCGAGGTGCGCAGGAAATTGGCATTGCCAACCCCCGGTAGTTCCACCGGGTATTGGAACGCCAGGAACAACCCGGCGGCGGCGCGGTCTTCCGGCTCCATCTCCAGAATATTCTCGCCATTGAACAGGGCTTCGCCTTCCGTCACCTCATAGCCCTCGCGGCCAGAGAGAACGTAAGACAATGTGGATTTGCCAGCGCCGTTGGGGCCCATGATGGCATGGATTTCGCCATTCGGAATGGTGAGCGTTACCCCTTTGAGGATTTCCGCATCGCCAATGCGCGCATGTAAATTCTTGATCTCAAGCATCAGCCAACAGAGCCTTCCAAAGAAACAGCGAGTAGTTTTTGTGCCTCGACAGCGAATTCCATCGGCAATTCCTTCAGCACATCCTTGCAGAAGCCATTGACGATGAGGCCCACCGCATCTTCTTCAGAAAGACCACGGGAGCGGCAATAAAAAAGTTGGTCCTCGGCGATTTTGGAGGTGGTGGCTTCGTGCTCCACCTTGGCCGAGGCATTGCGGTTTTCGATATATGGCACCGTATGCGCGCCGCATTGGTCACCAATGAGCAGCGAATCACATTGCGTGAAGTTACGCGCACCGGAGGCGCCGGGCATAATCTTCACCAGCCCGCGATAGGTGTTGTTGGAACGGCCGGCGGAAATACCTTTCGAGATAATCGTGCTCGACGTATTCTTGCCGATATGGATCATCTTGGTGCCGGTATCGGCCTGCTGGAAATGGTTGGTGACGGCGACAGAGTAGAACTCACCCACCGAGCCATCACCCTGCAAAATGCAGGAGGGGTATTTCCAGGTAATGGCTGAACCAGTTTCAACCTGCGTCCAGGAAATTTTTGAATTCTTGCCACGGCAGGCGCCGCGCTTGGTAACAAAGTTATAAATCCCGCCTTTGCCGTCCGCATCACCAGGATACCAGTTCTGCACGGTGGAATATTTAATCATCGCCTCGTCCAGCGCCACCAGCTCAACCACGGCGGCGTGAAGCTGGTTCTCATCGCGCATCGGCGCGGTGCAGCCTTCAAGATATGAAACCGAAGCGCCTTCCTCGGCGATGATCAGCGTGCGCTCAAACTGTCCGGTATTGCGGGCATTTATGCGGAAATAGGTGGAAAGCTCCATCGGGCAACGCACACCCTTGGGGATGAAGACGAAACTGCCATCAGAGAACACGGCGGAGTTAAGGGCCGTGAAATAATTATCGCCAACAGGCACCACGGAGCCAAGATATTTTTGCACCAGCTCCGGGTGCTCCCGCACCGCCTCGGAGATGGGAGAGAAAATCACGCCCGCTTTGGCCAAGGTGTCGCGGAAGGTGGTGGCGACGGAAACAGAATCGAACACCGCATCCACCGCCACACCCGCCAGGGCGGCGCGTTCATGCAACGGAATGCCAAGTTTCTCATAGGTTTTCAGAAGCTCAGGATCGACCTCATCCAGAGATTTCGGCTGAGCTTTCGCCGGGGCAGCGTAATAATACAGATCATCATAATCAATCGGCGGATGATGGATGCGCGCCCATTCCGGCTCCTCCATCTTCAGCCAGGCTTCATAGGCCTTCAAGCGCCATTCCAGCAGCCATTCCGGCTCACCTTTTTTGGCCGAGATAAGACGCACAATGTCAGCAGAAAGCCCTTTCGGGAATTCTTCCATCTCGATATCCGTGGTGAACCCATATTTGTACTTCTGGGTCGCCAGTTCATTGATCGTGGCTTCGGTGGTCATGGACATGGTTCAGGCAACCTCGTTGATTTTCGTAGCCGGAATCCGGAAGGCGGCCGGTATCGAGGCCGCCGCCATATCAGCCAGGGAAATATGAGACAGGGCGCTGCGGATGGCCTCATTCACCGGGTCCCATCGTCCAGCGACAGGGCAGAGGGACTGGCTCTCGCAAGTCATACCGGCTCCCTCCACGCAGGAGGTCAGCGCAATCGGGCCATCAATGGCGACAATCACTTCAGAAACCGCAATATGCGCCAGCGGTTTGCCCAAACGATAGCCGCCCCGCGCCCCGCGGGTAGAAAGCACCAACCCATGCCCGGCCAGCGCCTTTAGCACCTTGGCGACCGTGGGTTCGGGCACGCCGATCCCTGCCGCGATGCCGGGCGAGGTTTCAACGCCATCCGCCATGCCCAGACGCACCAGCACGGCGACCGCATAATCTGTCAGGCGTGAGAGTTTCAGCATAACGACCCCACATAAAGGACTGGATTAGTCCTGATTGCCAGATGGGGCATATCGCGCGAAACGTCAAGCGTGCGTTACGCAAAGTTGCGATGCGTGTCTAGCCCAGGCGGGTAATAATGTCCGGCAATTCGGCCGGGGTTTTGGCCAGGGCCTCGCCCTGCCCTTGTCCATAGCCCCAGGCGCAGAAAATGCCCGGCAATTTCAACCCTGCGGCGGCTTTCATGTCATTGGCATGGTCACCTACCATGATGGCGTCGGTAACCTCCAGTTCGGCCAGCACGGCGGCCAGATGGCGCGGGTCTGGCTTGCGGTAGGGGGTGGCATCGCCTCCCACCACCGCTCCGAAAAAATGAGTGAGGTTCAACGCGTCCAGCACCACCCGCGTGGCATGCATGGGTTTGTTGGTACAGATACCAAGCGGGCGGCCTTGAGCCTGCAATATTTCCAGCACCGGGATGATACCCTCGTAGATCACCGTGTGGTTCACCGGATTATCGCCATAAAGCGCCATAAAGCGTGCATGGTGCAGCAGTTCAGGAGTCGCCCCGCGGGCGGCGAAGGCACGTTCCACCAGCACCTTGGCGCCATCGCCAATCATTCCATGAACCTCAACCAGCGACAGCGCCAAGTGCCCGGCCTCGGTTAAAACCTGATTTAGCTTCAGGGTGATATCCGGTGCTGCGTCAATCAGCGTGCCATCCAGATCAAAGATCACTGCGCGCATGAAATACTCCGTCGCATTATTTGAAACGCCCGTCCTTTGACACAGAGCGGCCGCCAGGGCTACCGCAAAGCAATATCGAGGAGATTAAGTCAGATGTGCGGAATCGTAGGGGTTGTGGGCCATTCTGATGCGGCGCCGCTGCTGCTGGGAGGGCTGCAACGCCTGGAATACAGGGGCTATGATTCCGCCGGCATCGCAACGCTGGTAAATGGCCATATCGACCGGCGGCGCGCCGAGGGCAAGCTGAAGAACCTGGCTGCCGTGCTGGAAAAACAACCCCTGGCTGGCACCACCGGCATCGGCCATACGCGCTGGGCCACGCATGGCGCGCCAACGTTAGGTAACGCCCACCCTCATGCCACCGCCCGCGTGGCAGTGGTGCATAACGGCATCATCGAGAACCACCACGCGCTGCGTGCCGAGCTGGAAGCCAAAGGCCAAAGCTTCACGACCGAGACAGACACCGAGGTCATTGCCTTGCTGGTTGATTACCTGTTGCAACAAGGGTTGGAGCCGGTTGAAGCCGCGCGCCAGGCCTTTGCCCGGTTGGAAGGCGCCTACGCGCTGGCATTGATTTTTGCCGGGCATCAGGCACTGATGATCGGCGCCCAGCGCGGCGCGCCTCTGGCCGTGGGGTTCGGTGCGGATGAAATGTATCTCGGCTCCGACGCGCTGGCTCTGGCCCCCCTGACCCGCGAAATCGCCTATCTGGAGGATGGCGACTGGGTCGTTGTGACCGACAAGAACGCCGTTTTTTATGACGCCACCGGCGCAGTGACCATACGCCAGAAAAAACTCACCGCTTTGACAGGAGCGACCATCGGCAAGGGAAATTTCCGGCATTTCATGGAAAAGGAATTGCACGAGCACCCGGTGGTGATCGGCGATGTGCTGCACCGGATGATGGAAAATGAGGCGCCGCGCCTGCCCTCCCTGCCCTTCGATCTGGCCGGCATCAAACGCATCACCATGAGCGCCTGCGGCTCCGCCTTTTACGCGGGGCTCACCGCCAAGTTCTGGTTGGAAAATCTGGCCCGTGTGCCCGTGGAGGCTGATGTAGCCAGCGAGTTCCGCTACCGTGCGCCGCCTTTGGACCTGGACGGGTTGGGGCTGCTGGTGAGCCAGAGCGGCGAAACCGCCGATACCCTGGCGGCTCTGCGTTACATGAAAGCGGAAGGACATAAAATCCTCTCTGTGCTGAACGTGCCCGAATGCACCATGGCGCGGGAAAGCGACGCGATACTGGAGACGATCGCGGGGCCGGAAATCGGCGTAGCCAGCACCAAGGCTTTTACGGCGCAGCTTACCGTGCTGGCGGTGTTCGCTTTGGCCTTGGCGCGGGCCAAGGGCACGCAGAGCGAGACTGAAATCAGCCGGCTTTGTGCCGCCCTGATGGAAGTGCCCGCCAGGGCAGCGGAGATTCTGAGCAATGACGCGCCCATCCGTAAGCTCGCGGAACGCATCGCCGAGGCGCGGGACGTGCTGTATCTTGGGCGCGGCGGGTGCTTCCCGATCGCGCTGGAAGGCGCACTGAAGCTCAAGGAAATCTCCTACATCCATGCCGAGGGGTATGCGGCGGGTGAGATGAAGCACGGGCCGATTGCTCTGATCGACAAGAGCGTGCCGGTCATCGCCATCTGCCCCTCCGGCCCGCTATTCGAGAAAACTGCGTCCAACCTGCAGGAGGCCGCCGCGCGCGGCGGGCAGATCGTCGTGCTTTCAGATGAAGTGGGGGCCTCCAAGCTGGCACCGATTGCGGCAGAAACAATTTTGCTCCCCAGCATCGACCCCTTTGCCGCCCCCATCCTGCACGCGATCCCGGTACAAATGCTTGCCTACCACGTCGCAGTGCTGAAAGGCACGGACGTTGATCAACCGCGCAACCTGGCAAAATCCGTTACCGTGGAATAAACCGCGCCGCGCATCAGACAATCCGGCAGCGCAACGTACCAACCCCGCTGATCTCGCCCTCCAACACATCGCCGGGTAAAATGGTATTCACGCCTGCAGGCGTGCCGGTAAAAATAAGATCACCAGGTGCCAGGGCAACCAAGCGTGAAAGTATCTCGATGATATCAGCAACAGGCCAGATCTGGTCGGCAAGGTCACCCTCCTGGCGGTGTACGCCATTAACACTGAGCGCGATGCGCCCCTCAGCGGGATGACCAATAGCGCTGGCCGGAGCGATCTCACCGATAGGCGCCGAAGCATCAAAGCCTTTGCTCATGTCCCACGGGCGGCGCAGGCTTTTGGCCTCGTCCTGCATATCCCGCCTGGTCAGGTCGATACCAATTGAATACCCGAAAACATGAGACAAAGCCTCGGCCGAATCGATCCTCCGCCCCGCAGTGCCGATGGCAACCACCAGTTCGATCTCATGATGCACGGTCTTCGTCTCACTGGGGTAGGGCACATCCTGCCCGGCCGGCACCAGTGCATCGGCCGGTTTGGTAAAAAAGAACGGTGGCTCGCGGTTTGGGTCGTTTCCCATTTCTCGCGCGTGGGAGGCATAGTTGCGGCCCACACAAAAGATCCGGCGTACAGGAAACAGGCGGCCATCTGTCACCATTACGCTGACAGGCAGCGGTGGTGCGAAAACAAAGCCAGTCATGGTTCAAGTCCCCCCGTTACAATCCAGCGCGCGGAGCATGGCGCGCAACACGGCCCACCGGCAATGCCCGGGCGGATGCGTCCGTGGGCTAGCCTCGTTTATTAAACCTGAAACTTACTTGCCCGAGACAACATCCTAATTTCACTTGTCAGATATTTTAAAATCAGATGGTTTATACACGAGTCGTTGGAAATTCCGCCTACCCAGCTCCAGTATAAAATTTGGCAAGATTGTGTTTTTCAGTTTGATAAAGGGTGAAGCTTTCCGTTATGCTTTGATGGTCCGAGGCAGGGACAAAACATGCACCAGACCAAAGCCCTCAAAGATCAATCCCGGATTACTGCGCTGAAAGGCAGATTTCGGTTTGTCAGCCCTGGCGGTGGTACGGAAGAGCGGTTTTTTGTCGAAGACGGATGGGTGTTCCGCGAGCACCACGGTAAATACGTTGAATGCATCTGTCGAAGCGACGAGATCGTGTCCATCCCAGGCGCATCTCAGGCCCATCAGGCCGGCTTTAAAAACACCGTCTGAGCGGCCAAAACGGGGCGGAGGCCGCAAAGGCAAAGCGCCATTATTGACCCGTGGCAGATTTTGTGGTGCCGCCCGGCCCCGCAATGGGCACGGGCGAGCCGATAGTTGCGGTCGGGTGCAGGGAGATCTGGGGTAAAGTAGGAACATTGGGCAAGGCAGGGCTGGTACCGGGGCGCTGCTTTGCCGATTTTGGTGCCGCTTTCCCGGCTGGAGGCTTTGCAATACCCGGCTGCACAACCGAACCATTCGGATTGGTGGTTATCTGTGCCGAGCCAGCGGCAGTTTGCGCAAGCGCCGCACCGCCAAAGGCAAATGCTAAAACCACACCCATGGGCACCCGGATCATGTTCTGCTCCTGAGAATCTCGTGTCATTATATATTAAGACCAAGCATGTGGTTTTGATATCCCGCAAAGCACTGCAAATGCGTACCAGACAGGTGTGGATTGCAGGGCATCTTGCACTTCGTGGCAGGCCGCCTAGTTTGTCCCCATGGACAGCAGTTCTTTTCCGGTAATGCAGAAATGGCCGGTTTCCCGAATGGCCGGAACAACGCCGTTTCAGGCCCAGGAAGCCGCATTGGCTGAGGAAACTCCCATCAGCCTAATGTACAACACGATGCAATACGCGGTCATGATGGCAACTGCGCGGGACATAGAGGATTTTTGTGCCGGCTTCTCGGTCACCGAAGGCATCGTGGACCAGGTGGACGAGATCAAATCCATCGACGTGACGGCCGGGCCTGGGTTCATAACGGCGGAAATGCGTATCCCGGCCGAGCCATTCCACCGGCTAATGCAGGCTTCTCGCCGAATGGTGGTGGGGCGCACGGGGTGCGGCGTATGCGGCACAGAGGATGCCGCCCAGATATTACGCCCCCTGCCCTCGGTACCACCGGGTTCGCCGGCCTCCCTGGCCGCGGTAAGGCGAGCGCTTGCTGAGCTGGCCGAGCATCAGGCCCTGAACAAGGCCGTGCACATGGTGCATGGTGCCGCCTGGTGCGGGTCCGATGGCAAAATCAAACTCATCCGCGAGGATGTGGGCCGGCATAATGCGCTGGACAAGCTGATCGGCGCCGGGCTTCGGGCCGGGCAGGATTTCGCCGAGGGCTTCTGCCTGCTTACCTCTCGCTGCTCTTATGAAATGGTGCAGAAATCCATCATTGCAGGGTTTCGTACGGTGGTTGCAATCTCTGCCCCGACCGGGCTTGCCCTGCGCGTGGCCGAAAAAGCCGGACTGACGGTGATTGCGATCGCTCGGCCAGACGCACAGCTCCTGTTTACCGGACAGGTGGTAGCGTAGACATTTCCACTGCATCCGCACGATTCATCGCCCACGAATCCCCGGCCGCACCTACGTGGCAAGGTAAAGGCCTTCATAGATTGAATTTGGTGCGGGTGGTCGGAATCGAACCGACACTCCATTACTGGAACCGGATTTTGAGTCCGGCGCGTCTACCAGTTCCACCACACCCGCTCCGTAGGCGCCTGTGTAAGTGAGGCTCCTCGTGAAATCAACTCCATCTGCGCTATGCGTGGGCTGAACCTGGCTAAATAGCGCTAGGGCTCCACTTGCAAGGCTTTTGCGCTTTGGTTATAGAGCCGCCCCACCGGTCCCGAATAGCTCAGTTGGTAGAGCAAGCGACTGTTAATCGCTCGGTCGTAGGTTCGAGTCCTACTTCGGGAGCCAGGTTTTCCAGTGAATTAGCCCGCTCATATGGCGGAGGTTGCTGTTTTGGCAGGCTGTGCGAACAGCACCGCCTTAGCGATGGCATCCGCCAGCGCCTCCACACCATCCCCGCCGCGGGCATTGGTCGCTATGAGCGGTTTTCCCGCCCGGGCCTCGCGCGCCTGCTCCAGCATCCGCTCCAGATTAACGCCCACATGAGGTGCAAGGTCCGTCTTGTTGACCACCAGCAGGTCACAACGCAGCACGCCTGGGCCGCGCTTTCGGGGGATGTCATCTCCACCCGCCACGTCGATCACAAATATCCACCAATCCACAAGGTCAAGCGAAAAAGTCGAGGCCAAATTATCGCCGCCGGATTCGTAGATGATAAGCTCCAGCCCCGGCATAGCAGCTTCCATGCGGTCTCCCGCCAACATGTTCAAAGTCGGGTCCTCGCGGATAACGGTGTGCGGGCAAGCACCTGCTTCCACAGCGCCCACGCGCGCGGGGTCAATCAGCCCAGATCGGCGCAGCCGCTCGGCGTCCTCGGCAGTGACGAGATCGTTGGTGATGACGGCAAAATTAACGCCCCGGCGCTGCAAAACCGGGATCAATGCCTCGATCAACGCCGTCTTACCCGAGCCAACCGGCCCGCCAATCCCAATCCTCGCTGCGCTCTTCTTCACTTTTCTCCACCCCTTGGCCTCGGTGCATAATCCGCCACGCATGTCGGCGCCGTCAAGGACGCATAGGCTCAACACCATTCGCCACCAAAGCCTGGCGCATCGCCTCACCGTTTAACGCCACGCTGGCATGGGCCCGGGCTTTATCACCCAACGCCCGCCGCAAAGCCGCATCGTCGCCCAGCCGACAAAGCCACGCCGCCGCGTGGTCAATATCCGGCTCGGCCCAGCAGGCACCAGACATTGGCGCATAAATGCCGCTCTCATCCTCCATTTTGACCAGCCGATAGCCAATAAGCGCGGCGCTGTTCTCATCCATGAAAGCAAGATTTCCAGACCATCCAGTCGTTACCACCGGCTTTCCGCGGAGCATGGCTTCGGCCAGCACCAAGCCGAAGCCTTCAGCACGATGCAGGCTGAGGATGATATCCGCCCGTGCCATCAACGTCGCCATTCTGGTTTTAGACCAGACGCCGCTAATAATCTGAATGTTTGGCCCCGCTGCGGCTTTGATCCGTGCGGCCTCTCGTGGATAGGCTTCCGCACCTTGCAGTTTTACGATCAGGCGTTGATCTGTCCGGCCCGCGAAAGCGCGCCTGAATGCTGCAATGCCTGCAAGCGGATTCTTCCGGGTGAAGCTGGATCCCAAGGAAAATACCATCAGCGTGAGCGTTATCTGGCTTGGCAGATCAAGGCCGAGCGTCTCATCACCAGGAGGCAAATCACAGAGCGCCAATGGATACGGCACCATGCGCACCCGCCCTGGCAAAACCGGCTCCAACGCCGCCACCACAAAGGGCGATGGCGCCCATACCTCGTGGATATACCGCCCACCCGCTGCCCAGCTTTCCGGCATAACCGGCAGCTCCCAGACCCAACTGCCTATAACCCGCCGGCGCAGCATGTTTTTTCTTGCCCTGGCCAGCATCAAAGCCAAACTCGGTGCGTTAACCACAAGCAACAACGCGGCATCTTCCGGAACACTGCCTTGCGGTGCGCGGCCAATCCCCAGAGTAACGGGAAAACCACCAAAACCCAGCCCCTTCGCGCCGACAAAAAAATTTCGCGAGGCCTCGCCGAGACCGGTTGCGGCCTCCAATTCACCCGCAACAGCGATCCCATGGCTTTGGGTTGGAGGCGGCAGAACCGCATGTGGCGCGAGCGCGTTGGCAACCGCGCCTAACGCGGATCGCCGCGTCCTCGCCGGTAATAGCCGCCATATCCCATGCCCGAAAGACAGCCGATCTGACACCACAAATACTTCCTGAATAATTTACCGATGCCGTACTGGCTTCGGCATCGCAGCAACATTTAATTTACGCATCCGCAAAGTTTTAGTTTTTTTTAAATATCCATTAATTTATGTTTATCTAATGTCCGAACCGCGCCTGCTGCCATCACGTCAGGTTGAACCAACGTCCCACCAGGTATCGGACCCCTCCGTCTGCGGCCGCCTATTTTGCGCTATGCGTTATGGCGCGCTAGGGGCGTCGTCGCGTCTGCGCCTGGCCCAATACGCACCGTTTCTAAACCAGGCTGGACTCAACGTAACATTACGGCCGTTCCTGCAAGACGATTATCTCACGGCCCTCTATGCCGGGAGGCAGCGCACAGGCGCTACGCTAGCAGCCTATCACCGGGCCATCGCAATGCGCGACGAGATCAAATTTCACGACCTGCTCTGGATCGAAAAGGAATTATTACCCTGGCTGCCCTTCTGGCTAGAGCGTGGTGTGCTCAGGGATACGCCGTATATTCTTGATTTTGACGACGCCTGGGCGCTGCGTTACGCTGAATCCAAATCGCCGCTTGCCAGGATGTTGCTGCGCAACAAATTCGGCAAATTGCTGCGCGGCGCCGAGCTGACGATTGTTGCCAACGATACGCTTTATCACTGGGCATTGTCTGAAGGCGCACGCAATATCCTGCTCCTGCCAACGGTTGTTGATTTGGCGCGATATGATCCAGTGCCCCCGCCACCGGGTCCGTTTACCGTTTGCTGGATCGGCACTCCCCTCACCGCCACCTACCTAGACTCAATTGCAGAGCCGCTGCGTGCGCTAAGCCAAGAGCAACCTTTCAAGTTACTGGTCATCGGCGCACCGGATTTCACCATGCCTGGTGTTGATGTGGAAGGCGTAGCCTGGACAGAAGATACCGAGTCCGCACTTATCGGGCGCTGTCACGCTGGCATCATGCCACTGCCTGACACGGCGTGGGCCAATGGCAAGTCGGGTTACAAGCTGATTCAGTACATGGCCATGGGGCGGCCCGCTGTGGCCAGCTCTATCGGGGCCAACAATCGCATCGTTATCCATAACGAAACCGGCTTCCTGGCCCATACCGCGCAGGACTGGGTAACGCATCTACGCGCGCTGCGCGCCGATGCCGACCTTGCAGCACAGCTAGGTGCCTGCGCACGCCGACGTGTCGAGCGGTGTTACAGCCTCGGCGTAACAGCGCCGATTCTGCTGGACACGATCACTGAGCTACTCTGCAATATTGCAGGACGTAAGGCCGGAAAGCGCTTTGCAACGCCTGGGCGTTGAGCTTGAACGCCTCCAACCGGTAGGGGGCATGCCGGCCATAGCCGCCTTTTGGCTTTGCCTGGATCACGCGATCCATGGCCTTTAACGCCGTTTCTGAGAGCGTTTCCCCAAAATGGGCATAAATGCGCTCTAGGGCCGCCAATGGCGCAGCGGTAAATTCTTCGTATTGCATGTGCAGCTTGCGAGAGGCCGGCACATCCGTCCGCTGATCGAATTTCAGCAGCAAATTCGCACCTTGAGTCCAGCGTGCGGCAACCTGCGCGCCTATTTCCCCGGCATCAATCCCGCGCAGGAAGGGCCGCCGAAGCACCTGTGTCAGGTATGCAACAGACCCCAGCACGGCAATCGGGTCTCGATGAAGAATAACAAAGCGCGCATCAGGATAAACGCGCAGAATCGCATCCAGCGTGAAGGTATGGTCAGGGCATTTCAGAACCCAGCGGGAGGCTTTGCCATTTTGTAAGAATTGTAGGTATTTCTTGTGGAAAACAAAAGCATCATCATGTCCGTGCCGCTCCAGCCAATCGAAATAGGATGGCACGCGGTGGGTTGAGTCAAACCGCAGACTTTGAAACACGTGCGCGGTGATCTCACTGCATTCCTGCGGGCTGTCGGCATAAATCGGGTGCAGATCACGAAAACCCGGAGCAAGATGGTTGAACAGGTCAAGCTGCTTATCCACCCGGGTTACGCGCCTGTCACCTTGCGGGTTGAAGCCCGCCTGACGCGGGGCGGGATAGATCATCTGCCAGTTGCGGGGCACCTGGTTATCTGGATCTTCGGCCATCAGGGTATGAAGAAAGCTCGTGCCCGAACGCGGCAGGCCCAGAA
>JAKAZY010000025.1 GCA_021826425.1 Pseudomonadota bacterium
CTACTTTGCCCGATTTGATCTGGTCGGTGACATCCGAAAGATACCGCGCCTGAAACCCGATTTCTAAAGGCCCGGCGTGGTAATCCACCAAATCGCCGCCCAGCTCCTCGGAGGCTGACCCCTGCTCCGCGGAAGCCGCGGAAATCACCAGCAGGTCCTTGGCCAGAGAGAGCTTCACCGGGCGATGTTTCTCAGACGAAATGGCGGACACGCGGCCGACCGCATCGTTGAAATCCTTCTTATCCACGCGCAAAATCTTGTCGTTCCCGCGTGGGATCACCCGGTCATAATCGGGGAAGGTGCCGTCGATCAGCTTACTGGTCAGCTTCATCGTGCCGATGCTGAATTGAATACGCGTTTCGGAGAGTGCGACCTCCACCTCGTCGGTCACTTCATCCAGCAGCTTACGCAATTCGGTTACGGTTTTGCGCGGAATAATAATCCCCGGCATGCCCGCCGCACCTTCCGGGAGCGGCTCCTCAACCCGAGCCAGACGATGCCCATCGGTCGCCACAGCGCGCAAGCTTGGGCCGTCCTGGCCTTCGACCGCGTGCAGGTAAATGCCGTTCAGGTAATAGCGCGTCTCCTCGGTGGAGATGGCAAAGCGCGTACGGTCGATCAACCCGCGCAGCTCCTGCGCTGAGAGCACGAATTGGTGGCTGAGCCTGCCCGCATCCAGCTTCGGAAACTCCTCGACCGAAAGGGCGACCAGGCTGGTGGAATAACGCCCGGCGCGAAGGGCGAGCTGGGCGTCGCCACCCGGATGGTCGAGCTCGATCACCGCGTTCTCCGGCTGGCGGCGGACAATTTCATAAAGTGTTGCGGCAGGCACGGTGATGGCGCCGTCACGAACCGTCTCGGCCACCACCTCCTCCACCAACGCGATCTCAAGATCTGTGGCGGCAATACTCAGTCGGCCGTCCTTCACCTGCAACAGCACATTCGCGAGAATGGGGATGGTATTGCGCTTCTCCACCACGTTTTGCACATGGGCAAGAGACTTCATCAGCGTGGCGCGATCGGCCTTGAACTTCATGGCACCCTTCCAGACAGCGACCGAATCCGCGGATTCTTGGACCGATTCGTAGTTTAGATTAGCAAGGGGACCCGAGCGTGGGAAGCGTCGTGCAGAACGCTTAATTCTCCAGCAGGCGCTTCAGCAGCTCCACATCCTCGGCAAACGCGGCATCCTGGCCGATCAGCTCGTTGATGCGCGAAACCGCATGCATTACGGTGGTATGGTCGCGGTCGCCAAAATGCCGGCCGATATCGGGCAGGCTCTTCGAGGTCAGCTGCTTGGCCAGGAACATCGCCACCTGCCGCGGCCGGGCGATGTTGCGCGCGCGCCGGGCGGAGGACATTTCCGCAATGCGGATGCTGTAATGCTCGCAGACGCGCTTCTGTATCTCCTGGATGGAAATTTTGCGGTCATGCGCCTTCAGCACGTCGTGCAGCACCTCGTGCGCGGTATCCAGCGTAATCTGCCGGTTGAACAAATTGGCGTGCGCCACCAGCCGGTTCAGCGCCCCCTCCAGCTCACGATTATTGCTGGTGATCTTACGGGCCAGGAACTCGAGCACTTTCGACGGTACATCCACCCCGGCGCGCAAGGCCTTCGCTTCCAGAATGGAATAACGTAGCTCAAACGTGGTGGCGTGCAAATCGGCCACCATGCCGCAGCCAAGGCGCGTGCGCAGCCGGTCCTCCAGCCCTGAAAGATCGGAGGGGGATTTATCGGCGGAAATAACGATCTGCTTGCCCGCATCCACCAGCGCGTTGAAGGTGTGGAAGAACTCTTCCTGCGTGTTGTCCTTGCCGATGAGAAACTGCAGATCGTCAATCATCAGCACATCCACGCTGCGCAGCTCGTTCTTGAACTCCAGCGTGGATTGTGAGCGCAGCGCGTTTATGAAGCGGTACATGAACTTCTCGGCCGACATATAGGCCACCGAAACCGGACGCCCGCCGCGCGCATTGGCGCAAAGCTCCCAGGCAATCGCGTGCATCAGATGCGTCTTGCCCAGCCCAACACCACCATAGAGAAAGAGCGGGTTGAACCCCGCCATGGCCGGGGCTTCCGCCACGCGCCGCGCACAGGCATAGGCGAACTCGTTCGGTTTGCCGACAACAAAGGTCTCGAAAGTGAAACGCTGGTCCAGAGCTGCCACCGCCTCCTGGCGCGGCGGTGCCCCCAGTTGCCCGGTCGCCTGTGGCGGCTCAGCCAGATCCGGCGCTGCCGGGCGGGCGGCCGGGGCGCCGGTACGGAATTCAACCCGCCTGACCGACGCATTTTCCTGCTGCCAGAACGCCGCGATCAGCTCGCCATATTCCTTATTTACCCAGTCACGGAGAAACCGGGTGGGCAGCATCACCACCGCCTCGTCTCCCGCCACCCCCGCAAAGTTCACCTGTTTCAGCCATGTCCGGTATTCAACCTCGCCAACCTCAGCCAGCAGCCGTGCCCGCACCCGGGCCCATTGCTCAACCAGCCGTGCCTCGGTGTTCTGGGCGGGGGAGGCGTGCAGGGTAACACCGCGCTTGCCTGAGGAGTTGATCTCCAGATTGATAGCCATTCTGCTTTGCCTGCTCCCCGCCAAAACCGCCGCGCAAAACCCCGTTCCGCAAAGCTGCGCCCCGCAGGCACATCTTTTTCGCAGAAATGAGACAATCCAAAACGGTTAATTTAGCTACAGACTTTAGGTCTAAACGGCACGGTGAAGCAAGCACTCAGAATCTTCGCCTTCGCTTCCAACGCGCTGAAATAGAAAAAAAATTGATTAAAATCAGTTTGTTAAATTCGTAAACTTTCTTGCTTCACAAATTCAGTTGACTGTCAAAGCAAGCTTGAACAATAAAAACAAAAAAGCTGCCACCCCCTGTTGTTGCAAGAAGATGACAGCACCGAAGCATTATCTAAATTTTAATACAGAGGCTATGCCTCCGTCGCCGATATTAATCAGGCAGCAACAACAGCCTTGATCCGGGCGGAAAGGCGGGAGAGCTTACGTGAAACCGCGTTGGCCTTCAGCACGCGCTTGCCAGCGGCGCGCTGCAGCTCAGGCTGCATGTCGCGGAAAGCAGTCTGGGCGGCCTCTTTGTTGCCGGCTGCCACCGCCTCCTCCACTTTGCGGATGAAGCTGTGCACGCGAGATTTACGCGCCTTGTTGCGCGCCGTGCGTTTCAGCGTCTGGCGGATGCGTTTCTGGGCAGATGCGATATTGGCCATGATGTCCGAACAAAAGAAGATGTGTAATGGAGCGCGCCGTCTAAACCGCCAGCCACGCCGCGTCAAGCACTATGCGCCAATCCAGCTATTCGTGGATCACCCACGTTTTGCGCATGGGCGAGAGCACCTCCCAGGTGCCTGTGAAGCCCGGCTCGATAACAAACCGGTCGCCCGGCCCTGCCTCAATCCGGCGGCCATCATCGCCTTCCACCACGCAGGCGCCAGAGACAATCTCCACGTATTCCCACTCCGTATAGGCAATGCGCCATTTCCCGGAGGTGGCCTCCCACTCCCCGGCGGCAAGGCCGCGTGCACTGTTTTCATAGAGCACGGTGGTGCGGGTTTTGGGCGCGCCGCTGAGCAGCTTTTCCGCCGCCACATCTTCCCATTCTGCGGAGCCATCGCACGCCAGCAAGGCCAGGCGCGTCATGGCGTGGACCCCAATGCCGCAGGGCCTGCTCCCGGAAGATAACCGGGCACCGCGCCACTGCCGTTGGGTGAGGTGTTGCTTGTGGCCGCTGTGCCCGCGGCGGGTGCCGTGGACACGCCCGGCGGGGCGGCCAGAGGTGCCGCCTGGATCATTCCGCCTGCGGCCGTGCCACCCACCGACGCTGCCGGTGCTGCACCAGTGCTCGTCCAGGATACCCAGCTCGGTAGATTTTTCTGAATCTGATACTGCAACTGCACATTCATTTGCGTCATCAATTGCTTGGTCAGCGCATACAGGGCCGCCCGCGTATCATCCGGGTTGCCGGAGTCAGGCGCGGTCTGGCTGGCGCTCACACTGGCCTCGGTAAAGCCCGTGGCACGGCCATCGGCGCTGGCGAGGTTCAGGTCCACCGTCATCGCCCCGGTCAGATTACCGTTGACACTATCCACATAGGCGTTCTGCACCGTCACCGTCGCGGTGCCGGGCTGCCCGGCGGGCTGCAGGCGGCTGCGCAGCATCGCCATCAGCGTATCGGCGGGGGGTGCTGGGTCCATCCCGGCCGCCTGCACCTGAGAAGGGGTGGGAACGTAGACGTTCTCCACATTCACCTGGCTAACCTTCAGCAGGATCGGCGGCAGATAAGAATAGTCCAGCGGTTTGAAGGTTTGGACAGGTGTCGGCCCGCCACAGGAGGCCAGCGCCAGAAGGGGAAGCACAAGAACCAGTTTTTTCATTCGGAGACTCCAGCCTCTTTTGGGTTAGGCCGCCCGGCGACATCATCGCGGGCAAAGCGGAAATCAAAATTGCAGAACTCGCAGGTCATGATGATCTGCCCTTCCACAGACATATGGTCCAGATCGTCCTGGTTGAACCCTTCCAATATGCCGCCCAGGCGCTGGCGCGAACAGCGGCAGCCAAAACTTAACGCCCGCGGCCGGGACACCGCCACACCTTCGCCATGGAACAGCCGGTAGAGCAAGCGTTCGGGCGACAGCTCGTCGTCCAGCAGCTCGCCGGTGGTTATCGTCTCGGCCAGAACGCTCGCGGTGCGCCAGGCCTCGTTCTGGTCGGCCTCGGTCAACTCCGGCCCCACGCCGCCCGCCCCCGCCACCCGCTCCAGAACCAAGGCAGAGGCCCGCCAGCCACTTTCGGTTTCCGCCGCCGCCAGAAAGATGCGGGCCGGCAATTGCTCGGAGGTGCTGAAATAATATTCCGTCATCTCGGCCAGCGTTTCACCCTCTATGGCCACAATCCCCTGGCTCGGGTCTTTGTCCAGCCCCTGGTCCACGGTGAAGGCGATATAGCCATTGCCCAATAATTGCCGGACGGAGGCATCTTCGGGAATCTCCGCATCCTCGGTCACCCGCACATAGCCGCGCAGCGCGCCGGCCTCCGTGCAATCCACCAGCAGCATCGGCACCGGTCCATCGCCGCGGATCTGGATGGAGAAGGAACCTTTGAATTTCAGCGCCGTGGAAAGCCCCGCCGCCAGCGCCAGCGCCTGGCCCAGCAGCACGCGTACCGGCGCTGGATGCTCGTGGCGGGAGAGCAGCGTGGCCCCCAACGGTCCCAGCCGAACCAGTCGCCCGCGCACCGGGCGCTCGGGCAGATAAAACGGTGTTACGCCGCGCGGCACGGAAAGGTCGGGCACCTGCGGTCGGGTTGAATCCAGGAATGCGGGAAGCTCTGTCATGATGCCCGCCAAATAAGCATGTTTTATCGCCGTTGCCATAAGGGCAGGGGCGCGTTAGCGGTTTCTCATGGCCAATGATTCCCCTGCTGACCTCGGCGCCCACGTCAAACGATTCGCTCGCGCCAGCGTGCTGGTGGTGGGAGACGCGATGCTGGATCGTTATGTTTACGGTGATGTGGCGCGGGTGAGCCCGGAGGCGCCGGTGCCTATCCTCACCGTTACCCGCGAGGTGGCGATGCCCGGCGGCGCGGGTAATGTGGTGCGTAACCTTACCGCGCTGGACGCCTCGACCGCCTTCGTCTCGGTGGTGGGCGACGACCAGGCGGGCTCCGACCTCACCGGCCTTATCGGCGGGCAGGACCATGTGGAACCCTGGCTGCTGGTGCAGAACGGCCGCACCACCACGCTGAAAACGCGTTACATCGCGCAAGGCCAGCACCTTATCCGCGCTGACCGCGAGGAGACGCTGGCGCTGCCGGAAAAACTTTCCGAGCGGCTGGTGAGAATAGCACTGGACGCGATGGCCGCCACCTCCGTCACCGTACTTTCCGATTACCGCAAGGGCGTGCTGAGCGCCCGGGTTTGTGCCGCGCTCATCGAAGGTGCGAAGAAGTTAGGCCGCCGGATCATCGTCGATCCCAAAGGGCGCGACTATGCCCGCTATCACGGCGCCGACATTGTCACCCCCAACCGCCGGGAACTGGCTGAGGCGACCGACATGCCTGTGGGGACCGAGACCGAGATTGTCGCCGCGGCGCGCGAATTATTGACCCGGCATGACTTCACCGCCGTACTGGTCACACGTTCGGAAGACGGCATGAGCCTGATCACGGCCGATGAGGTGCACCATTTCCCCGGCGAGGCGCGTGAGGTTTACGATGTCTCCGGCGCCGGCGACACGGTGGTGGCTGTTTTGGCCACCGCCCTGGGCGCCGAGGTACCGCTGGCGGATGCCGCGCGGCTCGCCAACATCGCAGCGGGCATCGTGGTCGGCAAGGTCGGCACCGCCGTGGCACGGCCGTCGGACATTCTGGCCGCCATCGCGCCCGCCACTGGGGCGCTGCAAAAAGTTGTCACCGCTGCCGCCGCCGTGGAAGCCGCCGAACGCTGGCGCCTGCGCGGCTACAAGGTCGGTTTCACCAATGGCTGTTTCGACCTTCTGCATCCGGGCCATGTGCATCTGCTGGAGCAATGCCGGGCGATGTGCGACCGGCTGATCGTGAGTATCAATGCCGATGCCTCGGTAAAGCGCCTGAAAGGCGAAAGCCGCCCGGCCCAGGGCGAGGCCGCGCGCGCCGCCGTGCTGGCCTCCCTCGCCTCCGTCGATCTGGTTTGTTTGTTCGAGGAAGATACGCCGATTGAGCTGATCAAGCGCATCAAACCAGATCTTCTGATAAAAGGCGCTGATTACACCCGCGAGACTGTGGTCGGCGCAGACCTCGTGGAAAGCTGGGGCGGCAGCGTTGCCTTGGCGCAATTGCTGCCGGGGCATTCCACCACCGCCACGCTGGCTAGGCTGCGCGGCTGATGACCCTGCCTATCGGCCCGGAGGTGGATACCTGGCCCCGCCCACTGCCCGCGCGGCAAAAATTTCAGGGCGCCCGCGTGGCGCTTGAGCCGCTTGCCCGCCGTCATGCCGGGGAGCTGTTCGAGGCTGCACAATTCGCCGATGACAGCTTCACCTATATGTCGTTTGGCCCCTGGAAAAGCGTGGCCGAGGTGGAGGCGCTGATCGCCTCTCATTGCGCTGACCCGAACGCCGCCTTCTGGGCGGTGCGGCCTATCACCACCGGGCGGGTTTCGGGATTTCTTTCGCTGATGAACATCGAGCCAAAAAACGCCGCCATTGAGCTCGGCAATATCTGGTTCGGCCCCGAGCTGCGCCGCACCCGCGCGGCAACAGAGGCGATGTTCCTGCTCCTGCGCCACGCCGCAGACGACCTCGGCTACCGCCGTATCGTATGGAAGTGTAACGACCTCAACGCTCCTTCAAAAAATGCTGCGCTGCGCCTTGGCTTTTCCCATGAAGGCACGCTGCGCGCGCATATGGTGGTGAAAGGCCGCGAACGCGACACTGCGATGTATTCCATCATCGCCACAGAATGGACCATGTGCCGTGATGCGATTCTATCCTGGCTCGACCAGGCGAATTTCGATGCCGATGGAACTGCCCTGAAGCCCTTGGCAGCGTTCAGGGAGAGTTGAGCGGGCTGGCCACCGGCGGCACAACCACCTTGCGATAAAGATGCCAGGTGGAATGACCCAGAATCGGCAGCACCAAAATCAACCCGACAAAACAAGGCAAGGCACCCACGAACAAAGCGGCGGCCACCAGCAAGCCCCAAGCCCCAAGCTGCAGCGGGTTAAGGCGCACCGCCCTTAGCGAAGCGGCGATCGCGGCGCGCAGCGCCACAGGCCGGTCCAACATTAGCGGGAACGACACCACGCTGATCGCCAGCACCCCGCCCGCGAACAACGTTCCCACGCCCCAGCCCAGAAGGATCATCGCCCAGCCTGCCTGCGTGGTGAATGCGTCGCGCAGGAACGCGCCAACCGAGGCTGGTGGCGCTGGCCCCAAGGTAACAGCATAAATTCCCTGCGCCAGCGCCAGCCAGACAAAAAACAGCGCCACCAGCAGCAACCCTAGCAGCGCGATCGCCCCAATCGAGGGTGAGCGCAGCACGTTGAACATGTCGAGCCAACGGATTTTTCCCGCCTGTTCGCGCTTGCGGCTCATCTCGTACAGCCCCAGCGCGAAAAACGGCCCCATCAGCGCGAAGCCGGACGCTGTTGGGAACAGCAGTGGCAATAGCCCGCCTTTTGCCTCTGCCGCGGCGATGAACAGCCCGATCACCGGGTAGATCAGGCAGAGAAACATCACATCGGTCCGGCAGGCGGTGAAATCTTCCACCCCCCGCCGCAGCGCCTGTTTCAAATCCGCCATGGTTATGCGCTGAATTTCAGGGGCACTGGCCTGTTGCGGCAGCGGCCAATAGGCCTCAGGCGTTAGGCTGCCTAAGGTTCTGCCCGGCGCTTCAAGCTGCTCTACCACCCATTCTATCGGATTGCGTATATGCATAGCTCCGCCCCCCATCGGCGCATTCATGGTCACGCGCCGACGCTACGAAAGCATTATAGCAGAGAACGCCCCGAAAGTCCCGAGATTTTCAGCCCGGCGCGGCTCAGCCCTCCTGCCGCCAGATTCTGCGCTTGGTCAGCATCGCCACAATCGCGAGGAAGACGAAGAAGATCACCGCCCGCAAGCCCACTGCATGCCGGGCGGAGAGATTCGGGTCCGCGGACCAGGTCAAAAACTCCGCCACATCCGCCGCTTCCTGCGCCGTGGTCGCTTTGGTGCCGTCAGCGTAGGTCACGGCGTCATCGTGCAGAACGGCGGGCATGAAAACCTGCCCTCCTGGAAAGGCGGCGTTGTAATTACTGCCCGGCAGCAGCGTTACACCCGCCGGGGCCGGACCAAAGCCGGTGAGAAACCGGTAAATATAATCCGTACCGCCGGCGCGCTGCGCGACGATGCTGGAAAGGTCAGGTGGCACGGCCCCACTCATGCTCATCGCCGCCGGTTCCTTGAACCGGGAGTCCGGCGTCGCGGCGCTGCCATCGCTTAGCTTCACGCTGGCGGCAATGCCCGCCACCTGTGCGGGCGTCAGTCCCAGCGCCTGCAAATCCCGGTAATGCAGCGCATCCATGCCATGGCAGCTCGCGCATACGCCCTGGTACACGGCAAAGCCGCGCTGGGCCGCGGCAAGGTCAATGCTGCCAAACGTCCCCGCGGACTGGAACCGTAGCGGGGAAAGCGTGTCCTCTGCATGCGCGGCAACCCCCGCCAGCAGCCCGACCGCCAGCAGCGGAGCAAAAAAACGGCGCATCATGCAGCCTCCATCATCGTTACCAGCGGCGTGAGCACCAGGAAGTGAAAAAAGAACCAGAACGTTAGCAGCTCCGGCAGCCCTGAACCCATGGGAAAGGCCGTCACTAAGCCCAGCGCCAGCACATCAAGCCCCAGCAGCCAAGTCAATACCATGTAAAACCGCCCAGGTGGGGCGCCGCCGGAACGATCCAGCCAGGGCAGCGCATAGAGCACCGCCACCGCCGCGATCACCGCCCAGATATGCCCCGCCACACCGGAAAACACCCCCGCCAGCCCTGCAACAGGGGTAAGATACCAGGGATAGGAGATGGAGACCGGCACCACCATGGTACTTGCCGGAATCGCATTCTGCGCACCCAGCCCCCAATGCGGCGCAAAGCCGAGCAACACGGCGAAAACCAGCGCCAGCACCGAAAGTGCCGCGAAATACTGCGCCGCATAGACCGGCCAGAACGCCACCAGCCGCCCTTGCGGCACCGCCTGCGCCCTGCGCGTGGCGGCACGGGCCATCAGGATGATCCCGACCGCACAAAACGCCAGCAGCACATGGAACACCAAAAGCCGCGCCAGCGTGGCACCGCCCACCGGGCCACCGAAGAACCACATGGCCACCGCGCCGGGAAAACCGGAGAGCGTCATCGCCGCGCCAGTTGCGTTGAATAGAGACCAATAGCCCCCCGCCCCACCATCCAGCACAAAGCCCAGCCAGCCGGTGAGCAGTAGCACCGCCAGCAGCTTCACCCAAAGCATCCAGCCGAACTCAGCCGGGGCACGGTAGCCGCGCACCAGCACCGTGTGGAACAGCTTCAGATACAGCAGCGCAAAGGCAAGGCTGGCGCCAATCTGGTGATAGCTCAGCACCAGCCAGCCGCCGCGCACCTCATGCGCGATGCCTTGCAGCGAGGCATAAGCCTGTCGCGGGTTGTAATAGACGCTGAGCACCGCGCCCGAGGCCAGCAGCACCGCCAGCAACACGCCCAAAAGTGCTGGGAGTACCGCCAGCCAAGACGCGCCCGGCGCCCGGCGCTCACGCAACATCGCGCATAAACAACTCATCCCAGGCATGCGCGATGCCAACCAGCCTTGCTTCGCTTCCGTTTGCATATCCACGTCCTTAACCAAGCTGGATCTGATCGTCGTTAATGAAGGTAAACCGCGGTATTGCGAGGTTACGCTTCGCCGGGCCGGAACGCACGCGCCCCAGCACATCGTATTGGCTGCCGTCGCAAGGGCATATCCAGCCATCGTAATTGCCACGCGGGTCAGAAGGGCTATCACCCTCCAACCGGCAGGGCGTGCCGGTGTTCAGCCCCACCACCACCACAAAATGCCCGTTGCCGGGGGCAACGCGGGAGGAGATCTGCGCAGGGTCGGGCAGATCCGCCATCGCCACCACCGTGGCGGCGGCAATCTGCGCGTCCGTTAGCCGCCGGATCAATATCGGCATGCCCGCCCATTGGACCGCTTTGGCGCTATTCTCTGGAATGTCCGACACCGTGATGATGGGCCGAGTCTGCGCCTCGCCGGCGGCATCGGGGTTCAGCGCCTCGATCAACGGCCAAGCAACCGAGGCCGCACCGACGGCGCCGCCCGCCATGGCCAGAATTCTTAAAAAATCGCGCCTGTCGAACCCTGCCGGCACGGCATCCGGATTCGCTGTTGATTCAGCCATATTTCGCTCCCTGGAGGATGATCTCTCCCCTGAAACGCAGCGTGGAGGCAGACCAGAAAAATTTCAAGAGTGGATCGCCCCTGGCGCATGGCCTAAACCGGCCGCATGAACAGTTTGCCCCCGCATGAAAGACTAAAGCCCGAGGCCGCCGCCTGGTTCGCCACCCTGCGCGACCGTATCTGCGACGAACTGGAAGAGCTGGAACAGAATGTTGGCCCGCAGCCTGGCCGGTTTATCCGCACCCGGTGGGAAAGGCCAGGCGGTGGCGGCGGCGAGATGAGCGTGCTGCGCGGGCAGGTTTTTGAGAAAGCCGGGGTGAATATTTCTGTGGTCGAGGGCGAATTCACCGCGGAATTCGCGAGCCGGATTCCGGGCACCGAGGCGGGAGCAAAATTCTGGGCGGCGGGGATCTCGCTGGTGATTCATCCACGCAGCCCAAAAGTGCCAGCCGTGCACATGAACACGCGCATGATCGTGACCGCGAAAGGTTGGTTTGGCGGCGGTGGAGACTTAACCCCGTTGCAACCAGGCACCGAAGCCGCCGCCCGAGATGCCGCGTTTTTCCACGCCGCCTATAAAACCGCCTGCGACAAGCACGACCCTGGTTATTACGAAAAATTCAAAAAATGGTGCGATGAGTATTTCTACCTGCCGCATAGGGACGAACCGCGCGGTGCTGGGGGCATATTCTATGATTATCTGGATAGTGGCGACGCCGAGGCGGATTTCGCCTTCACCCGCGATGTGGGCGAAGCTTTCCTGGCCGCTTATCCGGAAATCGTCAGAAGCCGGATGTATGACACATTCACACCGGAAGAACGCGAGGCCCAGCTTATCCGCCGGGGGCGGTATGTGGAGTTCAATCTGCTCTACGACCGGGGAACGACATTCGGACTGAAAACCGGCGGGAATACTGAGGCGATCTTGATGTCCATGCCACCCGAGGTGAAGTGGCCCTGACCGAGATTGAAAAGCGCCATCACATTCTGGTTATGGCGTGATGCCGACACCGCCCGGCGTGATGATAATGGCGGGCGGTGGCGCATAATAAGCCGGCGGTGGCGGCGGCGGCGGCGGATAATAAGGTGGTGGTGGCGCGGCATAGACTGGCGCACCCGGCACCCAGGCCGGTGCCGGGCCGAGATAACCGTAGCCCGGCCCCCAACCGGCGAACCAATGCCAGCGATGGTCGTCATCCCACCAGCCATGGCCGTGCCAGTCATTATAGCCACGTCCATCCCAGCCGCCCCCGCCGCCATCCCAATGGCCGCCATGATCTCCATGATCTCCATGGTCAGCATCGGCCAAGGCGGGCGCTGCGCCCGCAGCCGCCATACAGGCCGCCAGAACGCATCCCAAGAGCAATTGTTTAGCCATCATGGGTCTTCCCCTTCGAATCTCGCAGGAAATATGGGGTGGTGGATGTGGCGATACGATACTCCCTGCAGGGCGCAATCATGGCGGCACCAGGTGTTTTTATTTAATTTATTAAAATCATGAGGATACCTAAAAAAGCTCTTGCGAAACAGGGCAGAATGACTCAAGACTCGGCCACACTTATCTTTTGTCGATTGTCAAGGAACTATTTTGCTTCGCGCAATAAAAAACCGTCTTCGTGGATTGGTGGCGCCGGCGGTCTTCCTGGCGCTGACCTATTATTTCGGGTGGAACGCTGTCCACGGCAAAAGTGGGCTGGAAGCCCAGTTGGTGCAGCGCCAGCAATTGCAGGCAGCCCAGGCCCAGGCGGCCGCGGCGCAGCAGAGCCTGATGGCATGGCAGACCAAGGTGGCGGACCTTTCCGCCCAGAGCATAGCGCCAGACATGCTGGACGAAGAGGCGCGGGAAGTGCTGAACCTCGCCAACCCGAACGATCTGGTCATAGACCTGCCGTCGCAGAAATCTTCCGACTGATCATTTCCTTTTATCGGGCAGCCTTGGTATGGGCATGGCCTCAACGCCGGCGGATTGTAATTTTATTTCGCCGACTGATCTCTCCTTGACGGCATCCAGTATCAATTAACCGTTTTCAGGTTAATTCTGTTTTTTGCGCTTGCGAAGAAGATCTTTACAAATCTTTCTCTTGCGCGTTGCGGTAAATTTGGCCTAGCTGCCGGTGAATTGTGCATAACCGGGAGCCAACACATATGGCCGCAAGCCCTGACAGAGCCAGGAAAACCACCGCCAAAAAGCCCGCCAGCGCCATGGACAGAGACGAGCTGCTGGACGCCTATGGGCACATGCTGCTGATCCGCCGTTTCGAGGAAAAGGCCGGGCAGCTTTACGGCATGGGCCTCATCGCGGGTTTCTGCCATCTCTATATCGGGCAGGAGGCCGTCGTCATTGGCATGCAGCATTGCCTCAAGGATGGCGACGAGGTGATCACCTCCTACCGCGACCATGGCCATATGCTGGCCACCGGCATGGACCCGAAAGGCGTGATGGCCGAACTGACCGGGCGCAGCGGCGGTTACTCCAGAGGCAAGGGCGGCTCCATGCACATGTTCAGCAAGGAGAAAGGCTTCTTCGGCGGGCATGGCATCGTCGGCGCGCAGGTCTCGCTCGGCACCGGCATCGCCTTCTCCAACTGGTACCGCCAGAACGATTCTGTCTGCCTGACCTATTACGGCGAAGGCGCTTCCAACCAGGGTCAGGTTTATGAAAGCTACAATTTGGCTTCGCTGATGAAGTTGCCTGTGGTGTTCATCATCGAGAACAACCGTTACGCGATGGGCACCTCGGTTGAGCGCGCCACCGCCTCTACCGATCTTTCCCATAACGGTCAGCCCTGGGGCATGCCGAGCCTGGCGGTGGATGGCATGGACGTGCTGGCGGTGAAGGCGGCGGGCGAGCTGGCCGTGGCGCATTGCCGCGCCGGCAAGGGGCCGTTCTTGCTGGAGATGAAAACCTATCGTTATCGCGGGCATTCCATGTCCGACCCCGCGAAATACCGCACCCGCGAAGAAGTGCAGAAAATGCGCGCCGAGCATGACTGCCTGGATTCCGCCAAGAAGAAACTGGAGGAACTGGGTGTTTCCGAAGCGGAGCTGAAGACGCTGGATGACAACATTAAAGCGCGCGTGCAGGCGGCTGCGGAATTCGCGCAGGCTTCGCCCGAGCCAGACCCCGCCGAGCTTTATACCGATGTGCTGGTGGAGGGCTAAAGCCATGACCGATATTCTGATGCCCGCCCTCTCCCCCACGATGACCGAGGGCACGCTCGCCAAATGGCTAAAAAAAGTCGGGGATGAAGTGAAGTCCGGCGATGTGATCGCTGAGATCGAGACCGACAAGGCGACCATGGAAGTGGAAGCCGTGGATGAAGGCACCCTGACCGAGATTCTGGTGGCGGAAGGCACCGAGGGCGTGGCGGTGAATGCCGTGATCGCCAGGCTGAATGGCGGTTCTGAGGCCGCTCAACCTGCCCCGGCACCCAAGGCTGAGGCCCCAGCGCCTGCCGCCCCGGCCAGGCCGCAGAAAACCGCTGCCACCGCGCGAGAACCGGTTGAGAAAGAATGGGGTGCAACCAAGACCATGACCGTGCGCGAGGCGTTGCGCGAGGCGATGGTGGCCGAGATGCGCGCTGACAAGGACGTATTCCTGATGGGCGAGGAAGTCGCCCAATATCAGGGCGCTTACAAAATCAGCCAGGGGATGCTGGACGAGTTCGGCCCCCGCCGCGTGATCGACACACCCATCACCGAGCATGGTTTCACCGGCATGGCCGTGGGTGCGGCGATGAACGGGCTGAAGCCGATCCTGGAATTCATGACCTTCAACTTCGCCATGCAGGCGATCGACCAGATCATCAATTCCGCCGCCAAGACGCTTTATATGTCCGGCGGGCAGATGGGCGCTTCCATCGTGTTCCGTGGCCCTAACGGGGCTGCGGCGCGCGTCGGCGCGCAACATTCGCAATGCTTCGCCTCCTGGTATGCGCATTGCCCTGGGCTGAAGGTTGTCGCCCCGTGGTCCGCCGCCGATGCCAAGGGCCTGCTGCGCGCGGCCATCCGTGACCCCAACCCGGTGATCTTCCTGGAAAACGAGATCCTCTACGGCCATAGCTTCGAGGTGCCGGAGGATGAGGATTTCATCCTGCCCATCGGCAAGGCGAAGGTGGAGCGCGAAGGCTCGGATGTAACCATCATCAGCTTCTCGATCATGGTGGATACGGCGCTGAAGGCCGCCGAGGTGTTGGCCGAGCAGGGCATTTCCGCCGAGGTTATCAATCTGCGGACCATCCGCCCGCTGGATATCGAGACCATCGCGGCCTCGGTGAAGAAAACCAGCCGCGTGGTGAGCCTGGAAGAAGGCTGGCCGTTTGCTGGCATCGGGGCAGAGATTATCGCCGTGGTGACCGAGCATTGCTTCGACTGGCTGGACGCCCCGCCCGCCCGCGTGGCCGGTGTGGACGTGCCGATGCCTTATGCGGCCAACCTCGAAAAACTGGCGCTGCCCCAGCCTGACTGGGTTGTGGACGCTGTGAAAAAACTGTTCTGATCCGGGAGGCGTTCCAACATGGCCATTAATATTCTGATGCCTGCCCTCTCGCCGACGATGACCGAGGGCAAGCTTGCCAAATGGATGAAGAAGGAGGGCGATGTGATCAAATCCGGCGATGTGATCGCCGAGATTGAAACCGACAAGGCGACCATGGAAGTGGAAGCCGTGGATGAGGGGTTCCTCGCCAAAATTCTGGTGCCGGAAGGCACTGACGGCGTGGCGGTGAATGCCGTGATCGGCGTGATTACCGCTGCCAAGGACGAGGCGGTGGATGCCCCTGCCGCCGCACCCGCCGCGAAGGCGGAAGCGCCGAAGGAGGAGCCAAAAGCTGCCGCCCCTGCCCCGGCAGCCGCCGCTGCGGCCCCGGTTGAGCATGGCGAGCGGGTTTTTGCCTCACCTCTGGCAAAGCGCATCGCCAAGCAGAACGGCATCGATCTGGCATCCGTGAAGGGTTCAGGCCCGAATGGGCGGATTGTGCGCGCGGATGTGGAGGGTCAACCCGCCCACGCTCCAGCGCCGAGGGCCGAAGCAGCACCCGCGCCCGCTGCCGCTCCGGCACCAGCACCCGCCAAGGTCGCCGCCCCGGCCGCGGCCATCACCACGCCGCATACCAAGGTGCCGAACACCAATATGCGCAAGGTCATCTCGCGGCGCCTTGGCGAGCAGCAGCTGGTGCCGCATTTCTTTCTCACCGCACATGTAGAGATCGACAAGCTGCTGGCCCTGCGCGCGGAACTCAACGGCAAATCCCCCAAGGAGGGGCCGGGCGCGTATAAGCTTTCGGTGAATGACCTCGTGATTAAGGCCTGCGCCGTGGCGCTGCGCCGGCACCCGAATGTGAATGCTTCCTGGACCGAGGAAGCGATCATTCAGCACCACGACGTGGATATCTCGATCGCGGTTTCGCTGCCGGAAGGGCTGATCACGCCGATTATCCGCAATGCGGACCAGCTTGGCCTCGTCGCTATTTCCAATTCCATGAAGGATTTGGCGGGGCGCGCGAAAGCGGGCAAGCTGAAGCCCGAGGAGTTCCAGGGCGGCAGCTTCTCCATCTCCAATCTCGGCATGTTCGGCACGGCTGAATTCACCGCCATCATCAACCCGCCCCAGGCGGCGATTCTGGCGGTGGGGGCTGGCACCAAACAGGCCGTGGTGAGGGGCGACGAGATCAAGATCGCAACCATGATGAGCATTACCATCACCGCCGACCACCGGGTGATGGATGGCGCGGGGGCGGCTGAGTTTGTGCAAACCGTTAAGGGCCTGCTCGAAGAGCCGCTTGGCCTTATGCTCTAACCGGGGATAGCGACATGGCTGACAAATTCGACGTGATCGTGGTAGGCGGCGGGCCGGGCGGCTATGTCGCCGCCATCCGCGCGGCACAGCTGAAGCTGAAAGTGGCGCTGGTGGAGGCCAAGCATCTGGGCGGCATCTGCCTGAACTGGGGCTGCATTCCCACCAAGGCGCTGCTGCGCTCCGCCGAGGTGAAACATCTCATCGACCATGCGGATGCGTTCGGCATTACGGTGGGCGACGTGAAGGTAGATCTGACCAAGGTGGTCGCGCGCTCGCGGGCTGTTTCCAAGCAGCTTTCGTCCGGCATTGGTCATCTGATGCGCAAGAACAAAGTGACGGTGTATGATGGCTTTGGCAAACTTATGGGCAATGGCCATCTTTCCGTCAGCTTGAACAACCAGCCTGTGGCGCAGCTTCAGGCCCCGCATATCATTCTGGCTACCGGCGCGCGGCCACGGCAAATTCCGGGGCTGGAAGTGGATGGCAAGCAAATCTGGTCTTATTTCGAGGCCATGGTGCCGGAAGCCATGCCGAAATCCCTGCTGATTATGGGCTCGGGCGCGATCGGCATCGAGTTCGCCAGCTTCTATAACGCGCTGGGCGTAAATGTGACCGTGGTGGAAATGCTGGACCGCATTCTGCCGGTGGAAGATGCCGAGATTTCCGCACTGGCGCGCAAGAGCTTCGAGAAGCAGGGCATTAAAATCCTCACCTCCGCTGTAGTGAAAAAAGCCGAGAAGAGTGCGGCTTCCGTGAAGGTCACGGTTGAGGCTGGCGGCAAGGAACAGGTTTTCGAGGTCGAAAAGGTGATCTCAGCGGTTGGTATTGTCGGCAACGTCGAGAATATCGGCCTGGAGAACACCAAAGCGAAGATCGACCGCACCCATGTGGTGGTGGATGGCTACGGGCAGACCGGCGAGGCGGGTATTTATGCCATTGGTGATCTCGCCGGGCCACCCTGGCTGGCGCATAAGGCGAGCCACGAGGCGATTGTGTGCGTTGAGAACATTGCAGGGCTGAAGCCGCATCCGTTCGAAACCGGCAACATCCCCGGCTGCACCTATGCCCACCCGCAAGTGGCCAGCGTGGGGCTAACCGAAGCCAAGGCCAAGGAGGCCGGGCATGAGGTGAAGGTGGGGCGGTTCCCGTTCATCGGCAATGGCAAAGCGATTGCCCTGGGCGAACCGGAGGGGCTGGTGAAAACCGTGTTCGACGCCAAGACCGGCGCCTTGCTGGGGGCGCATATGATTGGCGCGGAAGTGACGGAGATGATCCAGGGCTATGTGATCGCCCGGCAGTTGGAGACCACCGAAGCGGAACTGATGGAGACGGTGTTCCCCCACCCCACCATCTCGGAAGCCATGCATGAATCCGTGCTTGACGCGTTTGGGCGGGTCATCCACTTTTAAGATACCCAATGCCCCCGCAAGGGGGCATTTTGTTAGGTGAGCATGACATGGCCACACGCATCGAGATAGACCACCGGGTGCGCCACCCGGAGAAACAGCACCGGCCGGACAACCCGATTGCCCGCAAGCCGGCCTGGATTCGCGTGAAGGCGCCCACGCATCCGGTTTACCACGAAACCCGCGCCCTGATGCGCGAGAAGAAGCTTGCTACCGTTTGCGAGGAAGCCGCCTGCCCGAATATCGGGGAATGCTGGTCGCAGCGCCATGCCACCATGATGATCATGGGCGAGATTTGCACCCGCGCTTGTTCCTTCTGCAATGTCTCCACCGGGCTGCCCAAGGCATTGGATGCTGACGAGCCAAGGCGCGTGGCCGAAGCCGTGGCGCAACTTAGGCTGCGGCATGTGGTGATAACCTCCGTGGACCGTGACGATGTGGCCGATGGCGGGGCCGCGCATTTCGCCGCCGTGATTGCCGCGGTGCGGCTGGCGGCACCTGCAACGACGATTGAAATTCTGACGCCAGATTTTCTGCGCAAGCCGGGGTCGATCGAGCTGGTGGCGGCCGCAAAGCCAGACGTGTTCAACCATAATTTCGAGACCGTGCCACGGCTTTACCCGACCATACGGCCGGGGGCGCGGTATTATCAGTCCATCCGGCTGCTGGATAAGGTGAAGCAGGTAGACCCCTCGATTTTCACCAAATCCGGCCTCATGGTGGGGCTGGGCGAGAGCAAATCCGAGATTTCCCAGGTGATGGACGATCTGCGTATCGCGGATGTGGATTTCATCACCATCGGGCAATATTTGCAGCCGAGCGTGAAACATGCAGCGGTGGAGAAATTCTGGACGCCGGAAGAGTTCGAAGATCTGGCGGGCATGGCGCGCGCCAAAGGCTTCCTGCAAGTTTCCGCAACACCCCTTACCCGCTCCTCCTACCACGCGGATGCCGATTTTGACGACCTGCGCGCGGCACGGGCAAAACAACTAGCGGCCTAGTGACAAAGCACGCGCAGCAGAAGATTGTTCCCTTTACGCCGCAGCAGCTTTACGCGCTGGTGGCGGATGTGGCCAAGTATCCGAAATTCCTGCCCTGGTGCGTGGGGGCGCGCGTGCGCAGCCATGTAAATAACTTAATGATCGCGGATTTGACGATTGGCTTTGGCCCATTCCGGGAGAGTTTTACCTCCCGCGTGACACTGCTGCCAGGCGATGGCGATGGCCCCTGCGCCGTGCGCGTGGAGTATGAAAACGGGCCGTTCAAATATCTGCATAACCGCTGGGATTTCGCACCGCATCCGGAAGGTTGCTTGGTGGATTTCTTCGTGGATTTCGAGTTCCGTAACATCATCCTGCAAAAAGCCATCGGAGCGGTGTTCACCGAGGCGGTGCAGCGCATGGTGAACGCGTTTTTAAAACGCGCCGAGACGGTTTACGCAGAGCCGGCACACTTGGCCGCGTCGCAAAAGGTGTAAGCAGGATAGAGTGTTTTTGCTCCTGTAAAAAACGCTCCATCTTTACTTTAGCAAGATTTTTACCTGCAATCTCAATCATCTGAATTGAACCTTTCGGTTCAACTCAGGTGATTATGGCTCTAGGGCACGGGCGCATGGCCCAGCGCCTCGCCGGCTTCAAGAAAGTGCCTCCATAAACTAGGATAATGACCAAGTGCTACGGCCTCGGCCGCATCCGGATACGTGGAGGCGTAAAATAACGGGTCAAAGGGGCGGTGCCTGGCGCCTTTCAAATAGCCGTGGGACAGGTAATGGCCGAGCGCGGTGGTATGGCCCATGCG
>JAKAZY010000142.1 GCA_021826425.1 Pseudomonadota bacterium
GACGGCGGAGTCGCTATAACTACATTACCGTTCAGACGGTTAGCCAGAACGCCCGCATAAGATGTGAGAAATGATGACATCGCGTTCTCTCACAAATGAATAGTTCTTCGCGATCAAACATAATTGACGATAAACACTACATCTGTACTATGCAAATGTCAGTTCGACTTCATCTGCACCGAGTTTTATGGAGTTTTGGGGCGAACCCGCCCTTCACACCAAGGAAAGGAAATGGCGATGCTGCAGGAATTGACTAGCGGAGAAATTGATCAGGTGGCTGGCGGATTGAACTCGGTGGGTACCGTCCTTCTCGGCACAATAGCGCTCGGCGTCGGTAGTGCTTTGACGGTTGCCGGTTTAGGAACTCCGATATCGATCGCTGGCGGCTTTTTAGCAGCTGAAGGCGCCGCAGCGATGGGCCTTGGATTCGCTGGCGGGAGCATTGTTCTTGTAAGACCTGCCTAAGAGCGGGCAGTCAACTAAAGCCGCAGCTTGTAAGAAGTGGCGTCGGTGGGACAATGGCATTTTACACTGATGGAACTGATACCTATTTTTCGCTTAGCCTGCGCCCCGCCGGCGCCAAACCGGCTTATGTATTTCGCTTGACGGGCGCCCAACTATCAGCAGCATCCGTCGCTTTTCCAATCTGCTTGGTAACAGCGGGACCTGCGGCGGCCGCGGTTTTTCTCATGGGCTTGGTCAGTAAATTTAGGGACACCCAGATCAGGATAAGCCCCTCTGATTTCGATACGATCATATATTTATCAACACTAACTGTTGCGGTTCTCCTAGTGTTACAATTCGGATTGTTTTTATGGGTTCGCTTCTCAGGGAAAGCGCTTCTCAGTGACCACGAAAGACGCTCGGTACATAGATTTCACGTTATCCGCAGTTTATCTTTGGAGGCATATGGGACTTTTTTATCCTGCCTATTGGTACCCTTTGCGGGTACATTTTTCGATCCCGGGGGCTTATTAGGGAGCGGAGAGGATTTCTCAAATATGGGGACGGCCGGAGATATATTTATGGCGACTCTTCTTGCCGGAACGCTGGCATTTGTCTTCGTTCTGGTCCACCGCCTATCTATTCTTGTTTCTTATCAACCACCACAACCCGATCGGTGATAGATCGCTGACCTTTGTCACTGAGCTTCAATCCAGTTTGAGCTGGAGCAAGTTCCCCAAAACGCGAGTCGTCGCCGATTCCCAAATCCGGCGAACAATGATTCCCTGCTCCCACCGATTCGGGAGGAGCAGATGGGCAAGCCATACAGCATGGATTTGAGAGAGCGGGTGATCTCGGCCATCGAGGGTGGAATGTCGGCACGGGCCGCCGCGGCGCGGTTTTCGACCAGGACGGCGTTTTCTGCACGCGTGAGGCGGTAACCTAATCAGGCACGGGTCTTGGAAATAAACGTCACGCCTGGCAACCCGTCGAAATGGGCATCACACGTCACGAGGTCCGCTTTGTGTTCCAAGGCCGTCGCGTAGATGATGGCATCAGCGGTCGCCAGTTTGTGGGTACGGCAAACCTCTGCGGCTGCAAGAGCGATCTTCGTATCGAGCGGCGCGACGGCGCACTTTTGCGTAAACGCAACCACCTGATCGGTTTTGTCCTCGCCGAGTTCGCGCGTCAGCCACTTGGCAAGTTCAAGCTGGACGATTGTCGGGACGAGCCATTCGTCCCGAACCGGTATCTTCGATGCAACCGCCTTGCCGGTCGGAGAGGCCATCAGCCACTCGATCCAGGCGGACGTATCGATGAGGTGCATCAGAACCGGTCCTTGCGGTCGCGAAAGCCTTTGGAATTGGCGCCCTTTGCGATCCCGGCGAGCACTTTTGCCTCCGGCACTGGAACCAGCAGGACGCCTGCTCCCTTTGGGATGAAAGCGAATTCCTGGCCGGCCTTCCACTGACGAGCCGTGCGCACGGCCTTGGGGATTGAAATCTGGAACTTTGCCGAGAGCGTAGCTGTGTCCGACATATACTTACCGCTTTTCAATCGATCGTAATAGCGTAAGAAATTAGCACGGGTCCTTGCCTCGCGCCAAGGCGGTCACCGATCGTTCAGCAGTTCTCAATGCGAATGAATCTCAATTTCTGGCTTTGCTGGCAGTTGACGTGCGGCTGATTGACTCGCTGCAGCTGGCGGGGGCTTCCCTGACAAGCGGCGGGGCCTGAACACCCGCTATACCATGGCCGATATAGGGATGTCGGCCTTCTCGGTCTTCTTCATGACCAGCCCCTCGTTTCTGGAGCATCAGCGCCGCTTCGACGAAGGCCATCATCGCTCCAATTGCCAGACCCTGTTCGGGATCACCCAGATCCCCCGCGACAATCATGTGCGGGACATGCTCGATGCGGCCGCCCCGGAGCGGCTACATCCTGTATTTGCCGATGTGGTAGATGCTCTCAAGGCCTGCCCTGGGGGCTTTGACAGTTTCCGCCGCCTCGATGGGCAGGTGCTGATTGCCCTGGACGGCACAGAATATCATGCCTCGAACAAGGTCCATTGCCCCCAATGTTCAACCCGGCGCAGGGGCAAGGCCGACGAGCTCGAATATTTCCGCGCCATGCTGGCAGCAACCCTGGTTGCCCCGGGGCATGACAAGGTAATCCCGCTGCCGCCGGAGTTCATTGTCCCTCAGGATGGCGCTCAGAAGCAGGATTGCGAGAGCGCTGCGGCCAAGCGCTGGCTTGCCACCCATGGCAGCCACTATGCCGATCTGGCCCCGGTCTATCTCGGCGATGATCTGTTCTCGCGGCAGCCAATGTGCGAGGCCGTTCTGGCACAAGGGGCCAGCTTCATCTTCGTCTGCAAGCCATCCTCTCATCGTCTGATCGAGGAGTATCTGACCGGCGGCACGCCCGAGGGGCTCGAACACAAGATCAAGCGCGGCAAGCAGCAGGGCCTGCAGCGCTATCGCTGGCTCGCAGGGGCGCCCTTGCGTGATGGCAAGGATGCTCTGAGCGTCAACTGGTTCGAGATGACAATCCTTAATGCCAAGGGCGAGGTCACCTATCGCAACAGCTGGGTCACCAACCTTGCCGTCCATCAGGACAACGTCGCCGAGCTGGCGGCCTGTGGCCGTGCGAGGTGGAAGATCGAGAATGGCGCTTTCAATACGCTCAAGACCGGCGGCTACTGCCTCGAGCACAATTTCGGCCATGGCAAGATCCATCTGGCCAGCGTGCTCGCCAGCCTCAATCTCCTGGCCTTTGCCATACACACTGTCTGCGATCTCGCCGATACCCTGTGGTGCGAGGCCCGCACCAGGCTCGGACCAAGGTACCGCTTCTTCAGCCGCCTTGGCTCCATCACAGAGTACCTGATCTTCTCTTCCTGGGAGGATCTCCTGCTCACCCTTGCCTTTGCCAAACCCCCACCGCTGCCGCCCTGACACCGGCAATAGCCAGATTAACGGCAAAATCTTCCACCTTAACGAAACCCAATCTTCCAGATTTACCAACACCAGCCATAATGAGAACTGCTGGACTTTAAGGCCATACTGTCAATCGGCGCTCATGTGTGGATGCCCCCGCCGATGCAAGGATTTTCTGAGCATGTGGACCGATGATCGGGTGCGGTCATGTGTCAGGCCTCAAGGTGCGGCCATTGCCATGCCGCGGGCCGGTATGGTGATGCGCGGACCTGGTCCAAATCAAAAAGGCGAGCTTAGAGCTCTTTGGGCGCCTCTGGTTTTCCAAGCCCGGATCTAATCGATCATATGCCCATACAGTTCAGAGTCCTCCTACATCACCGACGCTCCAGCCGGGGCCGCTGACTAGCAGACGGCGCCCTTCGGATCCCGGTACGTCTCTTGGCGGGCGATAATCGCCCAAATCATCCTTGCCATTTTGTTGGCGAGCGCGATCGCAACGAGCATCTTCGGCTTTTTCGCCAGCATGCGCGACAGCCAGGATCCTGGACGGCCGCCATTACGCCCTCGCCAGTGAACGACCGACATGGCACCAACGATAAGAGGTCGGCGGATGTCACGCTGCCCCATTTTTGAAGTCCGCCCCAACTTCTGTTTGCCCCCGCTCGAAT
>JAKAZY010000143.1 GCA_021826425.1 Pseudomonadota bacterium
GATAGCGATGTCAACAACCAGCATCTCATCCGTGGGGCGGCTGCCGGCTGGTTTGATTTGCGCATCCAATATGGCGCCGATCCACAGGGTCCAGATACTGTCCACCAGCAGGGCGATGGAGTAAGGCGGGGAAATGCGGCGCAGCACGCCGGCAGCGGTGAGACGGCGGATTTGCGCGGCGAAGCTGCGCTTGGTGCGGGTGATGAGCGCGGCATAACGGGCTGGAGGGGCCAGTTCGTACTGAATGATAAAATTGGCGCCGACAAACAGGAAACGGTAGCGCAAGGTTAGCCGAAGCAGCTTGTTGAAGGCCATGGCCTGGACATGCGGGTCGTGGCTGGTGGGGTAGCCGCGTATGCCTTTGTTCAACTCAGTCTCGAAGACGGCCAGATGCTCGGCGACGAGATCTGATTTTTTCTTGTAATGGTAGGTGAGGTTGCCGGGGCTGATATGCAGCGCCTCGGCGATCTGCTGGATTGATACAGCCTCGATACCGTAAAGATTGAACAGCTCGCTGCTGACATCCAGCACGCGCTGCTGGGTGGAGATTTTGGCGCTCTCGCCGGTTTCGGCTGGGAGGGCGGCGGCAGCGGCTTTGGCGGGGCGAGGCATTCACTATGTCCTTCTGGCGCGGCATACGCGATCTAGCCTGGGCGCCTTGTGCTATCATAACTGTTACAGAGACCTTCTATAAGCATTGACGCTCTGTGACGGAAGCGCGCAGGGGGCGGCATGCTCTCCGCGGCCTTGCCGGAATGGGCGGTGTACCGTAGACGTTTTTCATAATTAGTATGAATATGCTATTTTTGGGCAACAGGCCAGGGGGAAAGAGATGGCGGCGATTTTGGTGACCGGAGCAGGCAGCGGCATTGGCAAGGCGGTGGCAGTGCGGGCCGCCGCGCGGGGTGAGCAGGTGCTGGCCACCGTGTTTGGCCCAGGCGAGGAAGAGGCTTTGGCTGGTATCGCCAACCTGCGAAGCGTGCCGATGGATGTGTCGAACACCGCCTCGGTGGCGGCGGGGTTTGCCGAGATTGACCGGCTGCTGGCGGGGGGCAAGCTGCGCGCGGTGGTGAATAGCGCGGGGTATTGCCCCCTGGGGGCGGCCGAGCTGCAGCCTATCGAACTGGTTGAACGCACGCTCAATATCAATTTCATCGGCTCGGCACGGGTGTTGCAGCAGGCGCTGCCGCGCTTGCGCGGGCATGGCGGGCGGCTGATTTTGCTCTCCTCGCTGTGGGGCAAGGTGGCCGGGCCGATGCTCTCGGCCTATTGTTGCTCGAAACATGCCGTTGAGGCGCTGGCCGATTCGGCGAGGCGCGAGACCAGAGGACAGGATGTGCATATCGTCGTGGTTGAACCAGGGGCAGTGCGCACGCCGCTGGTCGAGCGCCAGGTGGCTGATGCCAAGGCTGCGCTGGAGACGCTCTCCGACGCTCAGCGCCCGCTATATGGCGATATATACCGGGCTTATCATGCGCTGATCGCCAAGAATGCCAGCGGTGGAATTTCGGCCGAGCAATGCGCCATGGTGATTGAAAAAGCACTGAGCGCGGCCAAACCCCGGGCGCGCTACCGCGCGGGGGGCGATTCAAAGGCGATTACCATGCTGGCGCGGCTGTTGAGCGACCCTGCGTTGGACAGGCTGTTCAGGGCGATGCTGAAGTAACCATGTGCGAAGTTGCGCGGCATGTTTGATCTGGATCAATTCCCGCGTGCCGCCCGCATGATTAGTATATTAATACTAATCATGCGGGCGATCGGGTGAGAGGGCGGCAAAATCCTCAAAGCCCGGCCCGTTTGGCAGGCAGACAGGAGCAGGAAATGGCCGCAAACAACGATGATTATGATTACAGGGTGGGATATGTCGTCTACCCCGATGACAGTTCCGGCGAGGCCGGGCGCAAGGCGCCGTATGTTGACAATGGCGCCGGGCTGATTGCTCCCGCGCGCTATTACAGCAAGGAAGAAGCTGAGCTGGAGTGGGAGAGGATGTGGACCAAGGTGTGGGTCTTTGCTGGTGTGGAGCAGGATCTGGCCGAGGTTGGTGACTATTTCACCTATGAGCTGGGCAAGGAGTCGATCATCATCGTGCGCGCCGCGCCTGGTGTTATCAGGGCATTTTACAATGTATGCCCGCATCGCGGGAATCGGCTGGTTTATAACGAGTTGGGGAATATCGCCGAAGGAAAAGCGTTTTATTGCAATTTTCATGGCTGGCGCTTCAATATCGACGGATCTCTGCGCGAGGTGAAGGACCGCCATACCTTCCGCGAAGAGACTGTGTGCGACCTGCATGCGCTGAAGGATGTGCGCTGTGAAGTGTGGAACGCGCTGGTGTTCATTAATCTCGACCCACGCGCCATGCCGTTGCGGCAGTATCTCGACGTTATCCCCGGGCAGCTCAAGAATTATGACTTTTCGCGCCAGCGCGTGTATTCAGACCTTCGCGGCGTGGTTGATGCAAATTGGAAGATCGCGCTCGAGGCATTCATAGAGTTCTACCATGCCGATGACACGCATCCGCAGGCGATTCCGATTACCGCGACGCTGAAGACGCAATATGATTTGTACAGGAACGGCATGAGCCGGATGATTATTCCCACTGGTTACGCGGGCGACCGCGCCGCCAAGCCGGAGGAGGTGACGCAGGGGCTGAGAGGATTCGTGTCGCTGTATAATGGCGGGGTCATGCCTGACTATCCCGGCATTGATGGCCAGAATTATCGCAAGGCCTATGCGCAGGTGATGCGCCAATGGGCGGCGCGCAACGGCCATGCCGATTTGTTCGCCAGGCTGACGGATGACCAGATCACCGATGATTGGAACTATCATGTGTTCCCGACCATCACCATCAATGTGTTCTCGTACGGTATGTTGATCCAGAGCTGGACGCCGCATCCCACCGAGCCTGGGAAGCATCGCTACCGCGCGCTCACCATGCTGTTGCCGCTCAATGATCCCGAGCAATATGTGATGGGCTTCACGTCCTTCGCTTTTCCACAGGAAAAGGGCTGGACTGGTGAGGAGAGACCGCCGGTTGTGTATCCGAAGACGCTTGAGGAATGGGGGAATCTTCTGGCTCAGGACCTGGAGCGTGTACCAAAAGTGCAGGAAGGCGTGCAGTCGCGCGCTTATGAGGGGCACAGGCTTTCTGAATCGGAAAACCGTCTGCGGCATTATCTCACGGAGATTGACCGCTATCTCGGCCGAAGCACACGGGTGTAGCGCGGCATCATGGCTTTCAGAGTCCGCATTCTGCCCGATGGCCGGGCGTTTGAAGCCGGCCTTCGGAAGCGGCCTGCAAATGCCAGTTGCTGGAGGGCAGAGTGGAGCATGGCGCTGGGTGTTTGAGCAATAAACAAATGAAACCTGGGAGAGTGAGCCATGAGCCTTGCCAAGACCAAGGAGATTGCGAAAATATTCCTTGAACACGCTTTTGCGGGACGGATGGATGAGGCGATCGCCATGCTGACCGATGATTTGCGTTGGTGGGTGATCGGCGATCCCGCATATTTGCGGGTGGCTGGCGAGAAGAACCGAGAACAGGGGGAAAAGCTGTTGCGGGGGCTGAGCCGTGGTTTACCGGGAGGGATGCGTGTGGCGATCCATGGCATGACCGCCGAGGATGACCGCGTGGCGGTGGAAGCCGAAGGCTGGGGCATTTGGCGCAATGGCCGCCCCTACCATAACCGTTACCATTTTCTGCTGCGCATTCGTGGCTGCAAGGTCTGCGAAATTCATGAATACATGGACACGCTGCATGTGTATCAGACTGTGGGTGGTTGAGGCGGACAAAAAAACGGCGCGGTCCTTTTGGGGCCGCGCCAAGCTGAGTGGGCAGTTGAGGAGGAAACGCTTTACGACGATTTTCTGACCGGGAAAGGCAGGAAACCTCGGGTCTCGGCCATCACCTTCTGGTATTCGGGGCGCACGCCCATGTGCTTGTCCTGAAAGGATTTGCCGAGGATTTTGGTGAGCATGATGGTGTTG
>JAKAZY010000144.1 GCA_021826425.1 Pseudomonadota bacterium
CACAGCGCCTCGCGCGTGCGGTTTCCAAACAGCCGGGCGGTGGATTTAACACCGATCAGCGTGTCGTCGGCCCGGTCCTGGTGGGCATAGATGGTGTCGTATCCGATGATCCAGAGAATCGCGGCGAAATAAAGCGGGACCACCGGCCAGGTGAGATGCCCGTGCGCCGCGGCATAGCCCAGCAGCGCCCCCCAGCCGAAAGTGAGGCCCAGAAACGCCTGCGGCCACCAGGTGATGCGCTTGGCCAGCGGGTACAGAGCCACCAGCACTAGCGAGGCAACACCCAGCAGCTTGGCGGTATTGTTCAGCATGAGCAGGATGATGAACCCCACGGCGCAGAGCCCGGCCAGAAACAGCATGGCCTGGAGCGGTGTTACCATGCCCGAGGCCAATGGCCGGCCGCGCGTGCGCTCCACCTGCGAATCCATCTTGCGGTCCCAAAGGTCGTTCACTACGCAACCCGCTCCGCGCATCACCACGGCGCCGATAGCGAAGAGAATTGCAAAGCCCAGCCCGTTCCAGAAGCCCCGCGCGGTGAGGCAGATGGCCCATAACCCAGGCAGAAACAGCAGCCAGGCGCCGATTGGCCGGTCCAACCGGGCGAGGAGAATATATGGGTGGTATTGTTCGGGCAGTTTCGCCACCCAGCCGCCGCGCCTGATATCGGTAAATCCGCTCATGGGTGCTATTCACCCCGGCATGGCTGACACGTCAATTCGTCTCTACATCCCTAATCTGCCCGCGCCGGGCCAGGCATTTTCATTGCCTGACAGCCAGGCCCATTACCTTGCCAATGTGATGCGCCTGGACGAGGGCGATACTATACGGGTTTTTAATGGCGATGCCGGGGAATGGCGGGCCGGGGTCACCAAAATTTCACGCAAAACGGCCACGCTGGAAACACTTGCGCAAACCCGGCCGCCCGCAGCAGAGCCCGATGCCTGGCTCTGCTTTGCTTTGCTGAAGCGCCAGAAAACCGACATGGTGGTGGAAAAGGCCACAGAGTTGGGCGTTTCCGTCATCCAGCCCATCATCACCGCCCGCACCAATGCCGACCATGTGAATCTTGAGCGTTTGCGCGCCATCGCCATTGAGGCTGCGGAGCAGTGCGAGCGGATGCACGTACCGGAAATCCGCGAACCTGTGCCGGTGATGAAGCTGATGGCCGCCTGGCCTGAGCGGCCCTTATTCGTGGCGGATGAACGCCGGACCGCCAATCTGCTCGCCCCCGCCACCGGCCTCAGCGCATTAATGATCGGCCCGGAGGGCGGCTTTACCGATCAAGAGCTTGAAGCTATCGCTCGCATACCCATCATTACACGCGTGTCATTAGGGCGCCGCATCCTGCGGGCCGAGACCGCCGCCATAGCCGGGTTGGCGCTGCTTCTGGCGGCACAGCCTTAAAGATTTTGAAGGAACGAAAGATTTGTCTAACCCCGGCGACGCCGACACGCGCGAGATCACCAGCGTTTCAGACCTGGCGGCCTATCTGGAATCCGGCTGCAAACCAACGGCGGATTTCACCATCGGCACCGAGCATGAAGCCTTCGGCTTCCGCCGCTCAGATTTCACCCCGCCCGCCTATGACGGGACGGATGGCATCGGCGCGGTGCTGCGCGCCACCCAAGCCCGGGACGGTTGGAGCCCCATCCTCGATCACGGCAATATCATCGGGCTGAAAGGTAAGGGCGGTGCCTCGCTCTCGCTGGAGCCGGGCGGCCAGTTCGAGCTCTCCGGCGCCACGCTGGGCGACCTGCACGCCACAAAGGCGGAGCTGGACGCGCATATCGCCCGCCTGCACGACGTTACCCCCAGCCTGGGGCTGGGTTTCGCGCCGCTCGGCTTCCACCCCACCGCCACGCGCGCGGGCATGCCCTGGATGCCCAAGGGGCGTTACAAGATTATGCGCGCCTACATGCCCAAGGTCGGCACGCGCGGGCTGGACATGATGCTGCGTACCTGCACCGTGCAGGTGAATCTGGATTTTTGCTCCGAGGCGGACATGGTGGCGAAGATGCGCGTCGGCAGCGCCTTGCAGCCTGTCGCCACTGCCCTGTTCGCCAACTCGCCTTTCTTCGAGGGCAAGCCAAACGGCCTGTTCTCCAACCGCGCTTATGTGTGGGGCGATACCGATAATGCCCGCTCCGGCATTCCGGCGGCGATTTTTCAGGCCGGTTTCGGGTTCGAAGCCTATGCCAACTGGCTGCTCGATGTGCCGATGTATTTTGTCTACCGGGACGGCGTTTATCACGACGTGGCGGGTGCCTCCTTCCGTGATTTTATGGCGGGCAGGCTGGAAGCGTTGCCGGGCGAGCGTGCCACCATTGGCGATTTCGCGGACCATGCCACCACCGCCTTCCCGGACGCGCGGCTGAAAAAATATATCGAGACGCGCGGTGCGGATTCAGGCCGGCCGGACATGATGCTGGCGCAGTCTGCCCTCTGGACCGGGATTTTCTACGATCCCTCAGCCCTGGCCGCCGCCGCTGCGCTGGTTAAGTCTTTGTCTTACGAGCAAATACTGGCTTTGCGCGCCGCCGTGCCCACCACGGGCATCAACACGAAGTTCGGCGCAGGAACGCTGCGGGATTTGGCCAAGGAGATGGTCGCCATCGCCACCGGCGGCCTGAAAACCCGCGCCCGCCTGAACCAGGTTGGGCAGGACGAAACGCTTTATTTGGCCCCGCTGCACGAGATCGCGCAAGGTGGGCCCACACAGGCCGAACACTGGCTGGCCCGCTATCATGGCGCCTGGAATGGCGATGTGACCAGAATTTTTGAAGAGGCGATGTTTTAGAGGGCGATGACTTCAGGTTCGCTTACTTTGTGAGCGAGGCTAAAGTCTGAATCGCCCTCTACTTCATTGTTTTAGAGGCGGATTCAGATTTTAGAGCGGATCACGTCGTGATTCGATCTAAAATCATCCGGCTCTAGGCAATATGTGGTCATCTCGAAGCGGAAGCGTCAAAATGACCACATGAAATTGCTCGCTCAAACATAAAACTAGATCGTTCAGCTAAAAGCTGAAGGCTCTAGTGCGCCGGGGTCAGGCTGGCGAACTGCGCCGAGGGGGGGGCCGCGGTCACAAAGCTGTCCAACTGGCTGGTCGTCTTGAACGCCAGCACGGCGTTGAATTCCGCTTGGCTGTTCAGGCAGAAGGTCTGGCCCTCGGCGATGCTGGCGCTGGATTGGTTATTGGCCAGCAGCGTGATGAAGGTATCCTCCATTTTTCGCCCGCTATAGGGACCGCTGGCCTTATAAAAATAGGCGTCCATCGTGTGCTGGGCGTCCAGCACATGTGGCTGGAAGTTGCGCATGAAGTCGTCGTACTGGTCCCGCTGGTCGCAGGAGAGTGCGGCCACCATCAGCGCCGATTTAAGCCCGATCACGTTGAAGGCCTGCTGCACTTTATGCTCCTGGACCGTTGTAAACTTGATCCTGGGGGAAACCGGCGGTGGCACCTCAACCGCGACAGGATAGATATGCCCGACCGGTGCTGGGGCCACGGCGGCTATTTTCGGTGCTGGCCGGGAGCATCCGGCCAGTGCCAGAGCAGCCATGCCCATGCCAAGAACAATCTTGCCGTAAGCTGCGGCCTCGCGCGGTATGTACAATGCAGAAATCCTCAACCTGTCGAAGTTCCGAAATTAGCTCTTCCCGTACAGCCAGATGGTGTCATCGCCAAACTTCAACTGGCTGCAAGGAACAAGCTCAACCCACTCGTAATAAACCATTTAATGGAAGGCGAGTAAAATCACCTCCATAATTTAGAGTCGCGTCGGTTCAAGTTGAGTCGCGGTGCAACTTGAACCGATAATCAGTCTCTAGGGTCCAGACTCATAATATCCACCACACGACCGCGGCCACGAGATAGATTGATGCGGCGAAATTTACGGCCAGTCGGTCATAGCGTGTTGCGATACGTCTGAAATCTTTCAGGCGGCAGAAG
>JAKAZY010000145.1 GCA_021826425.1 Pseudomonadota bacterium
GTTTCAATCGATGCTGTTCCGCAGGCGTTTGACTGAAGACCTGCGAGATTTGGCGTCGAGCCGCCGGGTTTTCGAGGCCTTGGTGGGTTTTGTGCGCCGCCGTGTCTTGGGCACCAATGTGGCTTCGCGGATAAGCGCGAATAATTTCTCCCGCGCGGCTTCGCGGTTGCGCAACTGGGAGCGATGCTCCTCGGCCTCGACGATAAGAATGCCGGTTTGGGTGAGGCGTTTGCCAGCCAACGCGGCGAGGCGGGCCTTCAAGGGCTCTGGCAGGGTGGTGTTGGCCGCCAAGTTGAACCGCAGCTGCACCGCGGTGGAAACCTTATTGACGTTCTGCCCGCCGGGGCCGGTGGCAGGCGTAAAAAATTCCTCCAGATCAGTATCATTTATCTGGAGGTTGCTTGTAACCGGTATCAACATCGGAGCCTCTCTTGAAACGGCTCCGGCGCGAAATCAGGCGGCCTTGGCTTCCTTTTTCGCCGTGGCGCGCTCCAGGCGGCGCTTCAGCGCCAGGCCTTCTGTGGTCAGCTTCGCGTCGGAATGAGCGAGCAGATAGGAGTCCAGCCCGCCATTATGTTCGATCGTACGGATGGCACGGGTGGAAAGACGCAGGCGAACAGCACCCAGCGTGTCGGAGAGCAGCGTGGTGACCTGCAGATTGGGCAGGAACCGGCGGCGGCTCTTGTTGTTGGCGTGGCTGACATTATTGCCAGCTTGCACGGTCTTTCCGGTCAGGTCGCAACGGCGGGCCATGTTTACTCTTCCTCAAACAAACGCAAAGCGGGCTGGCAGGGGCCAGCCCGGAATATCGGGGCGGCTTATGGCCGAAGGCGCGGCCAGCGTCAAGCCAATCCGCACGGGGCAGCGGCAAGGTCTTTGGCGTGGCTCAGGCCTCGCCGTTATGATCCTTTTCCGACGCAGAACTCATAGCGCCGGTCTCGATGCTCTTGATGGCGTTCTGCAGGATCTGGATCACCACCGCATCCGGCAGAACGCGTGTGAGCAGCCCCATGGCGCCGCCCAGCAGCGCCGAGGCAATGGCAAGTTCCGAAAGATCCTCGCCGATCATGTATTCGATCGCCTTGTCCACCACCGAGCCGGCATGGTTCAACTCGCGTTCTGGCGGTGATTGTCTGTCACTCATCGCATCGTTCCCAAATCTTCCGCGCCTCTTATCTTGTGCACCCATCCAGCGTCACCAACCGGTTTCTTATTTTATAGCCTCGTGGATGGCTTTTTCCCGCGCTGTGGTATTCGCGCCATCGGCCAGGGGTTCCTCAGGCTCAATAACCGCCTGCGCCGCCCACATGGTGGCATAAACCCCATCGGCGGCGAGCAAGGCGGCATGGGTGCCGCGCTCCACCACCTCGCCTTCGCGCAAAACCAGAATTTCATCGGAGTCGGTTACGGTGGAAAGCCGGTGGGCGATGACCAGCGTGGTGCGGTGCTGGGCCACGGAGCGCAGGGCGGCGGTGATACCCTGTTCTGTGGCGGTATCCAGCGCGCTGGTCGCCTCGTCCAGGATCAGGATTCGCGGGTTTTTCAAGATGGTGCGCGCAATGGCGACACGCTGCTTCTCGCCTCCGGAGAGCTTCAGGCCGCGTTCGCCCACCTTGGTTTTATAGCCCTGCGGTAGTGAGACGATAAAATCATGTACCTGTGCCAGGCGCGCGGCCTCTTCCACCTCCGCCTTGGTCGCACCGGGGCGGCCATAGGCGATATTGTAGAAAATGCTGTCGTTGAACAGCACGGTGTCCTGCGGCACCACGCCGATGGCGGCGCGCAGATCATGCTGGCGCAGCTCCCGCACATCATGCCCATCCACCAGCACGCGCCCGCCGGTCACGTCGTAAAAACGGAACATCAGGCGGGAGATGGTGGATTTGCCGGAGCCGGTGGGGCCGACAATGGCGATTTTCTTGCCAGGCGCCGCGGTGAAGGACACACCTTTCAAAATCTGCCGGTCCGGGTTGTAGGCAAAGCGCACATCCTCGAAGCGGATTTCCGCCGGCGCGCCGTGAGAGGCAATGGATAGAGCACCCTGCCTGTCCTGTATTTCCTGGTTCACCCGCAGCAGGGAGAACATCTGCTCCATGTCCACCAGCCCCTGGTTGAGGGTGAGGTAGGTGAAGCCCAGGAAGTTCAGCGGCACGTAGAGCTGCATGAGATAGGTGTTCACCAGCACGAAGCTGCCCACCGTCATGCGATGATGAACCACGCCATTGGCCGCCATTACCATCATCGCGCCCAGCGCCAGGGAAATGATGATGGCCTGGCCGATATTCAGCGCGTTCAGCGAGACCTGAGACTGCACGGAGGCTTTTTCAAACCGCGCCAAGCTTTCATCGAAGCGCTTGGATTCATGCCCTTCATTGCCGAAATATTTGACCGTCTCGAAATTCAGCAGGCTATCGATGGCCTTGGTCTGGGCCTCGTTATCGCTCTCATTCATCGTGCGGCGGAACTTGGTGCGCCAAGTGGTGAAGCTGAAGGTGAAGGCGATGTAGCAGCCGATGGCGAAGAAGGCGATCAACGCATACCAAACGGTAAACAGATACCAGAGCATGAAGGTGGTGAGCAGCAGCTCGATCAGCGTCGGCACCAGGTTGAAGGCCGCCAGCCGCAGCACAGACTGGATGCCGAGCGTGCCGCGCAGGATGATGTTGGAAAGCCCGCCGGTTTGCCGGTCCATATGAAAGCGCATGGAAAGCGCGTGCAGATGCTCAAAGGTTTTGCGCGCCACAACGCGGGAGGCGCGCATCTGCACGCCCGCGAACAAAGCGTCCCGCAGCTCGCCAAAGGCGGCGGCGCCGATACGCACCGCCACATAACCGCCTATAAGCGCCAGGGGCAGAAACAGCGGCCCGGCGGTGTGGGTGAGTCTGTCCACCAGATGGCCATAAACCACGGGCACATACACCGTGCCGATTTTGGCCAGCAGCATGGCGAGGGTGGCCAGCACCAGCTTTACGCGCAGCCCCGTCTCGCCGCGCGGCCAGAGATAGGGCAGCAGGGAAAGAACGGTCTTGAATGAGCCCCTTGCAGTTTTCGCGGAGGCGTTTGGGGCCAGATGGGGGTTGGCACGGGCGGCGGATCGGGTCATGTGCCAGCACATGGCATCTGACGCTCAAATTGCAAAGCTTATCGCGGATATCGAATTCTGCCACTCAGCCATGCTGCCAGGGCAGCGGCTGGCGCTGCGGGCGGGGCCGCATCACATTGGGTATGTCACGCCCGCGCTGGCGGAAGGGTTGCGCGGCATGGAACCCGCCATCGAAATTTCATCCATCGGTGTAAACATGCCGCCGGCCCTGCTGCCCCGGCTGAACGAACTGGCCGCTAACATGGGCATTCCTACCCGCGCCGAGGATTTCGATGTGCGGGCCACGCCGGAAGGCCCGGTGCTGGGCGTGCTGGACCGTGGCGCCCTGCCCAGCTTTGGCGTGATCGGCGTGGGGGTGCATCTCAACGGACTGGTGAGAAAGCCGGAGGGGCTGCATCTCTGGGTGGCCAAACGCGCCGCCAACAAGAAGCTGGACCCCGGCAAGCTGGACCATCTGGTGGCCGGCGGCGTGCCGGCGGGGCATTCGCCGTTTGCGGCATTGCTGAAAGAGGCATGGGAAGAGGCGGGGCTGGGGCAGAGCATCGCCGCCCAGGCGCGCGAGGTCGCGCGCTTTCGCTATAACATGGAGCGCCCGGAGGGGCTGCGGCGAGATTTGGTTTATGCCTATGACCTGGAGTTGCCGGAGGACTTTACCCCCAAACCCATGGATGGCGAGGTGGAAAGCTTCATGCTCTGGCCACTGGAGCAGGTGAAGCAGGAGCTGCTGACCAGCAGCGCCTTCAAGTTCAACGTGGTGCTGGTGCTGGCGGATTTGCTGCTGCGCCAGGGGCTGTTCAAGCTGGACGAAGTGGAAAATCTGAAAACTATCCTTTACCGCGAGGC
>JAKAZY010000146.1 GCA_021826425.1 Pseudomonadota bacterium
ATTTCTGGCTCATCTACGCTCCTTCGTCGCTACGATGAGCCAGAAATCCTCCCTTATTCAAGATGCCAGTTCTGTCTCAAGGGCGCTGACGGGGGACAGATGTCGTTGGAGCGCACAAAACCCGAGCCCAGGCGGCGCAGCGGCACCGTATCCTCAATGAACAGCACGCGCCTACGCGCCGCGCGCGTGCGGGCACGCAAGATGTTCTGCTCATCCGCCTTCGGCTGATCTTTCAAAAACTCCTTGTGCTTGCTACGGAAAATCCGTCGACCCCGCCGCATCAGTGCCATCGATGCTTCGGAGGTCGCGGCACTGCCAAATTCCAGATGCTCAACGCTCACCGCCGGATCGTAGAGAATCCGCCACCCGGATTTCAGCATCCGCACGCATAAATCTGCATCTTCGTAATACGCGGGCATGAAATCCTCATCGAACCCGCCTAGCTCTTTCACAACATCAGCGCGGCAGAGCAGAAACACCGCGGAGCCATAATCCACATCCCGCAGAAAATTCGCTTCTGGCGCCAGCGGCGAAGCATCGCGCAAATATCCGGTCGTTGTGCCGTCATCCCAGATGATCGACCCCGCCTCCTGCAAACGCCCATGAGTTCGAACGACTTTTCCAGATACAGCACCAATATCTTTTGCACTTTGCAACCGCATTAGCGCCGCCTCGACGGCGCCATGCCCTAGCTCCACATCGTTGTTCAGATAGAGCAGGCTCGGCGCCACAACATGGCCCAGCGCCTGGTTGCAGGCCTTCAAAAAACCCAGATTCTGCACGTTGCGCAACAGCGTGGCTCCCGCCACGTAGCGGCCAATATGCCGCGTTTCATCTGTTGAGGCATTATCGACAAGAATAAGCTGCACCGCCCCGGCGAAATTCCGCCGCAGCGAGGCCAGGCTGCGCATGGTCAGCTCAAACCGGTTATGCGCCACCATCACCACGGCAAGTTTCGGCTTGCCCTTATACGAAAAATCCAGCCTCTGCCTGGCAAACAACGCCAGATCCGCCCGCGCCTTGCGAATAAAGGCGTCCCGCGCCGGATACTCCTCCAGCACCTGAGTCTGTATCGGCGGGCTATAATCCAGCCCCTTGCCCAGGCCGATTAAGCGCAAATGTGCGAACGCATCCCGAACCTGCCCGGAATTCAGCGCATCGCGCACCTGGCGGTGCATGTCTTTGTAATAGGCAAGATCAATCTCCGCCGCAGGCTGGCGCAGCTCGAAACAGCCATGCTGCACGAATTGCTGATAGCCATTGCGGTACATACCCATCCGCACCGCCGCGGCGATATCGGGGTAGCGTTGCGTATAAAACCGTTCCGAGAATTGCGGCACGGGGTCGAACAATTCCGGCGTGGCGTTGGTGAGGTAATGATGGATCGCCGCCACATATTGCCCGCGCAAAATATCCGCCTTCGCCGCCGGGTGATACGCAACATACCAGGCGGGATCGAAATAAATCGAAGGTGGCAGTTCGTCCCGCCCGGAGCCGAGGCAGGCGAGGAAATGCGCATACGGCCCCGGCCCATCGATCTCGCCTTCCGTTACCCCAGAAGCCAGCGCCTGGGCGCGGTAGAATGGCGCATTGAACAGAAACTGGCCGATCCGCCGCTCCCTCTGGCCAGATTTCAGATAATGGTCATAGCGCCCGTAACAGCCATGCAGCTCGAGATTCTCAAGCGTCATGTCATCATACAGCTCGGCATAAAGCCCATCGTCGAACAGCCAATGCGGCGAAACACCGCGCCAGCCATGAACGCAATAATGATCGAACCCCGAGGCGTAATGCCCTTCCCGCACCAGCTCCGCCACATCCGGGTTGCGGTTCAGGTAATAAACCTCGTCGAACAAGGCGGAGGGGCTATGCCCCTGCCCAGCCCCCACGCGCAGATAATAATCCAGCGCCGACTCGGGCGCCGCATCCGCGCACAGCGCTCTCGCCTCCGAGTAATGGTGCAGATACCAGCCGCGGTCAAAAACCGCCCAGGCGGGTTTCAGCCGGCAATCAGGGTGTAGAAGCTCGCGGGCTGGACGGGGCATGTTCCCGCATAGGTTGCAATTTGTTAAGGTGTGGTCAAGACGCGTCGAATCGCCCCGGTAAGGCGTGAAAGTTCCTCCGGCGATACGGTGAAAGCCGGCGTGAGATACACAATGTCCCGGAATGGCCTGATCCAGACACCCTCTTTGAGGAATTTTTGCCGCAAGCCAGCCGGGTTTGTAATCTCGTGCATCTGCACCACGCCGATGGCACCCATCACCCGCACATCCTTCACCCCCGGCAGCCTCCGGCAAGGTTCCAGCTCCTTCGCCATCTGCGCTGAAATCGCCGCCACCTGTGCCAAACGCGGCTCCGACTCGAAGATATCCAACGAGGCATTGGCCGCCGCACAGCCCAGCGCATGGGCCATGTAGGTCGGCCCGTGCATCAAGGCGGTCATTGGGCTGTCTGACAGAAACGTCTCAAACAACCTGTCTGTGGCGATGGTAACGGCCAGCGGGCTGGTGCCACCCGTGAGGGCCTTGGAGAGCGTGATGATATCCGGCACCACCCCGGCTTGCTCAAACGCGAACAGGCTGCCGGTGCGCCCAAACCCGGTGAAAATCTCGTCGAAGATCAGCGTCAGCCCATATTCATCCGCGGCCTTGCGCAGGCGTTGCAGCACCTTTGGCCCATGAAACACCATGCCGCCCGCGCCCTGCACCAGCGGCTCCACAATAATGGCGGCCAGGGTTTTGTGCTCGCGCTCCAGAAACGCCTCAAACGCCGCGATGCTGGCTTCATCCTTGGGCAACGGCACCACCGGGTGCTCCGGCAGCAGCCCGGTATAAAGGCTGTGCATCCCCTCCTCGGGGTCGCAGATGGCCATCGTACCCAGCGTGTCGCCATGATAACCGCCGGAGAAGGCTAGGATTTTCGTCCGCCCGCGCTCACCTTTGTTGAGGCGGGACTGCACGGCGATTTTAATCGCCACCTCCACCGCCACCGAGCCGGAATCAGTAAAGAACACCCGGTTCAAATCCCCCGGCATCATCGCCGCCAGCCGGGTAGCAAGCCTGTAAGCCGGCTGGTTCGCCAACCCGCCGAACATCACATGCGGCATGGCTTCGAGCTGGCGGGCAACGGCTTGCTGGATATGCGGGTGGTTATAGCCGTGGCAGGCGGTCCACCAGCTGGCGATGCCGTCAATCAGCTCGCGCCCATCTTCCAGGATGATGCGGGCACCCTGCGTGCGGGCTACGGCCATTGGCAAGGGGGCTGTCTGCATCTGCGCATAAGGCAGCCAGACATGCCGCCAGCCTTCCTCCAGCCAAGTCATCTATGTCCGGCGCATGGCCGCCCCACCATCCCCGCGCGCATTACGCGTGCGCCGGTTGCAGCCCCAGCTTGGCGAACAAAGCCTCGTCATGCGGCACGCTGGCGTTTTTGGTGGTGAGCAGCTTCTCGCCATGGAAGATGGAGTTCGCCCCGGCCAGAAAACACAGCGCCTGGGTTTCGTCGGTCATCTTCTCCCGGCCCGCTGAAAGACGCACATAGCTCTTGGGCATGGTGATGCGGGCGGCGGCCACCACACGCACAAAATCAATCGGGTCGATTGTCTCGGCGTTTGCCAGCGGCGTGCCTTCCACCGCCACCAGCGCGTTAATGGGCACGGATTCCGGTGGGGTGGGCAGGCTGGCCAGTGTTGCGATCAGCCCGGCGCGGTCGCTCTCATCCTCGCCCATGCCAACAATGCCGCCGCAGCAAACGTTGATCCCGGCGTCGCGCACAGCATCCAGCGTGTCCAGCCGGTCCTGATAGGTGCGGGTGGTGATCACCTTGCCGTAATATTCCGGCGAGGTGTCCAGGTTATGGTTGTAATAATCCAGCCCCGCCTGCTTCAGCTTCTGGCTCTGGA
>JAKAZY010000026.1 GCA_021826425.1 Pseudomonadota bacterium
CGGGTGTAAAGCGGTTGGCCAGCCGTGCCAGCGCCAGGACACGCGCCGAGCCAACCCGCGCCCCGCATGCAGCCAAGCGGGGCTGGGCCCAGTCCGCGCCGAAGGCGGTCACCGCCTCGCGTAGTGGCGTATCCCTGGCCCAGGCGTTGAAGTTTTCGAGCGGCGGCGGCTGATTGCGGACCACATGCGTAGCATAGCCTGACATGTCGTTCCTCCCAATATACCGCAATCATACATCGCCAGACCACTCGCGTCATGAAAATAGCGCCCATGCCCCTGACCTGATCCGCCATGATAGAGGGTGCCGCCCATGCAAGACGGTGCTGGAAGCTCTCTCTCGCACCCCCTAAACCACCTTCCCCTCGAACGGCGGACGATAATCCGCTGCGTCGAATTCCAGCACCCATAAATCGGGGTCGAAACGGGTTTGTTTGGCGATGTACTCATCCGCCGTTTGCTCATCCACCGGTGCTGGGCCGGTGGCGCGCATCCAGGCGAGATTGCCCTCCATATCCCGAAACTGGCTGAGCACCACGCACCCCGTGCGGCCATATAATTTTACCAGCACGCCGCCGGCATCCACATCGCCCTTGCGGACCACCACGCCGGGCTTGTTTTCCAACATGCCCATCCGCAATGCCGCGGAGACCCAAATTCCGGCCTTGATCCTGGCTTCGCCCATGGTAATGCACCTTTCGTGACCCTGCATTGGCTTGTTACGCCGGTTCGCAGGTCTTGATATTAATCTCAAGAGTTTGGAGTTGCCTGCATGTTTCGCTCGCTCCGCGTTGCTTTCGCCGCCACCGCCGCGATCACCGCTTTTGTTCCCGCTGCCCACGCCGATACCAAGATCACCTTTGGCCTAGATTGGGTCGCTGAACCTGAATATGGCGGCTATTACGAGGCCCTGGCCGAAGGCCTGTACAAGAAAGCCGGGTTGGATGTGACCATCTACCAGGGCGGCCCGCAGGTGAACACCGCGCAGCTGCTGGTCGCCGGCAAGCTGGATTTCGATATCACCTCCAACGCCTTCCTCGCGCTGAATTTCGCGCAGGAGAACATTCCCTACGAGGTGGTGGCCGCCGGGTTTCAGAAAGACCCGGATTGCCTGATCGCGCATCACGGCCAGGGCAATGACAGTTTTGAGGATATCAAAGGCAAGCCCATCGCGGTTTCAACCGATACGCGGGCCAGCTGGTGGCTCTATCTGAAGTCCAGATTCGGTTATACGGATTCACAGCTGCGCTCCTACGGATTTTCCCTCACCCCGTTCCTGACCAATAAGAAGGATATTCAGGAAGCCTATGTCACCTCGGAGCCGTATCTGGTGCACCAGGCCACCGGCGAATGGCCGGTGGTGCTGGCTTTGCCGGATGCAGGGTTCGACGGCTATGCCAGCCTGCTCGCGACCTCCGATAAGATGGTGCAGGACCATCCGGCGGAGGTGAAGGCGTTCATCGATGCCTCGGCCCAAGGCTGGTACGATTTTCTCTACAAGAACCCGCAACCCGCTTTCGCCGCTATCAAGAAGGACAATCCGGACATGACGGACGGGTTGCTGCAATTTGGCTATGGGCAGATCAAGGCGCGCGGGATCGTCGATTCCGGGGATACCAAGACGCTAGGCATCTACGCGATGACCGATGCCCGCTGGGCGAGCTTCTTCCACCAGATGGTGAAGGCCGGGATGTATGACCCATCGATGAACTACAAAGCCGCCTATACGCTGCAATTTGTCGATCACGGCCGGCCGAAGCAGAACTGATGTTCGCGCTGCGCCAGGTTGCGAAGGTTTTCAGCAACGGCACCAAAGCGCTGGAGGACATTACCGTCGAGATCGCGCCAGGCAGTTTCGTGGCGTTGCTGGGGCCTTCGGGATGCGGCAAATCCACGCTGCTGCGGCTGCTCTCAGGGCTGGATGCGCCCAGCGGCGGCGAGATTTCCTGGGGCCATGCGGGCAAGCCCGCCCCGGGGGAGATCGGCTATGTGTTCCAGGACGCGACATTGCTGCCCTGGGCCGATGCGGCGGAGAATGTGTATCTGCCGCTGCGCCTGCGGGGCTTGAGCCGTGCCGAGGCCATGCCCCGCGTGCGGGCGGCGCTGGCGCAGGTGGGGCTGGAAGGGTTCGAGCAGACGCGCCCGAAAGGGCTTTCCGGGGGCATGAAGATGCGGGTTTCCATCGCCCGCGCCTTGGTTTCCGAACCCGCGCTGTTACTCATGGACGAGCCCTTCGCCGCTCTGGACGAATTCACCCGGCATAAATTGCAGGATGATCTGCTGGCGTTGTGGCGGCGCACGGGAAAGACCGTGGTTTTCGTGACCCATTCCATCTACGAGGCGGCGTATCTCGCCAACCGCATCGTGATCATGACGCCACGCCCTGGGCGGATTGCCACGACTTTGACGCCGGACCTACCTGATGGGCCGGGGCGGCGGGAGAGTGCGGCTTATCACCGGCTGGTGGCCGAGATTACCGGCAGTTTCCAGCGGATCTTGCCCGTATGAACCGGAGCGTGGAACGGGTGGCGCCTTTCGCCTTCGGGTTGATCGCGCTGGTGCTGTGGCAGGGAGTGGTGTGGGTGACGCATACACCAAGCTATGTGGTGCCGGGGCCGGTGGATATCGCGCGGGCCTTCTGGCAGGCGCGAGGGGCTCTGGGGAGCGGACTGCTTTCAACCCTGGCGGTGACGGGGGCGGCACTGCTGAGCTCGACCGTGCTGGGTGTGTTGCTGGCGGTGGCGATGGCGGCAAGCCCGCTATTCCGCTCCGCCGTGCAGCCCTGGGCGGTGGTGGTGCAGGTGACGCCGGTGGTGGCGATCGCGCCGCTGATCATCATCTGGGTGGGACAACCCTTTCTGGCGCTGGTGGTGTGCGCGGTGGTGGTATCGTTCTTCGCCATCCTCTCCAACACCGCCGCCGGGCTGGCCGCTACCCCGCCGGAACTGCTGGATTTGTTCCGGCTAAACGGGGCGACGCGCTGGCAGATATTGTTCCAGCTCTCTCTGCCCTATGCCCTGCCCTATTTCCTCAACGGCTTGCGACTGGCGGGCACGCTGGCGCTGGTGGGGGCGGTGGTGGCGGAATTTGTGGCGGGCTCTGGCGGGTTTGCCTCCGGCCTCGCCTGGCAAATTATCGAGGCGAGCTACCGGTTGCAGATACCGCGCATGTTCGCGGCTCTGCTGTTGCTGGGGGCGGCGGGGGTTGGCATTTACGCGACGCTGGGAGTGTTAGAGCGCGTGGTGCTGGCCCGGCGCAATAGAGCCTGAATCAGGTTGATATTTTCCACCGCCAAGCTAGGCTCCGCGCAGAATTGGAGAGATTGATGAGCACGACGACTGAAAAGAAACTGAGCAAGGGCCAGCTTGCCTATGAGCAGGAGCGCGCCCGGAAAGCCGGCAAGAGCCTGGACGAATGGATGAAGCAGAAGGCCAAGCTGGCGGCGGAAGAGGCGAAGAAAGCCGAACCAAAGCAGGCGAAGAAGAAGGGCTTCGTTTCTCGCCTGCTGGACAAGGCACACAAGCCGATTTGATCTCTTAGAGCCGGATGATTTTAGATCGAATCACGAAGTGATCCACTCTAAAATCAGAATCCGCCTCTAAAACAAAAACGGCGAGCCGCTGGGCCCGCCTTTTTTATGCATGGAAGGAAAAGGAGAGGATTATTCCTCGCCCTCATCATCCGCCGCCACTTCCGGGCGGGGACCCGAATCCTGACCCTTGGCGGAGACGTCACGGTCAACCAGCTCGATAACCGCCATGTCCGCCGCGTCGCCATAGCGCATGCCGGCCTTTAGCACGCGTGTGTAGCCGCCGGCGCGGGATTTGTATCGGGTCGCCAGGGCATCGAACAGCTTGGCGACGATGGTTTCGTCACGCAGTTGGTCGAACGCCTGACGGCGGGCATGCAGACCACCGCGCTTGCCGAGCGTTATGAGCTTCTCGGCCACCGGGCGCAGCTCTTTGGCTTTCGGCAGGGTGGTTGTGATCTGCTCGTGCTTGATGAGCGCGACCGCCATGTTGCGGAACATCGCCTGGCGATGAGAGGAGGTGACGCCGAGTTTCCGGCCGGCAATTCCGTGACGCATGATGAGGTGTTCCTGGTTAGACGGTAGTTAGAAAGGTTGATCTGAGCGCTTGGCCAGCTCTTCGATATTCTCAGGCGGCCAATCGGGTACGTTCATGCCCAAAGCAAGCCCCATCACAGTCAAGACTTCTTTGATTTCGTTCAAGGATTTGCGCCCGAAATTCGGGGTGCGCAGCATCTCCTGCTCGCTCTTCTGCACCAGATCGCCAATATATACGATATTGTCGTTCTTGAGGCAGTTGGCGGACCGCACGGAAAGTTCCAGCTCGTCCACCTTGCGCAGCAGGTTGGGGTTGAAGGGCAGCTCAATGCGTGGCTCCTCGGCGCGCGCACGCTGCGGCTCCTCGAAGTTCACGAACATCGAAAGCTGGTCCTGCAGGATACGGGCGGCGAGTGCCACCGCATCTTCCGGGGTCAAGGCTCCATCGGTCTCGACCTCGAGAATCAGCTTGTCGTAATCGGTCACCTGGCCGACGCGGGTCTTTTCCACACGATAGGAGACGCGTTTGACCGGGGAATAAATCGCATCGACAGGGATCAGCCCGATCGGCGCATCTTCCGGACGGTTATTGGCGGCTGGCTCGTAGCCGCGGCCATTATTCACCGTGAACTCCATGCCGAGCGAAGCACCGTCATCCAACGTGCAGAGCACCAGGTCAGGGTTCATGATCTCGATGTCGTGCCCAGCCTGGATCTGCCCGGCTTTAATCTCGCCAGGGCCGGTAGCGGTGAGCACCATGCGCTTCGGGCCCTCGCCATGCATCTTCACAGCAAGCTGCTTGATGTTCAGCACGATGTCCGTCACGTCCTCGCGCACACCCGCAAGGGTAGAGAACTCGTGCAGCACGCCGTCGATCCGCACGGCGGTGACGGCCGCACCTTGCAGCGAGGAGAGCAATATACGCCGCAGCGAGTTGCCGAGCGTCATGCCAAAGCCACGCTCCAGCGGCTCGGCGATGATGGTGGCAACGCGCGACGCATCGGAACCAAACTCAACATCGAGTTGTTCCGGCTTGATCAGCGTTTGCCAATTCCGCTGTAGCGATAAATTCGACTCTTTCAACATCCAGCCCTCCGGCCGAGAGGCGGTGAGGAGAACACCGCTATTTAGGCCTTACAGAAAATACGATTCCGGCGAATTAGACGCGGCGGCGCTTGCGCGGCCGGCAGCCATTATGCGGAATAGGCGTGAGGTCACGAATCGCGGAAATCTGGAAGCCAACGGCCTGGAGGGCGCGTAGCGCGCTCTCGCGTCCCGAACCCGGGCCGCTCACTTCGATCTCCAGCATTTCCATCCCATGCTCGCGCGCCTTGCGGCCAGCGTCTTCCGCGGCAACCTGCGCAGCATACGGGGTGGATTTGCGGCTACCCTTGAACCCCTGGGAACCCGCCGACGACCAGGCAATGGTGTTGCCCTGCGCGTCAGTGATGTTGACCATGGTGTTGTTGAAGCTGGCGAGAACATGCGCGACACCGGAGATGATGTTCTTGCGCTCTTTTTTGCGGGGGCTTCTGGAGGCGGGCTTCGCCATATCTATCTGATCCTATGTCTAGGGAGGTGTTTAGCGCGTGACTTTTTTCTTGCCGGCGATCGCCACGGCCTTGCCCTTGCGGGTGCGGGCGTTGGTGTGGGTGCGCTGGCCGCGGACCGGCAGGCCCTTGCGGTGACGCAGGCCACGGTAGCAGCCGAGATCCATCAGACGCTTGATGTTCATCGCAACTTCACGGCGCAAGTCACCCTCGACGCGGTAATCCTTGTCGATGGTTTCGCGCAGGCGCAGGATCTCATCGTCGGAAAGCTGATTGACGCGCCGCTCATCCGGAATGCCAAGCTGGGTGCAGATTTCCTGCGCCTTGGCCGGGCCGATGCCAAAGATGTAACGAAGGCTGATCACGACACGCTTGTTCGTGGGAATGTTTACGCCGGCAATACGCGCCACCTGGTCTCTCCTGAACGCAAGGACCTCTCTTGAGGTCATAACAAGTAGCGGCGCCCCATCCGGGAGCGCCGCGAAAGCGGGTTATAGCGCCCGCCAATTGAGAGTCAACGACCTCCGATCAAATTTTCGTGATCAAGGCCGTGAATTCTCGCAGCAACGCGGGACGCCTGGAAAAATCCTAAACTTTACGCGGCTTCAACCCCCAAGCCGCGCAAAATCGCTTCAATCTCGGCCTCGACCTGGTCCATCTCGGCCATGCCATCAACGGTGAAAAGCCGCCCATGTGCCTTGTAATAAGGCAGAATCGGCGCGGTCTGGGCGTTATAGGCTTCCAGCCTGGCGTGGACGGTCTCGGCTTTGTCGTCTGGACGGCGGGTGAATACGGTGCCGCCGCAGACATCACACACGCCCTGCACCTTCGGCTGCTTGAACTTGTCGTGATAGCCAGCGCCGCATTTGGCGCAGGAGAAACGGCCGGAGATGCGCTCGACAAGGATCGCCTCATCAACCTTCAACTCGATCACGGCGTCCAAATCCACCGCCTGCTCGTGCAGCAGCTTGTCCAGCGCCTCGGCCTGCGGGACCGTGCGGGGGAAGCCATCCAGGATGAAGCCTTTCGCACAGTCCGGGTGTTTGATCCGCTCTCCGATCATGCGGATCAGGATATCGTCGGACACCAGCTTGCCGGCATCCATGATGTTCTTGGCCTCAAGCCCGATCGGCGTACCAGCTTTCACCTCCGCCCGGAGCATGTCGCCGGTGGAGATCTGAGCCACGCCATAGCGCGTCTCCAGCAGCTTGGACTGTGTGCCCTTCCCCGCACCCGGAGGCCCCAGCAAAATCAACTCCACGGTGTCTCTCTCCTTACTTACGGGCCTTACCACGCCCCTTGCGAAGCAAACCCGAATATTGATGTGCGAGCAGATGAGAATAAACCTGCGTCATCGTATCCATGGTAACAGAGACAATAATCAGAAGGGAGGTGCCACCAAAATAAAAGGGTAAAGCGTAGTGGCTCATCGCAAAATCTGGGATCAGGCAGACCACGACAAGATATGCGGCACCAATGGCGGTGAGGCGGGTGAGCACCGTGTCGAAATATTTCGCGGTGTTGGAGCCAGGCCTGATGCCTGGAATGAAGGCGCCATTTTTCTTCAAATTCTCGGAGGTTTCTTCCGGGTTGAACGAGATTGCTGCCCAAACAAAGGAAAAACCAACGATCAAACCCGCGAAGAGCAAATAATAAAGTGGCTGTCCCCTGGCGATGAAATGCGCCGCGGTTTGCAGCCAGCCCGGGCCGCCAGCGGAAAATCCGATGAGCGTTGCCGGGATAACAAGCAGCGAGGACGCGAAGATAGGCGGCATCACACCCGAGGCATTCACCTTCAGGGGCATATAATTCGCCTCACCGCCGAACACCTTTTGCCCGATCTGGCGCTTGGGGTGCTGTACCAAAACCCGACGCTGGGCACGTTCCATGAACACCACGAAGCCGATGATGAGCAGTGCGACCACGAAAATGACAATGATAAAGAAGGTGGACAGCGCGCCGGTGGAGCCCAGCTCCAGGATATTAGCGATGGCCACCGGCATGTTGGCGACAATGCCGGCGAAGATGATCAGGCTGGAGCCGTTGCCGATACCGCGCGAGGTGATCTGCTCGCCCAGCCACATCACGAACACAGTGCCGCCGACGAGGGTGACCACCGCTGTGAAAATAAAGAAAAACCCAGGGTCGATCACCGCAGCACCGGCCGCACCGTGTACGCGCTCAAGGCTGACAGCGATGCCATAGGCCTGTGCCGTCGCGATAAAAACGGTGAGGTAGCGGGTGTACTGGGTAATCCGCTGGCGGCCGGAGTCACCCTCCTTCTTCATCGCCTCAAGGGCTGGAATGGTGGAGCTCATCAGCTGAATGATAATCGAGGCGCTGATATAGGGCAGGATGTTCAGCGCGAAGATGGTCATGCGGCCCAACGCGCCGCCGGTGAACATGTTGAACATGCCAAGCAGGCCGGAGCCGTTCTGGGTCATCAACTGCGCCATCACGGCGCCGTCGACACCCGGCACTGGGATATAGGTGCCCAGCCGAAAGATGATCAGCGCGCCCAGCGTGAAGAGGATGCGCTTGTGAAGGTCCGTGGCCTTGCTGAACCCGCTCAGGTTCATGCCGGCGGCCATCTGTTCTGCGGCGGAAGCCATATCCTATCCCTTATTCCATAAAAAAAGGCGCTTGCCGGTGCGTGACACAACTGGCAAGCGCCGATTCATCAGCGCCAATTTGCCGGTTTTCCCGGCTGAAGCAAGCCAAATTACGCGTTGGCTTCTTCGACCTTGCCGCCCAGCGTGGTGACCTTGCCGCCTGCCTGCTCAACAGCCGCAACAGCCGCGGCGGAAGCGCCGGAAATTTCCAGCGTGACCGCCTTGGAAATGGACCCTCGCGCCAGCAGGCGTACACCATCGGCCTTGTTCAGGCGAACCACGCCGGCCTCGGCCAGCTTGGCCTCGGTGATGGTCTCACCGGCGCTCAGCTTACCAGCCTCAAGTGCGGCTTCCAGCGCATCCAGATTCAGTGGTGCGAACACCTTGCGGTTAATGTTGGTAAAACCGCGCTTGGGCAGACGGCGATAGATCGGGAGCTGACCGCCCTCGAACCCGTTGAGGGACACGCCCTCACGAGCCTTCTGACCCTTCACGCCCTTACCAGAGGTCTTGCCCTTGCCGGACCCGATACCACGACCCAGACGCTTGGACTTGAGACGGGAGCCAGGATTGTCCCGGATTTCGTTCAGTTTCATCGTTGCAATTCCTTCAGGCTCAGCCGAGCTCTTCGACCTTGAGCAGGTGCTTTACCTTGTTCACCATACCGAGAACTTCCGGCGTGGCGGCGCGTTCAACAACCTTGCCAATCTTGTTAAGACCAAGACCGACGAGGGTGGCCTGCTGGCCGGGCTTGCGCCCATAGCCGGAACTCACCTGGGTGATGCGGATCTTATTATCAGACATCGGCGACCTCCACCTGCTTATCCGGCGTACCAAACAGCTCGGCTACCTTCTTGCCGCGGCGATTGGCAACTTGGCGGGGGCTGGTAGCACCCTGAAGGGCTGCGAAGGTTGCCTTCACCATGTTGTGCGGATTGCGGCTACCAAGAGACTTCGCCACCACATCGGCAATGCCCAGAGTCTCGAACACCGCGCGCAACGGGCCGCCAGCGATGATGCCCGTACCAGCCGGGGCGGTACGCAGCACCACCTCACCCGCGCCGAACACGCCATGAGCGTCGTGGTGCAGGGTCCGGCCTTCCTTCATCGGAACGCGGATCAAAGATTTCTTGGCGCGCTCGGTCGCCTTGCGAATCGCCTCGGGGACCTCACGAGCCTTGCCAGCACCGTAACCGACGCGGCCCTTCTGGTCACCCACCACCACCAGGGCAGCGAAAGCGAACCGGCGGCCGCCCTTCACCACTTTGGCGACACGGTTGATGGTGACCAGCTTATCAATGAATTCATCCCCGCCCTCGCGGTCACGATCGTTATTACGATCGCGATCCCGGCGCTGGCCGCCTTCACGTGCTTCACGTGCCATGTGCAACCCCTCTTAGAAGTCGAGACCGCCCTCGCGGGCCGCCTCTGCCAAGGCTTTCACCCGGCCATGATAGAGATAAGACCCACGGTCGAAAACGACCTGGGTAACACCGGCTTCCTTGCAGCGCTCGGCGATGAGTTTGCCGACAGCGGCGGCGGCATCCTTGTCGGCGCCGGTTTTCAGCGCGGCCTTCAGATCCTTGTCCAGGCTCGAAGCGGCGGCCAGGGTGCGGCCCTGCGCGTCGTCGATGATCTGAGCATAGATATGTTTGCCGGAGCGGAAGACGGACAGGCGCGGACGCCCACCTGATTTCTGCCGAAGCTGATAGCGAAGGCGCGCGCGGCGGCGGGCCTGCAGGTCCAGATTGCTCGACATTATTTCTTCTTACCCTCTTTGCGGCGGATCGCCTCGCCCTCGAACTTGACACCCTTGCCCTTATAAGGCTCAGGCGGACGCCATGCACGCAGTTCTGCGCAGACCTGGCCAACCTGGCGCTTGTCCACACCCTCGACCTTGATCAGGGTCGGCTTCTCGCAGGTTACCTTGATCCCTTCGGGGATCGGGTAGGTGACATCGTGGGAGAAGCCCAGGTTCACGACCAGGTTCTTGCCCTGCACGGCGGCACGGTAACCGGTGCCGGTAATCTCCAGGGTTTTTGAGTAGCCCTGGGACACGCCCTTGACCATGTTCGCTATGTTGGCACGGGTGGTGCCCCACATCATGCGGGCCTGGGATTCCTTGGTCTTGGGGGAGACGGAGACCTGATTGCCCTCCACCTTCGCCTCAACCAGCTCGGTGAGGGTGAGCTTCTGCTCACCCAGCTTGCCCTTGGCGGTGACGACATTGCCGGAGATGCCGACGGTGACACCGGCCGGGATCTCAACGGGATATTTACCAACACGAGACATCTTGGCGCTCCCCTCAGAACACGCGGCAGAGCACTTCGCCGCCAACATTGGCAGCGCGGGCTTCCACATCGCTCATCACGCCACGAGGCGTGGACAGGATGGATACGCCGAGGCCGTTATAGACACGCGGCAACTCCTTGATCTTGGAGTAGACGCGCCGGCCTGGGCGGGACACACGGGAGATTTCTTTGATCACCGGCTGGCCCTCGTTGTACTTCAGCTCAATGCGCAGATGCGCAACACCGGGGCGTACATCCTCGCGGGAGAACCCACGAATGAAGCCCTCGCGCTTGAGAACCTCGAGCACATTGGCGCGTAGATTGGAGGCCGGAGCGATGCAGGAGGTCATCCGCGCATGCTGGGCATTACGAATACGGGTGAGCATATCACCCAAAGGATCGGACATAGACATGGTTTTTTGCCCTCTTCCTTACCAGCTGGCCTTGGTGACGCCGGGGATCTGCCCGGTGCTCGCCAGGTCGCGGAAGGCGATACGGCAGAGCTTGAACTTGCGATAATTGCCACGGGCGCGCCCGGTCAGCTCGCAGCGCAGGCGGACCCGCACCTTGGCGCCATTGCGCGGCAACTGCGCGAGCTTGAGGCTCGCCTCGAAACGGTCTTCAACCGGCAGTGTACGATCCATGATCGTCGCTTTCAGCGCGGCGCGCTTGCCCTTGTCACGAGCGGCCATATGCTCGCGCTTGGCGTTCCTGTTGACCTGTGATGTCTTAGCCATTCTCTAAAACCCCTTCCGGAACCTGCTGGAACCCCCAGCCGTTTTCCAAAAACTTTACCAAACCCGCCGCTTACTTCTGGAACGGCAGGTTGAAACCCTTGAGCAGCGCCTTGGCTTCCGCGTCGGACTTTGCACTGGTCACGAAGCAGATATCCATGCCGCGGATCGCGTCGACCTTGTCGTATACGATTTCCGGGAAAATGATCTGTTCCTTAACGCCCAGCGTAAAATTGCCGCGGCCATCAAAGCCCTTATTCGCCGGAATGCCTCGGAAGTCACGCACGCGCGGCAGCGCGATGGTGACCAGACGGTCCAGGAACTCGAACATGCGGTCCGCGCGCAGGGTAACCTTGGCGCCAATCGGCAGGCCCTCGCGGATCTTGAAACCGGCGATCGCCTTTTTTGCAACCGTCTTTACCGGCTTCTGGCCGGCAATGAGAGTAAGCTCAGCCACCGCGGCGTCCAGCTTCTTCTGGTCGCCGGCGGCTTCACCTACACCCATGTTGATCACGATCTTCTCGAGCGTCGGGATCTGCATATCATTGGTGTAGCCGAACTCTTTCTTAAGCTCGGCGCGAACCACCTCACGGTAATGCTTCTGCAGGCGCGTCAGAATTTTCTTTTCGCTCATTGCGGCCTCCTTTAGCCGTCAATCGCGGTGCCGCTCTTGCGAGCAACACGCACTTTGCGGCCATCGTCCAGCACCCGGAAACCAACCTTGGTCGGCTTATCCGTGGCGGGGTCGATCAACGCCAGATTCGATAAATGCACAGCGGCCTCACGGGAGATGATCCCACCCTGCTGGCCTGCACGGCTTGGCTTGGTGTGGTGCTTGGCCAGGGCCACGTTCTGCACCACAGCCTTGTCCTCAGACGGCAGCACGCGCAGAACCTCACCCCGGGCTCCCTTAGAAGCACCGGAAATCACCAAGACCTTGTCGCCCTTTTTGATACGAGCGGCCATATTAGAGCACCTCCGGCGCCAGGCTGATAATCTTCATGAACTTTCGGGCGCGCAGTTCACGAACCACCGGCCCGAAGATACGGGTGCCGATCGGCTCTTGTTGCTTGTTGATCAGCACGGCCGCGTTCCGGTCGAAACGAATCACGCTGCCATCCGGGCGACGCACGGGAAAGGCGGTGCGAACGACAACGGCCTGATGCACATCACCTTTCTTCACCTTGCCGCGAGGAATCGCATCCTTGACGGACACCACGATCACATCGCCGACAGACGCGGTTTTGCGCTTGGAGCCACCGAGCACCTTGATGCATTGCACACGCTTCGCACCGGAGTTGTCAGCGACATCGAGATTGGACTCAACGATAATCATGTCTCAAAGTCCTCTCAGCCTGCCGGGGTTTCGGCGGAAAGTGCCGTGCCATTACGCTCGGTCACCATCCAGGTCTTGCGGCGGCTGATCGGCGCGCATTCCTCAATGCGCACGAGATCGCCTTCCACGCAGACATTGTTCTCGTCATGCGCCGCATATTTCTTGGAGCGGCGAATGAACTTTTTATACAGCGGATGCATGATGCGGCGTTCGACAAGAACGGTGATCGTCTTGTCCATCTTGTCGCTCACAACCCGCCCGGTCAGAACACGTTTCGGCATGGTACCCTCTTAACCCTTCTCGGCGGTGCGGGCGCGTTCCGCGAGAATCGTCTTCACGCGCGCGATGTCGCGGCGCACAACGCGCACGCGGCTGGTATTCTCCTGCTGCCCGGTGGCGCGCTGGAACCGCAGATTGAACTGCTCCTTGCGCAAATCCACCAGCAGCGCCTTCAGCTCGTCCGGGGATTTAGCCCGGATGTCAGATGCAGAGTTCATAATGCTTACGCCTCACCGATACGGGTGACGAATTTGGTGCGGATGGGCAGCTTCGCGGCACCCAGAGAGAGGGCTTCGCGGGCCAGCGTTTCCGACACGCCGTCGATCTCAAACACAATACGGCCGGGGGCCACGCGGGCCACCCAGAATTCCGGGCTACCCTTGCCGGAGCCCATGCGGACTTCGGCCGGTTTGGTGGAGACCGGCACATCCGGGAAAATGCGGATCCACACGCGGCCGGCACGCTTCATAGAGCGGGTGATGGCACGGCGCGCGGCTTCGATCTGCCGGGCGGTGATCCGCTCGGGCTCCAGCGCCTTCAGGCCGAAGGCGCCGAAATTCAGCTGCGTATTGCCCTTGGCATTGCCGTGGATACGGCCCTTATGCGCTTTGCGGAACTTAGTACGCTTTGGAGACATCATGGCTGCAAATTCCTCTTAGCGCTGCGGGGCCTGTTCGGCCGCGCGCTTATCTTGCGCGAGCGGGTCCTGAACCAGGATCTCGCCCTTGAAGATCCAAACCTTCACGCCGCAGGTACCGTAGGTGGTCTTGGCGGTAGCGATGCCGTAATCCAGATCGGCGCGCAGCGTATGCAGCGGCACGCGGCCTTCACGATACCATTCAACGCGGGCAATCTCAGCCCCGCCCAAACGGCCGGAGCAGGTGATTTTAATGCCCTGGGCACCAAGGCGCATGGCCGATTGCACGGCGCGCTTCATGGCCCGGCGGAACGCAACCCGGCGCTCAAGCTGCTGGGCGATGTTCTCGGCCACCAGCGTCGCATCGATCTCCGGTTTGCGGATTTCCATGATGTTCAGCGACACATCTGTCTTGGCCATGCCCGACAGTTCCTTGCGGAGGCTGTCAATGTCCTGGCCCTTCTTGCCGATGACCACGCCAGGGCGGGCGGCGTAGATGGTCACGCGCGGCTTCTTGGCCGGGCGCTCGATCACAACCTTCGAAACGCCCGCCTGGCTCAGCTTGCCGCGCAGGTGGTTGCGCAGCTTGATGTCGTCATGCAGCAGCTTGGCGTAGTCCTTGTCGGCGTACCAGCGGCTGTCCCAGGTGCGGGTGATGCCGAGGCGCAGGCCGATCGGATTAATCTTGTGACCCATGTTACGCGGCCTCCCCAGCAGAGCTCTCAGCGGGCTTGGCGGCCTTCTTGCCAAAACCCGGGCGCGCATCACGGCTTGGCTTTTCTGCCGCCTCACGCTCCTCAACAACAATCTTCAGATGGCTGAACCATTTCTCGACCATCGCCGAACGGCCACGGCCACGAGCATGAAACCGGCGCATCACGATGCCGCGGCCAACTTCCGCGGTGGAGACGAACAGTTTGTCGACATCCAACTGATGATTGTTCTCGGCATTGGCGATGGCGCTCTCAAGCAGCTTCTTCACCGCCTTGGCGATGCGACGCTTGGAGAATGTCAGATCCGCCAGGGCGCGATTTGCCGGCAGGTTGCGGATGGATGCCGCCACCAGATTCAGCTTACGCGGGCTAACGCGAATGTTACGGGCGATCGCCTCGGCCTGATGGTCGGCCAGGGCGCGTGCGGTTTTCGGCTTGCTCATGATTAGCCCCGCTTCGCTTTCTTGTCCGCCGCGTGCCCAGGAAAGGTCCGCGTAGGTGAGAATTCACCAAATTTATGGCCAACCATGTTTTCGTTGACCTGAACGGGAAGAAACTTCTTCCCGTTATAGACACCGAAGGTGAGGCCGACGAATTGCGGCAGAATGGTGGAACGGCGCGACCAGATCTTGATGATCTCGTTGCGGCCGGAGGCGCGGGACGCCTCGGCCTTGCCAAGGAGGTATCCGTCAACAAACGGACCTTTCCAAACAGAACGTGACATCTTTTAGCCCTTCCCGCCCTTCGCCCGGCGGATGATGAGATTGTCGGTGCGCTTGTTCGAGCGCGTCTTGTAACCCTTGGTCGGCTTGCCCCAAGGCGTAACCGGATGCCGGCCACCGGAGGTACGGCCTTCGCCACCACCATGCGGGTGATCCACCGGGTTCATGACCACGCCACGGTTATGCGGCTTGCGGCCCAGCCAGCGGGAACGACCGGCCTTGCCAATCTGCTGATTGGAATGGTCAGCGTTGGAAACCGCGCCCACCGTCGCCATGCACTCGGCACGGACGATGCGCAGCTCGCCAGAGCCAAGCTTGATTTGCGCGTAACCCTGATCCTTGCCGACCAACTGCGCGAAGGTGCCGGCCGAGCGCACCAGCTTGGCGCCGGCGCCGACCTTCAGCTCAATGTTATGGATGATCGTGCCGACCGGCATGGCCGAGAGCGGCATCGCATTACCGGGCTTGATGTCCACACGGGCACCAGAAACAACCGAATCACCCACCTTGAGGCGCTGCGGGGCCAGGATATAGGCCAGCTCGCCATCCTCGTACTTGATCAGGGCGATGAAGGCGGTACGGTTCGGGTCGTATTCCAACCGCTCGACAGTGGCGGCCATATCGAATTTGCGGCGCTTGAAGTCCACAATACGATAGGCCTGCTTGTGTCCACCCCCGCGGAACCGGCTGGTGATACGGCCATGGTTGTTACGCCCGCCGGAGGAATGCTGACCCTCGGTCAGACCCTTCACAGGCTTGCCCTTCCAGAGCTCGCTGCGGTCGATCAGCACGGTGCCGCGAAGGCTCGCCGTGACCGGATTAAAATGCTTCAGTGCCATCTCTTAAAACCTCAGGCGAGACCGGTGGTGAAATCGATGCTCTCACCCTCGGCAAGAGTCACAAACGCTTTCTTCACGTCGGAGCGCTGACCCGGACGGCCCTTGAACCGCTTGGTCTTGCCCTTGGTAATCAGCGTATTGACGTTGGTCACCTTCACCTTGAACAAAGCCTCAACCGCGGCCTTGATCTCAGGCTTGGTCGCGTCTGACGCCACCTTGAAGACGAATTGGTTCTTCTCGGAAAGCAGCGTTGCCTTCTCGGTGATGTGCGGCGCACGAACGATCTCATACATGCGCTCGTCAGAAATTTTCACGGTGCCGGTCATGCCAGGCGCTCCTTCAGACCCTCGACGGCGGCCTTGGTGACCACCAGAACATCGTGCTGCATGATGTCATAGACATTCGCACCCACGACCGGCAGCACATCCAGACCCTTGACGTTGCGCGAGGCGCGGCCAAAACCTTCGGTCACGGCGGCATCCACGATCAGCGCGGAGGTCCAGCCGAAATTCTTCACCTTGGCGGCAACATCCTTGGTCTTCTCCAGGGCGGCGACACCATCCAGAACCACCAGCTTGCCTTCGGCCGCCTTGGCGGAGAGGGCGGAGATGAGGCCCAGGCGGCGGACCTTCTTGTTCAGCGAGTAACCATGATCGCGCACAACCGGGCCATGCACGGCGCCACCGGTACGGAACTGCGGCGCGCGCAGAGAGCCCTGACGCGCATTGCCCGTGCCCTTCTGCTTGTACGGCTTGCGGGTGGTACCGGAAACCTCGCCCATGCCCTTCACCTTGTGGGTGCCGGCGCGGCGCTTGGCCAGCTGCCAGTGAATCACGCGGGCGATAATGTCCACGCGGGGTTCGGCGGCGAAGATCTCGTCCGGCAGCTCAGCGCTGCCGACCGACTTCGCATCAAAATCTACAACATCCAGCTTCATCGGCTCAGCCCTTCAGACCGGCGGGATAGGCGGCATCCTCGGGACGAGCCTTCTTCACCGCATCGCGCACCAACACATAGCCGCCCTTGGAACCAGGCACCGCGCCATGCAGCATCACGAGGTTACGCTCGAGATCCACGCTCTCAACCTTCAGGTTCAGGGTGGTCACGCGCTCCTGGCCAAGATGACCGGCCATTTTCTTGTTCTTGAAGGTCTTGCCGGGGTCCTGACGGTTACCGGTCGAGCCCAGAGAACGATGGCTGATCGACACGCCGTGAGACGCCTCAAGACCCGCAAAGTTCCAGCGCTTCATGCCGCCGGCGAAGCCTTTGCCCTTGGTGATACCCGCCACATCGACAAACTGGCCGACCGTAAAATGGGCAGCGGAGAGCAAGCTGCCCGGCTCAAGCGCGGCGTCCTCGGCCACACGGAACTCGACCAGCTTCATCGCCGGCTCAATCTTCGCCTTGGCAAAATGCCCCTTCTGCGCCTTGCTGACATTCTTCGGCTTGGCTTTGCCAATACCGAGCTGAACCGCGTTATAGCCATCGGTTTCAACGTTACGCGCCGCTACAACCCGCACTTCGTCGAGATGCAGCACCGTAACCGGCACATGCGTGCCGTCTTCCTTGAACAGCCGGGTCATCCCCAGCTTTTTTGCGATCACACCGGTACGCATAATACCAATACCACCTAAACTCAGATCTTAATTTCGACTTCGACGCCGGCAGCGAGGTCGAGCTTCATCAGCGCGTCCACGGTCTGCGGGGTCGGGTCAACGATATCCAGCAAGCGGCGATGAGTCCGGATTTCGAACTGCTCGCGGCTCTTCTTGTCCACGTGGGGCGAACGGTTCACGGTGAACCGTTCGATATGGGTCGGCAAAGGAATCGGCCCCCGCACCTGCGCGCCCGTGCGCTTCGCCGTGTTCACGATGTCCTTGGTGCTGTTATCCAGCACGCGATGGTCATACGCCTTCAGGCGGATACGGATGTTTTGATTGTCCATCTTAGCTCGAACTCTTCAGATACAGGGGCCGATAGATTACTTGGTGATCTGGGCGACGACGCCCGAACCAACGGTGCGGCCACCCTCGCGGATTGCAAAGCGCAGGCCTTCGTCCATGGCGATCGGGGCAATCAGCTCAACAGCGATCGTCACGTTATCACCCGGCATCACCATCTCCGTGCCTTCCGGCAGCGTCACCACGCCGGTCACGTCCGTCGTGCGGAAGTAGAACTGCGGGCGGTAGTTGGTGAAGAACGGGGTATGACGGCCACCTTCTTCCTTGGTCAGGATATAGGCCTGGCCAGAGAATTTGGTGTGCGGCGTAATGGAGCCCGGAGCCGCCAGAACCTGGCCGCGCTCGATATCCTCACGCTTGGTGCCGCGCAGCAGCGCGCCGATATTGTCGCCGGCTTCGCCCTGATCGAGCAGCTTGCGGAACATCTCAACGCCGGTGACGGTGGTCTTGGTAGTCGGACGCAGGCCGACGATCTCGACTTCCTCACCCACCTTGATGATGCCACGCTCCACACGGCCGGTGGCGACGGTGCCGCGGCCGGAGATGGAGAATACGTCTTCCACCGGCATCAGGAAGGGCTTGTCAACGGCACGGGCCGGCTGCGGAATGTAGCTGTCAACGGCGGCCATCAGCTCCAGAACGGCCCGCTTGCCGATCTCGGGGTTGGTGTCGTTCAGCGCGCAAACGGCGGAACCCTTGATGATGGGGATATCATCGCCAGGGAAGCCATAGTTGGAGAGCAGTTCGCGTACTTCCATCTCGACCAGTTCGACCAGATCGGGGTCAGCCAGATCCATCTTGTTCAGGAACACGACCAGAGCCGGCACGCCGACCTGACGGGCGAGCAGGATGTGCTCGCGGGTCTGCGGCATTGGGCCATCGGCAGCGGACACCACCAGGATGCCACCATCCATCTGCGCGGCGCCGGTGATCATGTTCTTCACATAATCGGCGTGGCCAGGACAGTCGACGTGGGCGTAGTGGCGATTGGCGGTCTCATATTCCACGTGGGCGGTGGAGATGGTGATGCCGCGGGCGCGCTCTTCCGGCGCCTTGTCGATCTGGTCGTAGGCGGTGAAGGTGGCACCACCGGACTCGGCCAGCACCTTGGTAATGGCGGCGGTGAGAGAGGTCTTGCCATGGTCAACGTGGCCGATGGTCCCGATGTTCACATGCGGCTTGTTGCGCTCAAATTTAGCTTTGGCCATTTAACTGCTCCGTGTGCAGGCTAAAAACTTGG
>JAKAZY010000027.1 GCA_021826425.1 Pseudomonadota bacterium
TCTTCACCGCCTCGATGAGCTGTTCGAGGTTTTTGGGCACTGTGGGGTCGGGGTGATGGGCGGGAAAATTGCCGTCCACCTTGGCGTTGAGCAAACTATGCTGGCCGGGAAGCTTGGCGACCAGCTTTGTGAGCACGTCGCCGGCGGCGCCGTTACCGTTGTCCCAGACGATTTTCAGGTTTTTCTTGCCGTCCCAGTCTTTGAGCAGCCGCTCGATATAAGCGTCTGAAATATCCTTTTGCACCAGGCTGCCTATGGCCTGCGGCACCACCTGGCCCAGGCGAGCGCGGGCGCCAAGATCCTGGATCTGCGCGCCGAAGAAGGGCTTGTTCTTCAGCACCATCTTGAAGCCGTTATAGTTTGCCGGGTTATGGCTGCCGGTGACCATCACCGCGCCGTCCGTGGGTTCGGTGAAGGAGGCGAAATAGAGCAATGGGGTCGGCCCCTGGCCGATATCCACCACATCCATGCCCGAGGCCATCAGCCCCTCGATCAGTGATTTGGAAAGGGCGGGCGAGGAAAGCCGGCCATCGCGCCCCACGGCGGCCGTCTTGCCGCCTGCCTCGGCGACGATGGAGCCAAACACGCGGCCAATGGCGAAGGCATCGGCCTCGCTCAACGTCTGCCCGACAATGCCGCGAATATCATATTCCCGCAGGCTGCTGGCGGAGAATTTATGGGAAAAGCTCATGGATTCCTCTCGGAAATCAGGGTTTAGCCGTTCACGTATTTCTTCAGGAATTCACGCACCGAAGGGCCGAGATCCGGGCGTGCGAGGGAGAAGGCGATCTGCGCCTCCAGGAACCCCACCTTGTCGCCGCAATCGAAGCGCTGGCCTTCAAATTTCAACCCGTGGAAGGGCGTATGGCCGATCATTTTGGCCATGGCGTCGGTCAGCTGCACCTCGTTTCCGGCGCCGGCCTCCATGCGGGAGAGATAGGAGATCACCTCCGGCAACAGCACGTAGCGGCCGATGATGGAAAGGTTGGAGGGGGCATCCTCCGGCTTTGGTTTTTCAACCAGGCCCTTGACCTCCACCAGATCGCCCTGGATTTCGCCGGTTTTCAGGATGCCGTAGCGGTTGGTGTGTTCTCTGGGTACCTCGGAGATAGCGACGACATTGCCGCCGGTCTCGTTGTAAACCCTGGCAAGCTGCGCGGTGCAGGGGGTTTGGCTCAGTACCAAGTCATCCGGCAGCAAAATGGCGAAGGGATCATCGCCGATAAAAGTGCGCGCGCACCAGATGGCATGGCCAAGGCCGAGCGGCACCTGCTGGCGGACGGTGGTGATGGCGCCTGGCGGCATCGCCTCCTCGCGCAGCAGCGCCAGCGCCTCGCGCTTGGAGCGCTCGGCCAGCGTGGCCTCCAGTTCGAAGGCGATGTCGAAATGGTCGATCAACGCGGTTTTGCCGCGCCCGGTGACCATGCAGAATTGGGTGATGCCGGCGGCACGGGCTTCATCCACCGCATACTGAATTAACGGCTTGTCGACGACGGGAAGCATCTCCTTCGGCATGGCCTTGGTGGCGGGCAGAAAGCGCGTACCGAGGCCGGCAACCGGAAGTACGGCCTTACGCAAGGGTTTAACCAAAGGAAAATCCTCCTGTTGAGCGGTCGTCAATATTGCCCACCCCCCGGTAGGGGGTGGGCGGCAGAGCGATAGGTCGCAAATGCGACAAAAATTGGGTCAATTCAAAAGATTGCTTATGACATAACGGCAACATGGCGGGGTGCTGCGGCTGCCCGTACTTTGCGGAACCAGATTCTTGTTCATTATCGTCTGCAAGATGCACCAAGGCGCCGGGATGGCGCTGCCGTCTTCCGATATTGCGCGGGAAGGATTTTGCCAAGGGGGGGGTCAGCCGCGCGGGGCGGCGGCGCGGGCGAGACGGTCGTTGATGGCAAGCCCCAACCCGGTGAGAGGAATGGGTGCTGCGGCGATGGCAGCAAGGCCGCGCGCGGCGCCCTGCGCATCCAGCCAGTGCAGGGCACCGAACAGATTTGCCGCAGCCTCGGTGAGGTTCTGCGTTGCGGAAAGTTGGAAGCTGAGTACGCCGGGTGGCACGATGCCAAAGGCAAGATATGCCTCGCCCGGCCCAGGTGCCGCCGCGTTCAGCCGCACGGGCAGGGAAGGTGCGTAATGCGAGGCCAGCATGCCCGGCGCAATGGGGGTAGCCCCTGCCGCAGCAAAGGCAAGCGGGCCGATCGCGTCCTCCAGCGCTTCGCGCGTGATGCCGCCGGGGCGGAGCAGCATCGAGGTGGAGCCCGAAAGGTCCACCACCGTGGATTCCAGCCCCACCGCGCATGGGCCGGACTCCAGCACAGCCGCAACGCGCCCCCCTAGATCCGCCAGCACATGGGCGGCAGCGGTGGGAGAAATCCGGCCCGAGCGGTTGGCGGAGGGCGCGGCGATGGGCACCCCGGCCAGGCGTAACATCTCTTGCGCGACAGGGTGGGCGGGCACGCGCACGGCGAGCGTTGGCAACCCAGCACCGGCCAGTTGCGAGACTGGCGAGGACGCGCGCCGGGGGAGCACCAAGGTGAGCGGGCCGGGCCAGAATTTCGCGGCAAGTTTTTCCGCCACGGCATTTGGCTGCACATGCTGGAATGCCGTCTCGGCGGACCAGAAATGGCAGATCAGCGGGTTGAAACTGGGCCGACCCTTCGCCGCGTATATGCCCGCCACGGCCTGCGCATTGGTGGCATCCGCCCCCAGCCCATAAACGGTCTCGGTGCCGAAGGCCACCAGCCGCCCGGCATGCAGCAGGTCTGCCGCGTGCTGCGGGCTGGTGATCAGCCTGGTGGGTTCGGGGGTATCAGTCCTGCTCGCTGTCAAGGTCCCGCGCCACTTCCGGGCTGTGCAGGAGTTTGTTGATGCGGGTTGCCTCGTCTAGTGCCTCGTCGGCGACGAATTTCAGCTCCGGCGTTACGCGCAAGCCGAGGCGCGGCGCGATCTGCGCGCGCAGGAAAGGCGAGACGCGCTTGAGCGCCGGCAGCAGCGGGCGGATGTCCTGCTGGCCGAGCAATGTAGCGAACACCAAGGCGTGTTTGAGATCCGGGGACATCCGAACCTCGGAGACGGTGAGATGCGCGCGGGCCAGATCCGGGTCATGAAACTCGGTGCGCAGCAGCACATCCGAGAGCAGATGCCGGATCTCCTCGCCGACGCGAAGCTGGCGCTGGCTGGGGCCGGATTTCTGCCCCGGCCCCGCAGACGCGCGTTTCATCGCCGGTCTCCGACGGGATTACGCCGCGACGATTTCGGTTTCATAGCACTCCACCACATCGCCCTCGCGCAGATCCTGGAAGCCAGCGAAGGAGAGGCCGCATTCATAGCCGCGTGCTACTTCCTTCACATCGTCCTTGAAGCGCTTGAGCTGCGAAAGTTCGCCCTGGTGAATGACCACGTTGTCGCGCAGCAGGCGCACGCCGCAGCCGCGCTTGACCACGCCCTCGGTGATGTAGCAGCCCGCCACCTTGCCGGTTTTGGTGATGTTGAACACCTGGCGGATTTCCGCGTAGCCCAGGAATTTCTCGCGATGCACGGGTGCGAGCTTGCCCTTGACCAGCTTCTCGATGTCATCGCTGACCTCGTAGATGATCGAGTAATAACGGATATCCACCGCCTCGCGGTTGGAAAGCTCGCGGGCCTGCACATTGGCGCGGACATTGAAGGCGATGATGAGACCATCAGACGCTTTGGCGAGCTGCACATCGCTCTCGGTGATCTGGCCGACCCCGGAATAGATAACGCGAACCCGCACTTCCTCGTTGCCGAGCTTGCCCAGCACCACGCCGATGGCCTCGGCGGAGCCTTGCACATCCGCCTTGACGACGACCGCGACTTCCTTCTGCGCGCCAGCCTGAATGCGGGCGAGCATTTCTTCCATGGTGCCGCGCAGGGCGGTTTGCGCCGCCACCTGGCGTTCGCGCAGCTTGGCCGCGCGATATTCGGTGATCTCGCGGGCGCGCTGTTCGTTTTCCACCACCACGAAGGGCTCGCCAGCCGTGGGGGCACCGGAAAGGCCAAGGATTTCCACCGGCAGGGCTGGCGGGGCTTCCTTCAAGGGCTGGCCCTTGTCGTTCAGCATGGCGCGCACGCGGCCCCACTGGGCGCCTGCCACCACAATCTCGCCCTGATGCAGCGTACCTTTTTGCACCAGCACGGTAGCCACCGGGCCGCGGCCCTTGTCCAACCGGCTTTCGATGATGGCGCCCTCGGCGGAGCGGTTCGGGTTGGCTGTAAGCTCCAGCACCTCGGCCTGCAGCAGGATGGCTTCTTCAAGCTTATCGAGATTGGTCTTCTTCAGGGCCGAAACCTCGACATCGATGGTGTCGCCGCCCATGCTTTCGGTCACGATCTCGTATTGCAGCAATTCCTGGCGCACGCGGTTGGCATCTGCACCCGGCCGGTCGATCTTGTTGATCGCGACGATGATCGGCACATTCGCGGCCTTGGCGTGTTTGATCGCCTCGATGGTCTGCGGCATCACGCCGTCATCGGCGGCGACAACCAGCACCACGATATCCGTGGAGGCCGCACCGCGCGCGCGCATGGCTGTGAAGGCCTCATGGCCAGGTGTATCGAGGAAGGTGATGGCCTGGCCGGAGGGCAGAACCACCTGATAGGCGCCGATATGCTGGGTGATACCACCGGCCTCGCCAGCCGCTACATCCGTATGGCGCAGCGCGTCCAGCAGGCTGGTCTTGCCGTGGTCGACATGGCCCATGATGGTCACCACAGGCGGGCGCGGCTGCAGCTCAGCATCTGTGTCCAAGTCGCCTGTCAGGCCAATTTCAACGTCGGAGTCTGATACCCGGCGGGTCTTGTGGCCAAATTCGTTGACGATCAGCTCCGCCGTGTCGGCGTCGATGGTTTGGGTAATGGTGGCCATCACGCCCATTTTCATCAAGGCGCGCACCACATCGCGGCCAGGGGCGGCCATGCGGTTGGCGAGCTCCTGCACGGTGATGGTTTCGGGCAGAATCACTTCGCGCACCACTTTCAGGCCATCGGAGCGCAGCAGCTCAAGCTCGGCCTGGCGGCGTTCGCGCTCGCGTTGGCGGCGCACGGAGGCGAGCGACCGGGTTTTCTCGTCCTCGCCCTCAATGGCGGCCTGCACGTCGATACGGCCAGCGCGGCGGTTGCCGTCGCCCATTTTCTTGGCCGGAGCCACCGGCATCCCGCGTCGGGGTGCAGGGGTGGCCGGGCGGCGGGGGCCGCGCGGAGCGTCCTCGTCGTCCTCACCAGCGGGGCGGCCGCCTGGCTTGAGCTGCAGCGTGGTACGAGGCGGGGCAACCGGGGTGCCGGGGCGCGCCGGTTGCGGGGGCGCAGTGCGAGCGCTAGCCGCAGGGCGGGCCGGCTGGGGTTGTGGTGCTGCCTCTGCGGCCTGCTTCTTAGGTTCTGCAGGCGGCGTCGTCTGGGTGGTTGGGTTTTCCGCCTCGGCCTTGGCGACAGCGGCGGCGGCGGCCTCCTCGATTTCGCGGCGGGCGGCCTCTTCGGTTTCGCGCCTGGCGTCGTCCTCAGCCTTGCGGCGGGCTTCCTCGGCGGCGGAGAGGATGGAGATTTTTTCTTGCTCGTGGCGCTCGGCCTCACGCACGGCGGCGGCGGCCAGCACGCGTTGGCGGTTGGCCAGCTCGGCGGCGGTTAGGGCGCGTTGCGCGCCACCAGCCCCCTGACGGGGGCGTTGCCCCGAAGGTGCCGGGCTGGGTGTTGCCGGGCGCTCCGGTTGCGGGCGCAGGGTTAGGGTGGCGGCGGGGGCAGGTGCACCGGCGGCAGGGGCGTGTGCCACGCCGCCGCGCTTCTTGCGGACCTCAACCTGCACAACCTTGGAACGGCCATGCGAGAAGCTCTGCCGCACGGACCCGGCGTCAACCGTATGCCCGGCTTCCCCACGCGCGGCGGGGCGCAGCGAAAGCCTGCCCTTGGTTTCATTCTGGTCGTTGCCGTCACTCATGCCTTATCCGGTCCAATCTTCACGTCGCGGCCGGATGTTACCCCGGCCTAGTTTGCTGGGCTTACTGCCCGCTTACGCTTTCCTTCGCAACACCTAGCAGGCGCCGCGCCTCGATTTCGATCATCTGCGCCAGCCGCCCGGTGGCAATAACCACATGCACCGTATGCTCCCGCCCGAACACCTTGCCCAGCGCGGCGGCGGAAAGCACTGCCACGCAAGGCACCGTCCGGCCGCCCGTGAACCGGGCGCGCTCATCCGCACTGCCATCGGCGGCCTGGACGATAAGCCCCACCTTGCCCGCTTGCAGCCATTCCCGGGCCTTTTCGAAGCCGGAAATCGCCGCACCGCTCCTGCGTGCCAAGCCCAGCAGATCGCTAACCCGCCGCGCCAATGCGGTTCCCACCTGGGCGCGCAAATCTTCAGGCAATTTCAACTTCGTTCGGGCAGCGCGCGCAAACACCCCACGCCGGACCGCCAAATCTAGCACATCGGCTTGCGCGCTCAACCACATTCCGCGTCCGGGCAGGGTTGCGCTGGCGTCGAAAATCAGCTCCCCATCCGGTGCGGCGACAAAACGCAGCATTTCCTCGCGCCGCCCCTGCCCACGAGTGACCAGACAGCGCCGGAGCGGGCCGTGCTCTGGCTCCCCCGGCAAGGTGTCGTCTGGCGCTGTGCCGGGTTCAGGCAGCGTTGCCATCCTCCCCTTCGAACCAATGGGCGCGGGCGGCCATGATGATCTCGTTCGCCTGCTCCTCGTTGATTACGTCCTCACCCAGAATCTCCACCAGCTCGTCGCCGGCCAGGTCGGCTAGGTCGTCCAGCGTTTTCACGCCCTTCTCGCCCAATGTGATCAGATCCTTGGCGGAGAAGGTTTCGATGGCGGCGATATCGTCCGCTACCCCCAGCGCCACGCGCTGCTCCTCCTGCTCGGCGGCCTGGCGTTCCAGGAACGTGGTCGCGCGGCGGGCGAGCTCGATGGCGACATTCTCGTCGAAGCCTTCGATGGTGGCGATCTCCTCCTGCGGAGTCGTCACGAGATCCTCGATACCCTCGAAACCCTCCTGCACCAAGAGGCCGGCGATGACATCGTCCACGTCCAGCGCCTCGACGAAGAGGCCGGTCTTGCGGCGGAACTCTTCCTGTCGGCGCTCAGATTCCTCGGCCTCCGTGAGGATGTCGATATCCCAGCGGGTGAGCTGCGAAGCGAGGCGCACGTTCTGGCCGCGCCGGCCGATGGCGAGCGAGAGCTGGCTATCCGGCACCACGACTTCAACGCGGCCGGCATCTTCATCCATCACCACCTTGGAAACCTCGGCGGGCGCCAGCGCGTTCACCACAAAGGTGGCGACGTTGGGGGACCAGGGGATGATGTCGATCTTCTCGCCCTGCAGCTCGGCCACCACCGCCTGTACGCGCGAACCGCGCATACCCACGCAGGCGCCCACCGGGTCGATGGAGGCGTCACGCGAGATCACGGCCATCTTGGCGCGCGAGCCGGGATCGCGGGAGACCGCCTTGATCTCGATGATACCGTCGTAAATTTCAGGCACTTCCTGCGCGAACAGCTTCGCCAGGAAGCCCGGATGGCTGCGCGAGAGAAAAATCTGCGGGCCACGCGGTTCCTCGCGCACATCGTAGATATAGGCCCTTACGCGGTCGCCGTTCTTCAGGTTTTCGCGGGGGATGCATTCATCGCGGCGCAGCAGCGCCTCGGCCCGGCCGAGATCGACCATGAGGTTGCCGTACTCGGTGCGCTTGACGACACCGTTGATGATCTCGCCCACGCGGTCCTTGAACTCGTTGAACTGCTTGGAACGCTCATATTCGCGCACGCGCTGCACGATCACCTGCTTGGCGGTCTGTGCGGCGATCCGGCCGAAATCGATCGGCGGCAGCGGGTCTACCAGAAAGTCTCCCACCTCTTTCTCGGGCGCGAATTTCTTGGCGATATGAACGGGGATCTGGGTTTCCTCGTTTTCCACAGTCTCTACGATCTCAGTCCACCGCGAAAGGCGAACATCGCCGGTCTTGCGGTCGATGACGGCGCGGATATCTTTTTCGTGCCCATATTTGGCGCGTCCGGCTTTCTGGATGGCCTGTTCCATCGCTTCCAGCACGTCATCGCGTTCGATCTGTTTTTCGCGGGCCACGGCATCTGCGACGAGCAGCAATTCCGGGCGGTTGACGGAGGTGTCCATGCGATCCTCTAGTTTGTCACTTTGGGTTGGGTGGTAAAGGCAATCAGTGCGTCGGTCAGCAAGAGTTTGGCTTTCTTGATCTCAGCGCGGGAAAGTTCAACGGTCTCGCCAGTTTCAAGCTGTAGTTTTGCCGTCTCGGCATCCGCGCCGACCAGCTTGCCGGTATAGCGTTTGCGGTTCGCCGCATCCGGGAAATTCAGCTCGATGCGTGCCTCAAACCCGGCATAGGCGTTAAAATCCTTGGTGCGGGTCAGCGGCCGGTCGATGCCTGCTGAGGAAACCTCCAGCGTCCAGTGGCTGTCGATCGGGTCTTCCACGTCCAGTACGGCGGAAAGCAGGCGGGAGATTTTCTCGCAATCCTCCACCGTGAAGCCAGTACCATCGGCGCGGTCGGCCATGATCTGCACGGTGGGGGTTTCGGTGCCCATCACCTGCACGCGCACCAGCTCATAGCCCTGGGCTTCCAGCGGCTCGACGATCATGTCGGCAATGCGGCCCTCAAGGCCAGTATGGGTCGGGCGGTTCTCAGACAACAGTAAAAATCCAATAAAAAAGGCGGCCGGTTAGGGCCACCCTGTGAAACAGCGGGTTTTGTTGGGGCTTATGTACGCCCGGGGGGGAGAAAGGGCAAGGGGATATTTAGAGCGCGATGACTTTAGGTTCGCTCACTTTACGAGCGAGCCTAAAATCATCCGGCTCTAGGTGAAGGCGTGGCCGGGGTCCAAGATCATCTCATCGCAATGCACCCGTATCGCATCCTCCATGCGTGCCAGTCGGGCCTGGGTTTGGCTCTGTACGGCGGCGGTGGCCAGAGGGGCGGGGTTGTCCGTGAAGCTGGCAGCGAAGCTGCGCATCACGTGGTCCACACCCGCCGCTGTCACGCTGCGCTTGTCTTCCGCGTAATAATGCGGCGTGAACGGGCTGTTGATGATCTCATAGGCAGGGAAATATGCCACGCTTTCGCGTTGGCTGGCCGCCATCTCGGACGCCACCCGCAACACGGATTTGGAATAGCTGGCGGCCGCCATCACATGTGTATCCTGCCTTGCCGTGGCCACCAGCGGCACAGGAGAAACGGTGAGGATAAACCGGCAAACCGGATTGCGCCGCCGGATCGTGTCGATGAACTGCACGAGGTCGGAGGTGATTTCCTCTATAGTGAAATTATGAAATTCATGCCGTGCCGGGTCGAACGCCCCACCCGCCACGCCGGGGCAGAGCGGAAACACCGCGCCATCCGTCCGCGCACGCCAGCTTTCCGTGAGGCCGAGGGTGAAGATGAACACATCCATTGCCTCAAACGCCCTGCGCACGGCGGCGAAATGCCGGGTGCGGTCGGCTTCATATTCTTGGGCGGTCAGAAAGCCGCGCGGCTGGATGCGCGGTCGAAACGGATCGATCAGCCGGCCATCGGCCTCGTCCCAACAATCCTCCTGCGGCTGGAACGCACCATAGGCGCGATACCAAAGCTGCAGCAGCTGGCGGGCGGTATAGAGATTGCCGTAGCGTGCGGAGAACAGCTCATAGCCATACGCGGTCGTCAGCTCTGCGGGGAGCATCGGGTGGGCTGGTTCGGTGATCAGATAGGTCAGGCCCATGCCGGGCAGCCTTGGGCCGATATTCTGGGCGAAACAGCTGCCGGCGGTGACGATCTTGTCTTGACCGGAGAGTTTGAAGGGGGCGGGCAGGGCAGGGTTGATGTCGTGCGGGGCGCATCCCGCCACGCTGCGGCTCCAGAACGCCTCAGGCGGGAGATCTTGGTATGGATGGGTCATGCGGCGAACTCCAGCAGCGCCTTGAGAACGTGCCCGCCATAGAGGGCGTTGCCGTGTGTGGCGTCGGGGTGGCAGCCCGACGGATGCATCATTCCGGATTCATCGCGCATGACGGGTGGAGAGGGCAGGAAGGCGATGCCCAGCCGTGCACAGGCGGCGCGATAGAGCCCGCTATGCAGCCGCCAGAGCTTATAGCGTAGCAACGCGGGTGCCACGCCGAGTGCCGCGATGTCATCGGCAAATGGCACAGGATGACGCCGTATATGCGCTTCGGGCAATGGTGGCGGTGATTCCATATGTACGACCCGGCCCGGCGCGCAACCCTGCAGCTGGGCCAATGCCGCCACATGCGGAGCGATCCGTCGGCTCAGCTCGTCTTCCAGCAAACCCGCCGGGAGCAACTGCGCGCCGTCGTCCAGAGGCAGATCCGGTGCCTCAGGCAGAACGAAGTCGAATGCCGGCCGGTGGGCCACCAGGCCGATCATAGAGTGGTCGTTGCCGCCCAATACGGAGACATAAACCTCTGCCTTGGCCTCCGCGATGGATTGTGCCACGGCTGCATGGAAGCGGCCATCGGGCTCGAAAAGCGGTTCATAACGACCAGATTCGAGCTGCAAAAAGATTGCCTTCATGCCGGCGCGCATAAGCGGTGCGTGCGCGTAAGGCGAGGCGGGCGGGCCGCCTGCTTCCGTCTGGTTATGCCACGCATACCACAAAGCCGTTAGGTGGCTGCGGCCCATCAGGAAGAATGATTGCGCCATGGTATCTGTGTAGCAGAGGACGCGCGGCGTGCCATCTGGCAGCTGCGCCCGCATAAAAAACGGCGTCCGAAGACGCCGTTTTCGTGGGATGAACCGCTGATCAGGCGGAGTAGTACATCTCGAATTCCACCGGGTGCGGGGTGTGTTCGAACTTGTACACTTCCTTCCATTTCAGCTCGATATAGCTCTCGATCTGCTCCTTGGAGAACACATCGCCCGCGAGCAGGAACTCGTGGTCGGCTTCCAGTGCGCCGATGGCTTCGCGCAAGCTGCCGCACACGGTCGGGATGTCTTTCAGCTCTTCCGGCGGCAGGTCGTACAGATCCTTGTCCATCGGGTCGCCGGGGTGGATCTTGTTCTTGATGCCGTCGAGTGCCGCCATCAGGATGGCAGAGAAGGACAGATACGGGTTGGCGGTGGGGTCCGGGAACCGCACTTCAACGCGCTTGGCCTTCGGGCTGATGGTGTAGGGAATACGGCAGGAAGCGGAACGGTTGCGGGCGGAATAGGCCAGCAGCACCGGGGCCTCGAAGCCGGGGATCAGGCGCTTATAGCTGTTCGTCGAAGGGTTCGAGAACGCGTTGATCGCCTTGGCGTGCTTGATGATGCCGCCGATGGCATACAGGCAAGTCTCAGACAGATCCGCATAGCCATTGCCCGCGAAAAGCGGCTTGCCGGCCTTCCAGATGGAAAGATGCGTGTGCATCCCTGAGCCGTTATCGCCATAAATCGGCTTCGGCATGAAGGTTGCCGTTTTGCCGTAGGAATGCGCGACGTTATGGACGCAGTATTTATAAATCTGCATCTGGTCGGCCATGGTGGTCAGCGTTGCGAACTTGGTGCCAAGCTCGTGCTGAGATTGCGCCACCTCATGGTGATGCTTCTCAATCGGCAGGCCCATCTCGCCCATGGCGGAGAGCATTTCGGCGCGCAGGTCAGCTTCGCTATCCACCGGCGGAACCGGGAAATAGCCGCCCTTCACCACCGGGCGGTGGCCCATATTGCCTTCCGGGTAGTCCTTCATGTTGGCGCCGGGGCCCTCGATGGAGTCTAGCTGGTAGGTGCCGAAATTGCCGCCAGTACCGAACTTCACGGAGTCGAATACGAAGAACTCAGCTTCCGCGCCGATGAAGGCGGTGTCGCCCACGCCGGTGGACTTCAGGTAAGCTTCGGCCTTTTTGGCGGTGGAGCGCGGGTCGCGGGCATAGCCCTGGCCGGTCGCGGGCTCGATGATGTCGCAGAACAGGATCAGGCTCGGCTTGGCGGAGAAGGGGTCCAGCACGGCGCTGTCCAGGTCCGGCTTCAGGATCATGTCGGATTCGTTAATGGCCTTCCAGCCGGCGATGGAGGAGCCGTCGAACATGAAGCCGTTGGTCAGGCTGTCCTCGTCTACCGTCGAGACATACTGGGCGGTGTGCTGCCACTTGCCCCTGGGATCGGTGAAGCGCAGATCGACATATTCAACCCCGTTCTCCTTGATTAAATTGAGAACTTTCGCGACGCCGTCGCCGCCCTCGGCCTTCTTAGCCATGCTCTTTCCCCGTTGTGTAAATGTTACCCGTTCAGGCCCGCGAAGCGCACCATGCGCCCGCCTTTAAAACGCCCAGCGCCCGGCATGTTAATAACCATGCCGGGCCGCTTGGCAATGTCCGATTAAACCGCTGCTTCGCCCTTTTCACCGGTACGGATGCGGATGGCTTCCTCGACGGTAGAGATAAAGATTTTGCCATCGCCGATGCGCCCGGTGCGGGCCGCGTTGGTAATGGCTTCAACCGCGCGTTCCACAACGCCGTCTTCACACACAACTTCGATTTTCACCTTGGGGAGAAAATCCACCACATATTCAGCGCCACGATAAAGCTCGGTATGACCCTTCTGCCGGCCGAACCCCTTGGCCTCGACGACAGTGATGCCCTGAAGGCCAACCTCGTGCAGCGCTTCCTTCACTTCATCCAGCTTGAACGGCTTGATGATCGCTTCGATCTTCTTCATCTGGTTCACGCAGGGCCCGGGGCCCGCGCCCTCCTTGGTTCGTCGGACAGCACGCCCGTAACCCCGCCCCGGGCAGCCGGTGGGCAAGCGCGCGTCAGCCAATGGGCTGACAATTCACACTTAGCACAAGCTATGCCAGAATGGTTTTCCGCACGCTGCCGCGGTTGCGGCGACGCCATCAAAGGACAAAACTAGCTTTTGCTCAAGCGGTAGCTATTTCAGCCTATATTTTGTGCAATCTTGCCGCCTGTGCGTTGGGCGGGTAAATTCCGTGAATGACAAAAGGTTTCTTAGCATCGTGAAACAAGCCAACGCCCTGCTTGCCGCCACGGGTACCACAATCTTCACTATTATGTCCGCGCTGGCGGTAAAACACGGGGCGATTAACCTCGGCCAAGGGTTTCCGGACACGGAAGGACCCGAGGATATTGTGCAAGCGGCGGCGGCGGCGCTGCTGGATGGCCGCAACCAATATCCACCTCTGACCGGCGTGCCGGAGCTGTGCCAGGCCGTTGCGGCGGCCAATGCGCGGTTTTATGGGCTGGAGGTGGACCCGATTTCAGGCGTGGTGGTGACCTCCGGTGCCACGGAGGCGATTACCGCCTGCCTGATGGCGCTGCTGAACCCTGGCGATGAGGTGGTGTTGATCGAGCCGCTCTACGACACCTATCTGCCGGTGGTGAAAATGCTGGGGGCGGTGCCGAAGCTGGTGCGGCTGCAACCGCCGGAATGGGCGCTGCCACGGGCGGAGCTTGCCGCCGCTTTCGGGCCGAAAACCAAGCTGCTGCTGCTCAACTCCCCCATGAACCCCACCGGCAAGGTGTTCAGCGCGGAGGAGCTGGGCTTTATTGCCGGGCTGCTGCGCCAGCACGATGCCTATGCGGTGTGCGACGAGGTTTATGAGCATCTGGTGTTCTCGGGTGCCAGACATATCCCCCTGGCCACACTGCCCGGCATGGCGGAGCGGAGCTTGCGCATTGGCAGTGCGGGTAAAACCTTCTCGCTCACAGGTTGGAAGGTGGGATATGTCTCCGGCCCGGTGGCGCTGATGGGGCTGGTGGCCAAGGCGCACCAGAACCTCACCTTTACCACCCCGCCCAATTTGCAGCGCGCTGTGGCGCTGGGGCTGGCCAAGCCGGATGCGTATTTCGAGGGCCTGGCTGTTGGGCTGGAGGCGCAACGGGATTTGCTGGATTCGGGGTTGAAGCGGCTCGGGTTTTCCACTCTGCCCGCCCAGGGCAGCTATTTCATCACCGCCGATGTTTCTTCCCTGGGGTTTGAGGGCGATGATCTGGCCTTCTGCAGGGCGATCACCGCGCAGGCTGGCGTGGCGGCGATTCCGGTTTCGGCGTTTTATGCCGAAGATGGCCCGCGCCATTATGCCCGTTTTGCCTTCTGCAAGCAGACACATGTGCTTGAGGAGGCCTTGCGGCGGCTGGAAGGCTGGGTAGCGGCAAGACCATTGACGGCTCTGGCGTGACCGCGTTAGGACGCCATACCCTGGATGGCGGACGTAGCTCAGTTGGTAGAGCGCCGGTTTGTGGTACCGGTTGTCGCGGGTTCGATCCCCGTCGTTCGCCCCAGCGGATTTCTTGACATGAACATCGCGGCGCTGGTTTTGGCGGGCGGCAAGGCCACGCGCTTCGGCGGGGCGGATAAGGCGTTCGTGCCCCTGCATGGCCGCCCACTTATCGAACATGTGCTGGAACGCTTGCGCCCCCAGGCATCCCCCATCGCCGTCAGCGCCAATGGCGAACCCGAACGTTTCGAGGCATACGGCCTGCCGGTATTGCCCGATGCGCCCGAATTTGCCGCCTGCGGCCCATTGGCAGGGGTGTCGGCGGGGTTGCGCTGGGCGGCGGGCAAAGGGGCGGAATTCATGCTCACCATGCCGGTGGACACACCGTTTTTCCCGCCCACCCTGGTTGCGGATCTCTCGCCCGGCCCCTCCGTGGCGGTATATCAAGGGCGTCAGCACCACCTCGCTTCGCTCTGGCCGGTGGCGTTTGGCCCAGGATTGGAGGATTTCTTGCGCCGGGATACGAAATACAAAGTGCGGGATGCTCTGGCCCTCTGCGGGGCGCGGCAGGTACATTTTACAAGCCTGCGTGACCCCTTCGTGAACCTCAACAGCCCACAGGATATCTCGGATTTTGGATAATTTCCGCAGCTTGTAAAATATTTACATTAAGTTTACTAAAACATCGATCTTATTCACGTATTTACCGGTTTTTTCACAAAATTTTCTGACGCACGACCTCTTTGAGCGTAACTGGAATTCTGCAACAGCCTGAATTTCAGCGGAGCATCCAATGTCGTACCAAGATAGCCTGCGTAACACACGCGAACTCATCACCGCCAAGGGGCCCACCTGGGATGGCATCTCGCCAGAGGCGGTTTCCAGGATGCGGTTGCAGAACCGTTTCCAGACCGGGTTGGACATTGCCCGCTACACCGCGAAAATCATGCGCCAGGACATGGCGGCATACGATGCGAACCCCGCGAATTACACGCAGTCTCTCGGCTGCTGGCACGGCTTCATCGCCCAGCAGAAGATGATCTCCATCAAGAAGCATTTCGGCACCACCAAGGGCCGCTATATCTATCTTTCCGGCTGGATGATCGCAGCGATGCGATCGGAATTTGGCCCGCTGCCGGACCAGTCCATGCACGAGAAAACCTCCGTGCCGGCTCTGATCGAGGAGATCTACACCTTCCTGCGCCAGGCTGATGCGCGGGAGATGGACAATCTGTTCCGCGAGCTGGATGCCGCCCGCGCAGCTGGGGAGCTTGCGAAGCAGAAAGAGATTCAGGGTAAGATCGACAATTTCGAAACTCATGTCGTGCCCATCATCGCGGATATCGACGCGGGCTTTGGCAATGCCGAAGCCACCTATCTTCTTGCAAAGAAGATGATCGAGGCCGGTGCCGGCGCGTTGCAGATCGAGAACCAGGTTTCCGACGAGAAGCAATGCGGCCATCAGGATGGCAAGGTAACCGTGCCACATGAGGAGTTCACCGCGAAGATCCGTGCCCTGCGTTATGCGTTTCTGGAGCTGGGGGTCGAGGATGGCGTGGTTGTCTGCCGCACGGACAGTCTGGGTGCGGGCCTGACTAAGCAGATCGCCTATTCAAAAGAACCCGGCGATCTCGGTGACCAGTATAATTCTTTCCTGGATTGCGACGAGGTTGAGCCAAGCGAGATTGGCAATGGCGAAGTGCTGATCACCCGCAATGGCAAGCTGCTGCGCCCCAAGCGCCTTCCTTCCAACCTGTTCCAGTTTCGCCCCGGCACCGGCGCTGAGCGTTGCGTGCTGGATTGCATCAACGCGCTCAACAACGGTGCCGACCTGCTCTGGATCGAGACCGAGAAGCCGCATATCGAACAGGTCGCCTCGATGGTCGATCGCATTCGCGAGGTCTGGCCGAACGCCAAGCTGGCCTACAACAATTCGCCGTCCTTCAACTGGACACTAAATTTCCGCCAGCAGGTGTTCGATGCGATGAAGGCGCAGGGCCAGGATGTGTCCACCTATGACCGCGCCCGCCTGATGAGCGTGGAGTATGACGGGACCCCGCTGGGCCAGCTGGCCGATGAGAAGATACGTAGCTTCCAGCGCGACTCTGCACTTCGTGCCGGTGTTTTCCACCATCTCATCACCTTGCCAACCTACCATACCGCGGCACTCTCTACAGATAATCTGACCAGGGATTATTTCGGTGAGATGGGTATGCTGGGCTATGTGACGGGCGTGCAGCGCAAGGAAATCCGTGAGGGCATTGCCTGCGCAAAGCATCAGAACATGGCGGGCTCGGATATCGGCGACGCCCATAAGGAGTATTTCGCGGGCGAGGCGGCGTTGAAGGCCGGTGGTGTGGCGAACACCATGAACCAGTTCGCCGCTTAGAGCGCGATGGCTTCAGGTGCGCTCGCATGGTGAGCGCACCTGAATTCTGAATTGCCATCTGATTTTTTAGAGCACTATGCATTTAGATTGACGCGGCGACGTCAAGATAAATTCATGAGATTGCTCGCTCAAACATAAAATTAGAGCGTTCAGCGAAAAGCTGAATCCTCTAGGTTAAGCGCGGCTCCAAGAACCACAATTTTCCAAACTTGCGGCGGCCCGGCATCGTCCGGGCCGTTTTTTTATTTGCCCTCGAACCCGGTGAGCACGTTCACCGCGTTGATGCCGATTTCGGCCACGGCATAGCCACCTTCCATCACGAAAAGCGTTGGCTTGCCCAGGGTGCGGATCATCTCCCCCATCCGGGTGAAATGTTCGTGGTCGAGTTTGAACTGGGAGATCGGGTCATCCTTGAATGTGTCAACACCAAGTGACACAACGACGGCCTCTGGCGCGTAAGCCCGGATGCGGTCCAGCCCGGCGGTAAGGGCGGCTTCGTAAGCAGGCCATTGCGTTCCCCATGGCAGCGGCAAATTCAGGTTGAACCCCTCGCCTTGCCCTGTACCCGGCTCATCCTCAAAGCCGAGCATATAGGGGTATTCCTGGTCCGGGTGGCCATGGAGCGAAACAAACAGCACATCGTCGCGGCCGTAGAAAATCTGCTGGGTGCCGTTGCCATGGTGGTAATCGATATCGAGGATGGCGACGCGCCTGGCGCCGTCATCAAGCAGCTTTTGCGCCGCGATGGCCGCGTTGTTGAGGAAGCAATAGCCGCCATAATGGTCTGAGCCCGCATGGTGGCCCGGCGGGCGGCAGAGCGAGAACACCGCTTCCTCCCCGGCGTTGAGCCGCTTCGCGCCGGTGAGGGCCACATCCGCCGAGGCTTTCACCGCCTGCCAGGTGGTGGCGGTAATCGGCGTGCCGCAATCGAAGCTGTAAAAGCCGAGGCGGCCATCCAGATTCTGCGGCACCCTGTCCGTGCGGGTTCCCCGTGTCGGCCAGCTATAGGGGTAGGCCGCGCCGCTGCGGCCCAGGCCCAGCCATTCCTGGTGCGCGGTTTGCAGCAATGCCACCAGCCCTGGCGCATGGATGCGGGTGATAGTCTCCAGCGGGAACATCTCAGGCGCAATCACCTCGCCCAGCCTCACCTCGCGCACGCGGCTTAGCACCAGCTCGGCGCGCTCCGGCTTCTCAAAGGCGGGTACAAATTCCCCATAGATCAACTCGCCCGGGCTTTGGTGCAGCAAATGGTCGGCGCTGTAGATTGTTCTCATCTTCGTGCTCCTCCTTGTTTTGCCAGATCATAGCCGCATGTCCGCCGCCGTCCAGCTTCGCGGTGGCCCGGCATTGTCCGGGCCGCTTTTTTGATGTGCGGCGATTTTGAAACGACTCCCGTAAAATATCTTGCTCAAATTTGGCTGGCAGTAATAAGTCATGATGAGTAGGCAATTCGAGCTAGAAGCAAATGGATTTGAGATGCAGTCGCTCGTATGGTTAGTGATATTATTGCTCGTGGTTTTTCTCTCGAACCGCAGCTTTTTTTTCGTCCTTACGCGAAGTCTAAGACTTGCCTTCATTCGTTAGGTATCGTCATCGCCATTTTAGGCGGCAGTTCGGTTCTTGCCCCCCCTTATGGTATTAAGCCAGGCCTCTCCCGTGGTATACGACCCGGTTTTGTACCGGATAGAGTTTGCTACCGGCATTCATCCAAGATATTTCGTCGAAATGCTAAACGCCTGCGCATCGCGTTTTGAGGGCTTTTGTATATTCGTCTATGCCAATTTGCCGTTAATGGTTATCATGGCAGCTAGGGCCATAACCCAATAAACTTGTTGATATTTCCTTGATCGGATGATTCTCTACCCCCGATTCGGGGGTGGTAAATGAGGCGGAACCTATTTTGGCTGTCTGACAAGCAATGGGCGAAAATTGAG
>JAKAZY010000028.1 GCA_021826425.1 Pseudomonadota bacterium
ATTACGGATCTTACTCAGGTCAGTATCAGCCATCGATGCCTCCACGGGCGGATAAAATGTCAAACAGATACGGCGCCGCCTGGGTCAGGCCGCGCTGTTCGCCCGGCTTGTGGGGCAGTGCGCGGCGTTTGGCAAGCCCGCAGATGGCAGATTAACACGCCATCCCCCCTCCCGTTTAGGCTTTTCAAGCGCTTGAAGCGTGTTACATCTGCCACGGCATATAACAATGAGGTGATTCCATGGCCTTCGCCTGTACCCTTCCCGCCACCCCCACCGTGCAGCAGGATGACGCGGAGGTGCGGATCACCCGCTGGGATTTCGAGCCGGGTGCGGTGACCGGCTGGCACACCCATGGCTGGCCCTATTACGTGGTGATGCTGACGGATGCAGTGCAGGAAGTGCATGACGGCGAAAAAATCACCACCATAACCCGCAAGGCCGGCGACAGCTACGTCCGCGATGCCGGGGCGCAGCACGATGTGCGCAATGGCGGCACGGCACCCATGGCCTTCATCGAGATCGAGGTGAAGAAGCTCTCCCCGGCTTTGGCGGCGCTGGAAAGGTAGGTTTCTTGCCACTCCCCGCCCTTGTCCTGCGGCTATACCGGGTTCTGCGCGCCAGACCGTATTTCACCATCTGTTATGGCGTGGGCGCACTGGCCTGGGTGTTGATGTTCGCGGTGAAAAACCCGGCGATCCGGTCTGTCGCGGCCTGGGATATCGGCAGCCTGCTCTATATCGTTTCAAGCCTGCTGGTGTTCACCCTGGTCCGGGACCGGAACATCCGCGAGGACGCGGCGAGCCACCAGGAAGGCGAATGGAGCATTTTCACCCTCACCGTGCTCGGCGCGGTGATGAGCTTCGCCTCTCTCTTCCTGTTCTCCCACGCCGCCAATCAGAAAACGCATTTCACCGGCGCCTACCTCGCTTTCGTCGTGGTCACGCTCGCCCTTTCCTGGGCCGTCACGCATCTCACCTTCGCATATCGCTATGCGCATGAATATTACGCCTGCGACCTTGGCGGTGATGAGGTGGATGGCGGCATCATGTTTCCGCAGGACGACCAGCCGGACTACCTGGACTTCGTCTACTTCTCCTTTGTCCTCGGCATGACGTTTCAGGTTTCAGACTGCAACATCACCTCCAAAAAGCTGCGGCGTCTGGCGACGGTGCAAGGGCTGATCGGGTTCCTGTTCAACACCGTTATCTTGGCGCTTTCGGTGAACATCGCGGCGGGGTTGCTTTAGAGCGCGATGACTTCAGGTTCGCTCAATTTGCGAGCGAGCCTTAAGTCTCAATTGCCCTCTATTCATTGTATTAGAGGCGGGTGCAGATTTTTGATCGGATCAATGCGTGATTGGATCTAAAATCATCCGGCTCTAAAAGCTCAATGCTCTGAGCAAGACTCGCACGCGCTCTTAAGCCAACCTCTGAACGCCTGGGGCAAGACCTGCCCGGTACCTCAAGCCGCTTCCACCACCCGCTGCCGGGCGCGTTGTATCAAGAACTGCCACACGGCTTGTGGCATTTGCCGGCGTGACTTGACGCGCGCGTATGGCATTTCCTGGATCGGCGCGGTATCGCCCAGCGCCTCGTGTTCTGCCCAGTTGCTGAAATGCATGCGCTCCACGTTATCGACAAAGCTCTCCGAAGGCACGCCCTCCGCGAGCAGCAATTCATGCGAGGCGAGCTCGACATGGTAATAGGTGAATGTCTCAGGCACGTCGTGCTCACGCAGGATGCTGGTGCCGTTTACCATGGCACCGGCCTGGATGAGTACGCCATCCAAGAACAGGGCATGGTCCGGCGAAAGCAGCAGATCACGCATCGGCAACCCTTCGCCCAGCGCTCCGGCGGTGATGCGAATGGGCAGCACCCGCAGCGGGTCGGCAAAGCGTGTGGAGACATGGCTCATGCCAACCCAACGTACCGGCAGCGGGCCATTGGTGGTCAGCACCATGTCGCCCGCGCGCAGGTTCTCTACCGCGCCGTGGCCCGAAGGCGTGGCGAGCAATGTGCCGGGATAAAAGCACAAAACGCTGGTGATGGTGACATCGCCATTGCCGGATTGCACGCCGGATTGCAGGCTTGTGCTGGTGAGGCTGCTATTCAGATAGGACCCGCCGCCGCCGCCACCGCCACCGCTAACGCCAAACACGCCGCTGCCACCGCCGCCGCCGCCATAGCCGCCGCCGCCATAGCCGCCGCCGCCACCGCCACCGCCAAAGCCGCTGCTGGCGTTATAGCCGCCGACAAAGAATCCGCCGCCGCCACCACCGCCATAGGGGCCGCCGCCGCCACCGCCGCCAAAGCCGCCGCTGCGGCCGCCGCCGCCTCTGCCACCGTTCTGTGAAGTCAGGGCGTTGCCACCCGCGCCAACTATGCCAGCCCCGCCGCCACCACCGCCGCCCGCGCCATAAGACATGGAAATTCCACCGGCACCACCGACAATAATTTCCAGAACGCTCCCGGCAGCAAGATAGACATCGCCGGAAACCATGGCGCCCAAACCACCAGCATATCCCCCCGCCCCCGCCCCTCCTTGCGCCCCAAGAGCGGTAATATCGTACAGACCGCTGCTGGCGATCGTATCGAACTGAATGGAGCCGGTGGCAGTGAAGTCAGTCATTCAAGCCTCGTATATATTTTTAGACTTTCGCGGAATACTGATATTGTTTTTTGGCTAACATTCCGATGTTTTAATGTCACGTTAATTTTCTGTTTGGCAGAAACGGCTATTCATGGCTCATTATGCCAACCCCAATGCCGGTATGGCCGTCGGGAAATGAGCGGGCGGATAGGGACAGGGCAGATTGCACGACCGCCCCAGTTTGGAGCTTTTCCGGTGACAAATAATATTGAATTGCAACGCTACATCGCCTTGCACAAGGCAGGCGATCTTGCCGGCGCGCTGGAAGCGGCAAAGGCGGCATGCGCGGCCACTCCGAACATGCCGGCGGCACATTATGCGCTGGGCGAGGCAAACAGCGCATCGCAGCGCTCGATAGCGCGGCATTAGACCAGGCCGCCACGCGCTATCTCGCCGAACTGCATGCGTTGGCCCCAGACAAATCGCGCATTGTTGACAAGATGCCAGGCAATGAGCTGCATCTTGGGCTCGTCGCGTTGATGCTACCAGGCGCCAAGATCATCCATTGCGTGCGCGACCCGCGGGATATCGGCTTCTCAATCTGGACGTTTCGGTTTCATGGCGAGCATGCTTATGCGCATGATCTGGCTGATCTGGGCTGGACGATCACGCAGCGGGCAAAGTTGGTGGAGTATTGGCGCACGGTGATTCCAAATCAGATTTTGATTCTGGCCCTGCAGGATTGGGTCAATGATTTCGACGGCACGCTGGCCCGCGTGCTGAAGCATCTCGATCTGCCGCCAGACCCAGCCTGCGCACGATTCTACGAGAATGACCGCGAGGTGCGTACGGTCAGCCGCGCCCAGGTGCGCCAGCCAGTGCATGCGCAGGGTTTGGGCCGCTGGCGGCCTTATGCAAACGAACTCGCCCCGCTGATTGCGGAACTGGAAAGAGGGGGCATATTGCCAACGCAGCTCACCCCCCCGTAGCAGGCGGCTCGCCCTGCACCGGCTCAACCCCCTGCGCGGCGATCAAATCCGTCGCTTGGCGCGCCGCTTCCTCGATGGCCGTCACATCCGTGCCCTTGGCCACCAGCGCCACGCCCCAGGCGCCATCGCGCTTGAACGGGTAGCTGCCGAGGTCCAGCGCCGGAAACCGTTCCTGAATCGCCGAAAGCCCCGCGGCGATTGCGCCCTCCATCACCCCCAGCCCGTAAACCGCGCGCATCTCAATTCGCTCCCCACGCGGCAAGCTGGGCTCAAGCGCCTTCATCATGGCCTGCATAATCCGTGGCACGCCCGCCATCACATGCACATTGCCGATGGTAAAACCAGGCGCGATGGAAGCCTCGTTGCGGATGGGAATGGCGCCGCGCGGCATCGTCGCCATACGCTGCCGGGCAGCGTTGTAGCGCTCACCCATTACCGCCTTCATCTCGCGGTCGGTTTCCTCATGCAGCTCCCACGGCACCCCGAACGCGGCGGCAATGCATTCGCTGGTAATGTCGTCATGCGTCGGGCCGATGCCACCGGTTGTAAAAAGCAAGTTATAGGAAGCGCGTAATTCATTAACTGCGCTTATGATTTGGTTCGGCACATCCGGTACCACCCGCACTTCTTGCAGTTTAATCCCCAGCTCGCCCAAACGCTGGGCGATGAACTGCACATTCACATCCTGCGTGCGGCCGGAGAGGATTTCGTTGCCAATAATAAGAATCGCGGCGGTGGGATTGCTCATAAGAAATCTCGCAGCATGGGAATCAACGGCCGGTCGGCGGCGGGCATAGGGTATTCAGCGAGGTCTTGCGGTGCCACCCAGGCCAGCTTCTGCCCCTCGCGCCCACGCGGCTCGCCCTTCCAGCGGCGGCACAGAAACACCGGCATCAACAAATGAAACGTTTCATATGCGTGCGAGGCAAAAACAAAGGGCGCGAAATCCTTGGGGTCGGCCTCCAGCCCCAGTTCCTCGCGCAGCTCCCGCGCCAAGCCGGCCTCCGGCGTTTCGCCGGCTTCTAGCTTACCGCCCGGTAACTCCCACAGCCCTGCCATCTTCTTACCCTCCGGTCGACGGGCCAGCAGCACCCGGCCCTGCGCATCGATTAGTGCAGCCGCCACCACCAGCAGCGTCGCAGATTTTTGCGCGGCATCCGCGGTCGTTTGCGCTGGCGCCTCGCGCCCCAGGGTGAAATGCTTCACCGGCAGCTTCTCGCCGGGACGGCAGGAAAACACGCGGTGTCCCTTGCCGGTCTGTTCAAACCCCAGATGCCGCAGCACCGCAAGCGAACCATCATTATCCGCCGCCACCACCGCGTTGATATGCGTGATCGGCAAGCTGGCGAAAGCCCAATCGGTGACGCGGCGCACAGCCTCCAGCGCGAAGCCCTGACGCCAATGCGCCCGGCCGATCCAATATCCCAGCTCGGCGAATTTGCGGTCCTTGGAAAGTTTCAGCCCGACACAACCTGCCAACCCGCCGGTGAGCGTTTCCACAATGGCGAATTGTTCGGCCCGGCCCGCCTCGCGGTCTCTCGCGGCGGCCTTTATCCATTCCTGCGCTTGTGTTTCTGGGTAGGGAAACGGCGCATCCGGCACGCGTCGGCAGATATCCCAGTCGTTGATCAGGCGATGAAATACGGCCGCGTCGTCTCCATCGAGGGGGCGCAGAGTAAGACGTGACGTGCGTAGCACCGGGCCAGGCGGCAGTATGATTCCGGGCATCAGCGAATCGAAGAGGTCTGGCATGCTGGAGATACTGTAACCCGCAGTTGATCTTCCCGCCAGGACTAGGCAAGCATGCGACGCATGGACGCCGAAGCCGACACATATTCGCAAACCATGGAAACCATGGGCCAGCGGGCCCGCCAAGCCGCCGCCGCGCTGGCTAAGCTACAGGCCGCCACGCGCGACCATGCGCTGCGCCAAGCCGCCGCCGCCTTGCGCGCGGCCGCCCCGGCGATTCTGGCTGCGAACGAGCAGGACATGGCCCATTTCAAAGGCACCTCGGCCTTCGGTGACCGCCTGTTGCTGAATGCAGCCCGGCTTGAGGCCATGGCGCGCGGGCTGGAGGAGGTGGCGGACCTGCCCGATCCCCTCGCCCGCGTTCTGGCGGAATGGACCCGACCGAACGGTCTGCGTATTTCCCGCATTGCCCAGCCCATCGGCGTACTGGGGATGATTTATGAAAGCCGCCCGAATGTTGGGGCGGATGCCGCGGCCATTGCCATCAAATCCGGCAACGCCATCATCCTGCGCGGTGGTTCAGAAAGTTTCCACTCCGCCCAGGCCATCCATAAGGCGGTTGCGGCGGGGCTGAAGGCGGCGGGGCTGCCCGAGGCTACCATGCAGGTGCCCCCCACTGCAGATCGGCAATTCGTCGCCGCCATGCTGGGCGCGGTCGGGCAGATCGACCTCATCATCCCACGCGGCGGAAAAACCCTGGTGGGGCTGGTGCAGCGCGAGGCTCGCGTGCCGGTGCTGGCTCATGCCGAGGGGCTGAACCACACCTACATCCACGCCGCCGCCAACCCAGAGATGGCGCGCAGCGTGCTCGCCAACGCCAAAATGCGCCGCCCCGGCGTGTGCGGTGCCACAGAGACACTGCTGATCGACACCTCCATCGCCCCCTCTTTGCTGCCCGTGCTGGTGACCGACCTCGCCGCCTTGGGCTGCGCCTTCAAGGCGGATGCCCGCGCCCGCACCATCTGCCCGGAGCTGCCCGCCGCCGGCCCGCATGATTTCGACACCGAATGGCAGGATGCGGTGCTCAACATCGCGGTGGTGGATGGGCCGGACTCAGCGCTCGCACATGTGGTCGCGCATGGCAGCGAGCATACCGAGGCGATCATCACCGATAATGCACAAGTTGCGGAAGACTATCTCGCCGCCTGCCCGGCAGCGGTCACGCTGTGGAACGCCTCCACGCAGTTCTGTGATGGCGGGGAGTTCGGGTTCGGCGCGGAAATCGGCATCGCCACCGGTCATATCCACGCGCGCGGGCCAATCGGCCCTGAGCAGCTCACAACCTTTCGTTACGTGGTGCGCGGCACCGGCCAGGTGAGACGCTGAGAAGCCATCGCTACCGGCTGAAGATCGGCCTGCTCGGCGGCTCGTTCAACCCGGCGCATGAAGGGCATTTGCACGTCGCCCAACAGGCCATGCGGCATCTGGGGCTGGACCAGCTCTGGCTCATGGTCTCGCCCGGCAACCCGTTGAAACCCGCCGCCGGGATGGGCACACAAGCTGAGCGCCTGGCAAGTGCCCGGCGGATTGCCGATGGGCGAAGAATCATCGCCACGGATATCGAGTCGCGGCTTGGCACGCGCTACACGCGCGACACCCTGCGCGAATTGCAACGCCGCTTCCCCTGTGCGCGCTTCGTCTGGCTGATGGGGGCGGATAATCTCATTCAGCTCCCACGCTGGGGGCGCTGGCAAGAGATCATACGCGCCATGCCGATGCTGGTCGTGCCTCGCCCCGGCGCCACGCGCCGCGCTTTGGCCGGGCAAGCCGCAAAATGGAACCATAAATATCGCCTTCCCGCACGGGCTGGGTTATGTCTTGCCAAGATGACGGCACCGGCCTGGATTCTCCTGCCTGTGCGGGAGAATGCGGCTTCCGCCACCGAATTGCGCCGCAGAATTTTAGAAGGAACAAAGCCATAACGCGCCCGCCCGCCCGCACCCCGGCAAACCGGGGCGCCAAACCCGCCTCCCCCCGCAAACGCGCGACCAAGCCGGCCGCCGAAGCCGTCGCCGCCATGCCCGGCACGCCGCGCAAGAAAGCCGCCATCGCGGGGCCAAAGAAACGCGCCACCCCCAAGCCGCCGCCGGAATTTCTGGACCGGTTGCAGGCCGTGATTGTCGCCACGCTGGAAGATGACAAGGCCGAGGAGATCGTGACGCTGGACTTGGCCGGGCGTGCAAGCTTCGCGGACCGCATGATCATCGCCACCGGCCTGGCGGACCGCCAGATTGCTGCCATGGCCACGCATCTTCACGAAAAACTGCATGAGGCCGGGTTCAAAAAGCCGCTCACCGAAGGTGCCACCGGTACTGATTGGGTGCTGATCGACGCCGGCGATATCATCGTGCATCTGTTCAAGCCGGAGGCGCGCGCGCTCTACGGGCTTGAGAAAATGTGGAGTGCGGAGCTGGACGAGGCGGAAACCGAGGCTTGAGGCTGCTGGCCATCGGCAAGGCGCCCAGCCGGGCGCCCGAGATGGAGATTTTCGCCCGCTACGCCAGGCGCATCCGCCCTGCCCTGACCCTCGTGGAGTTCGCCGACGGCCAGGGCAACCCCGCCGAGATCAAGCGCCGTGAAGGCGAAGCCATCCTCAACGCGCTGAAGCCGGACGAATTGCTGATAGCGCTCGACATGGATGGTGCAGCGCCGACTTCACCAGCGCTGGCGAAGCTGTTGGCCGGGTGGCAGGAGAGGTCCAGAAGTCTTGCCTTCGTGATCGGTGGCGCCGAGGGGCTGGACGCCCCTGTACTGACCCGTGCCGGGGCAAAACTCTCGCTGGGCACACTCACCTGGCCGCATATGCTGGTGCGCCCGATGCTGGCGGAACAAATCTACCGGGCGCAATCCATTCTTGCGGGTCACCCCTATCATCGGGCAGGTCGGCCCTGACGCACACGGCATGGCCAAAGCATCCCGCCGCGCCTAAATATCCCTGCAGACACGTTGCTTGAAGGACCAAGATGCCCCTGAAACCCGTGATGCTGGTGATCCTCGACGGTTTCGGCTGGAGCGAGTCGAGAGCAGATAACGCCGTGGCACTGGCCAACAAACCAAATTTCGACAGGCTCTGGGCAAACTGCCCGCGAGCATTTCTCTCCACCTCAGGCCGCGTTGTCGGGCTGCCCGCCGGTCAGATGGGCAATTCCGAGGTCGGGCATCTCAATATCGGCGCCGGGCGCGTGGTGATGCAGGAGCTTCCACGCATCGAGGCTTCGATCGCGGATGGCTCGCTGGCGAAAAACCCGACCATCAAGGGTTTCATCGCCGCATTGAAACAATCCGGCGGTACCGCGCATTTACTGGGCCTGGTCTCCCCCGGCGGCGTGCATTCCCACCAGGATAACGCGGTGGCGCTGGCGAAGATTCTACACGAGGCGAGGATTCCCGTGATCGCCCATGGTTGGATGGACGGGCGCGACACCCCGCCCCAGGCCGGGCTCGGCTACATGAAAAAATACCTGGCCGATTTGGCCGGCACCGCAACACTCGGCACGCTGGTGGGCCGCTATTATGCCATGGACCGCGATAAGCGCTGGGAACGCGTGAGGCAGGCCTACGACGTGCTGGTCGATGCCAAGGGCGAGCGCTTCCCCAACGCCGAGGCCGCCATCCAGGCCAGTTATGCCGCCGGGGTGACGGACGAGTTCATCAAACCTTCAGCAATCGGCGGTTATGCGGGCGTGAAGGACGGCGACGGGGTGATCTGCGCCAATTTCCGGGCTGACCGGGTGCGAGAAATCCTCACCGCCCTGCTGGACCCGGCGTTTGACGGCTTCAAGGCCCGACAATCAAAACTGGCCGGCGCGGTGGGCATGACCGCCTATTCCGACGCCCTGGCCCCCTTCATGCAAACCGTGTTGCCGCCGCATCATATGGATGATCTGCTGGGTGAGGTGGTTGCAAAAAATGGGCTCAAGCAGCTGCGCATGGCGGAAACCGAGAAATACCCGCATGTCACGTATTTCTTCAATGGTGGGAAGGAGGCCCCCTTGGAGGGCGAAGACCGCATCATGGTGCCCTCACCCAAGGTCGCCACCTACGACCTGAAACCGGAAATGTCTGCCCCCGAGCTTACGGAAAAAGCCGTGGCGGCGATCAACACCGGCAAATACGACATGATCATTCTGAATTTCGCCAATCCGGACATGGTGGGCCATACCGGCGTGCTCAGTGCAGCCATCAAGGCGGTGGAAACGGTGGATTCGGGGCTAGGCGAGATCTGGGCGGCCGTTCATGCCCAGGGTGGGGCCATGCTTGTCACCGCCGACCACGGCAATTGCGAGATGATGAGAGACCCCGAAACCGGGGGCCCGCACACCGCCCACACCACCAACCCGGTGCCGGTGTTCATCGCCGGCGGACCGACGGGCATCGCACTGCATGATGGCGTGCTGGCGGACCTCGCGCCGACGATTTTGAAGCTTATGGGCCTGGCCCAGCCCGCCGCGATGACCGGCAAGCCGCTGTTTGGTTGAGTGAAGCCGGCGCACTACCTTCACCGGGCGGCCCTTGCCGCCCTATGGCTTGGCCTGGCGGGGAGCGCTCTTGCCAAGGAAGCGAGGCATAAGAACGACGCTGCCAGCCTGCAAGCCCGCCGCGCCGCTGCCTTGGCGGAGATAAAGTCGCATCAGGAGGCCGCACTGGCAGCTGCCGCGCACCGCCGCGCCGTGGCGGCCAAGGCAACAGCCCTGGCGCAGCAACTGGCCCGCACCGCCACCGCCCTGCGCGGGTTGGAAGACCAAACCTCGCAGGATGCCACACAGCTTGCCCGGCTCATCGCACAACAGAACGACGCCGCCGGGCAGCTGGATCAGGCCGAGGAGACGCTGAAAAAATTACTGCCTGTGATGCAGCGTCTGGCCTCTGCCCCGGCGACAACATTGCTCGTGGCACCGCTTTCGCCACAGGATGCGGTGCGCGGTATCGCAATCATGCAGGGCATGGCGGTGGAAGTGGCCGCCCAGGCCAGCGCCGTGAAGGCCGAGACCAGGCGCCTGACCGCCGCGATCAACCAGGCGCAGGTGGCAAGGTTGCGGCTGGATGCGGCCGTTGCCGCGCAACAAGCGGCGGAAGCAAGACTTTCCAGCGATATCAACAACGCCAAGGCCGCCGAGCAGGCGGATTCCAACCAGGCCGTGGCCGAAGCCGCCGCCGCCGCCAAGGCCAAACACGAACTCTTGAGCCTGAATGAGGCCATCGCGCGGCTCGTGCCGAAGGGGCCGCCGCAGGCAAGCCCCATCAACCTGCCCGCCGGCGGGGCGGGCGCGCCGGTGGCAGGGCATGTGGTCCAACCCTACGGCGCGCAAACGCCGGCGGGGCCTTCCACCGGCATTTCCTATGCCGCAGCACCAGGGGGGCGCGTCACCAGCCCCTGTGGCGGCACCGTCATGTATGCTGGGCCGCTACCCAGCTACGGCAATGTGGTCATCGCTAGTTGCGGGGGCGGGTTTTCCGCCGTGCTGGCGGGCATGGCCCATCTGGACGTGGCGCAGGGTCAGCATGTCCTACATGGCCAGCCACTGGGCAGCATGCAGGCCTTCGACCCGGCCCACCCCACACATCAGCCATATCTTTACGTCGAGTTGCGCAGCAACGGTGTGCCGGTTAACCCGACATCCTGGCTGGCCGCCGGGCACTCTGGATAATCCGGCCCGGATGCTATCTAATGAAGCCCGGGCCGTGCGCCCGCAGAGAAGGAGACGTCGTTTATGCGGTTGCGAAGCGGTTTGATGCTCGGTGGAATTTTCTTGGTGGGTTTGGCCGCGGGTTCGCTCACGCAGCCATTATCGCGCGCGTTTGGCCAGGCCTCCCCCAGTGACAGCACCTATCAGCAACTTTCGCTGTTCGGCGACATTCTCTCGCAGATCAAGCAGAACTACGTGATCGACCCACCCACGAACAAGCTGATCTACGATGCCGCGAACGGCATGCTCTCGGGGCTGGACCCGCATTCCAACTACATGAACGCCCAGCAATATGCGGACATGCAGGTGCAAACCTCCGGCCAGTTCGGCGGGCTGGGGCTGGAAGTGACCGAAGTGAGTGGTCTGCTGAAGGTCATCACCCCCATCGATGACACACCAGGAGCGCGGGCTGGCATCAAGCCGGGCGACATCATCGTCGAAATCAACGGCCAAGCAACGGATGGTCTCTCGCTGGACGATGCGGTGAGCCGCATGCGCGGGGCACCGGGCACCAAAATCACCCTCACCCTCAAGCGCAACGGCATCAACACGCCCGTGCACGTGACCTTAACACGCGAGATCATCAAGATCGACGACGTGAAAAGCAAGCTACTCACCAGCACCGCCGGGCCCATCGGCTATATCCGGCTCGACAGCTTCGATGAGAACGCCGACCCGCATATTCGCGCCGCGGTGAAGAGCCTCAACAAACAGGCGCATGGGCATATTCATGGCTATATCCTGGATCTGCGGGACAATCCCGGCGGGTTGCTGGATCAGGCCGTGGCGGTGAGCGATGATTTCCTCTCCAGCGGCGAGATCGTCTCCACCCACGGCCGTCACGCCGAGGACGACCAGGTCTGGTACGCCCAGGGCGATGATATTGTGCATGGCGCGCCGATGGTGGTGCTGACCAATGCCGGTACCGCTTCAGCCGCGGAAATTGTGACCGCCGCCTTGCAGCAGAACCGCCGCGCGCTGGTGCTGGGCACGAAGACCTTCGGCAAGGGGTCCGTGCAGACGATCATCCCCATCGATAACGAAGGCGCGCTGCGCCTGACCACGGCGCTATATTTTACCCCGTCGGGCAAATCGATCCAGGATTACGGCGTAACGCCGAATATTCATGTCGCTGATAGCGCAACACCGGCGGATAGTTTCTCCGAGCTTCGTGAAACCGACCTGCTGCACGCCTTTACCAACCCGACCAAAGAGAAAGCCCCGCCCTTGCCGCCCGCGCCGCCCTTGCCGCCGGTGGCCGCCAGCATCCCCGCCAAGCCACCGGCCAACTGGCCCGCTTTTGACCCCACCAAGCCCTCCACGGATTTCCAGCTCCAGATGGCGTTGAAGCTGATCGCGGACATGAAACCGGACACCACGACAACGGCGTCGAACTAGAGCCTGAGGCAGCCACTGGATTTCATTCAGCAAGGAGAGCGCCATGGTGGATAACCAATCCCTGCCCTACCGGCTGAATGTCGGGGCTGTGTTGTTCTCGCAAAACGGGCTAGTGTTCGTGGGCCGGCGCAAGGACTTTCCCGATGCGTGGCAACTGCCCCAGGGTGGCGTTGATGAAGGCGAGAATATCCGCCTCGCGGTTCTGCGCGAGCTGAAGGAAGAGATCGGCACTGACAAGGCCGAAATCCTGGCCGAACATCCGGATTGGCTGCTCTACGACCTGCCGCCGCATCTGGTGGGCGTGGCCTGGAAGGGCAAATATCGCGGCCAGCGTCAGAGATGGTTCGCGCTGCGTTTCTCCGGCAAGGATTCCGACATCAACCTGCACGCTGATGCACACCCTGAATTTGAAGAATGGAAATGGGTACGCCTTGATGAGCTGCCGCACCTTGCGGTGGCATTTAAACGCGACATCTATGAAAGGCTGGCGCAGGATTTTGCGCCCTACGCGCAAGGCTGAATTGCGAGCGACCCAGGAAAGGACCAACAGCCCCATGATGACGCTGACCGCCGCAGACGGACATAAATTTCGAACCTTCGAGGCCGGCAACGTGAACGCCCCACGCGCCCTGGTCGTCGTGCAGGAGATTTTCGGCGTCAATAAGCATATCCGCAGCGTGGCGGAGCGCCTGGCCGGCTACGGCTACCGCGTCTTGGCCCCAGCCATGTTCGACCGCGTGGGTCCTGACATCGAGCTGGATTACACCGAGGAGGGAATCAATGCCGGGCGGGAGGCGCGCGCAAAGATCTCCGACGAACAGGCGCTGCTGGATCTTGAAGCCACCGCCGATGCTCTCGCCTGCAAGCCCGTGGGCATCATCGGCTATTGCTGGGGCGGCACGCTGGCCTGGGATGCTGCCACACAAACCAAACGCTTCAGGGCGGCGAGCTGCTGGTATGGCGGCGGCATTGCCGCAAAAAAGGCCGCCAAGCCCAACTGCCCGGTGCAGATGCATTTCGGCGCCGAGGACCATAGCATCCCGATGCACGATGTCGAGGCGATCAAGGCCGCACAGCCCGGCCTGGAGGTGTTGGTCTATGCCGGTGCTCAGCATGGCTTTGGCTGCGAGGCCCGGGCCAGCTACAGCGCCAAGGATTGGGAGCTGGCAGAGCTGCGTTCGCTGGCTTTCTTTGCCGAGCACCTGCGCTGAACCGCCCGGTATAGCTGGTCTGACAGCCAAATCTGGGCGGGCATGAATATCCTCAGCATCTCCGCTTCAACCTGCCCGTGAAGGAAACACTGCCAATGGACATATTTTCCGACCCGAAGCGCCCACACCGTAAGCCGCTCCCGCCGATCTCGCCCATCGCCCGCCCGAAAGGCTGCGATAAGATCGGGCTCGTGCTGCAAGGCGGCGGTGCGCTGGGGGCGTATCAGGCGGGCGTGTATCAGGCGCTGCATGAGGCCGGGCTGGAGCCAGACTGGGTGGCTGGCGTTTCCATAGGGGCGGTGAACGCGGCCATCATCGCCGGCAACAAACCTGAGCACCGGGTGGAGAAGCTCGAAAAATTCTGGATGGATATCACCGCGCGCGACCCCTACACCACCTGGTTCGAGGGCGACAGCGCCCGCAAGCTTCGCAACGGGCTTTCGGCAACGCAGGGCATGATCTTCGGGCAGCCGGGCTTCTTCCAGCCGGTGCCATTATCGGGCTTTTTCGCGCCGCGCGGGGCCCGCTTTGCCACGGCGATGTACGACACCTCACCCCTTCACCAAACCTTGGAAAAGCTGGTGAATTTCAAGCTGATCAATGAGGGGCATGTCCGGTTCGCGGTTGGTGCCGTGAATGTCGAGACCGCCAACTTCATATATTTCGACAATGCCGTCCGCGAGGTGGAGCCCGAGCATATCATGGCGTCTGGCGCGCTGCCGCCGGGCCTGCCGATGATCCGCATCGGGCGTCACCATTATTGGGATGGCGGCCTCGTCTCCAATACCCCGCTGCAGCATCTTCTGGACAATATTGGCTCGAAAAACCTCCTCGCCTTTCAGGTCGATCTGTTTTCCGCCCAGGGTGCCATCCCGCGCGACATGCCTGAGGTTCTGGCCAGGCAGAAAGATATTCAATATTCCTCGCGCACCCGCACCACGACAGACCATTTCCTTGAGACCCACGAGTTGAAACGGCTCTTGCGGGACGCGCTGGAAAAACTGCACGAGACGGATTTAAGCCCGGAGCAGAAAGCAACCAAAGCCGAGCTGCAGCATCTGCCCGAAATCAACATCATGCAGCTCATCTACAAACAGAAAGCCTATGAGGGCGATGCCAAGGATTACGAATTCAGCCGTATTTCCATGAAGGAGCATTGGCGCACCGGCTATTACGACACCCGCAACACGCTGACCCACACGGATTGGCTGCAATTCAGCGGCACCCCTGGAATCCGCTCCTTCGATCTGCATCGCACGGGGGAATAACCCCCTTGCCTGCGCCCCTCGCGGCGTGGCAACCAGAATGCCCGGTGCGTTAAGGAGTCGGCGCTTTTGAGCGATCTTTTCGAGAATATTCCCGTCAGGGACAGCTACGGCGCCAAGGATATCGAGGTTCTGGAGGGGCTGGAGCCAGTCCGCCGGCGGCCGGGCATGTATATCGGCGGCACCGATGAGAACGCCTTGCATCACCTCGCCGCGGAAATCCTCGACAACTCTATGGACGAAGCGGTGGCCGGCCATGCCACCACCATCGAACTGAGCTTAGGCGTCAACAACCAGCTTACCATCCGCGATAATGGCCGTGGTATCCCGGTCGACCCGCACCCGAAATTCAAGACCAAATCCGCGCTGGAGGTGATCCTCACCACGCTGCATTCCGGCGGCAAGTTCTCTGGCAAGGCCTATGCCACCTCGGGCGGGTTGCACGGTGTCGGCTCCTCGGTGGTGAACGCGCTGTCCTCAAGCTTCATCGCCGAGGTGGCACGGGAGAAAAAACTCTACCGGCAGAACTTCGAGCGCGGGCAGCCGGTCACCAAGCTCGTTGAGGTAGGAGCCGTCCCCAACCGGCGCGGCACGTCCATCAGCTTCATCCCCGATACTGAAATTTTCGGGGCTCTGAAATTCTCGCCCGCTAGGCTGTTCAAGCTTTGCCGGTCCAAGGCGTATCTGTTCCGGGGTGTGAAAATCCGCTGGGCGTGCGATGCCAGCCTGCTGAAAGCCGAGTCGGATGTGCCTGCCGAGGCGGAATTGCATTTCCCCGGTGGCTTGCGCGATTCACTTGCCGCGGAGCTCGGGGAAGCAGCGCTGGTGCTGCCCGAGATCTGGGCCGGGGAGGCAAAATTCGCGCCTGTGAACGGCCAGGAGCAAGGCAAGTTGGAATGGGCGCTAGCCTGGGTCGAGCAGGGCGAAGGCACCATCGACACGTATTGCAACACCGTGCCAACGCCGCTGGGTGGCACCCACGAGGCCGGCATGCGCAGCGCCCTGCTGAAGGGCCTGCGCGCCTGGGCCGAGACCCGCGGCAACAAGCGAGGTAGCGCCCTCATCGCGGACGACGTGCTTGGCGGCCTGCGCGCCAAGCTCTCGCTGTTCATCCGTGACCCGCATTTCCAAGGCCAGACCAAGGAGAAACTCACATCGCAGGACGCCGGGCGGCTGACCGAAACCTCGCTGCGCGACCGGTTCGACCATTTCCTGGCCGGCGACCCGGCCAATGCGGATAATCTGCTGGCCTATGTGGTGGACCGCGCGGAAGAGCGCATCCGCCGCAAGGAACAGAAAGACACGCCGCGCAAATCCGCCACACGGCGTTTGCGCCTGCCCGGCAAACTGGCTGATTGCGCCACGGAAAGTGCCGATGGCACCGAGATTTTTCTGGTTGAGGGCGATTCGGCCGGTGGCTCCGCCAAGCAGGCGCGCAACCGCAACACCCAGGCGATTCTGCCGCTGAAGGGCAAGATTCTGAACGTCGCCTCGGCTTCCGTGGAGAAGCTGAAGCAGAACCAGGAATTGAAAGACCTGATCGAGGCGCTGGGCTGCGGCACAGGCAACAGCTTCAACCGTGCGAATCTACGCTATGAGCGCATCATCATCATGACCGATGCGGATGTGGACGGCGCGCATATCGCCTCACTGTTGATGACCTTCTTTTATCGTGAGCTGCCGGAACTCATCCGTCACGGCCATGTCTATTTGGCACAGCCGCCGCTCTACCGCCTGACGCAGGGGGGAAAAAGCATCTACGCGATGGATGATGTCGCGCGCGAGAAGCTGATGAAAAACTTCAAAGCCGGGACGAAAGTCGAGATCAGCCGCTTCAAAGGGCTCGGGGAAATGCCGCCCGCCGTGCTGAAGGAAACCACGATGGACCCGGCCCGGCGCACACTGCTGCGGATAATGGCGGCACCTGAAACGCGGGCGGAAACCTCCACCCTGGTGGACAGCCTGATGGGCAAGCGCCCGGAGCTGCGGTATCAGTTCATCCAGGAAAATGCCAGCAAGGTTGACGAGCTGGATATCTAGAGCGTCCAGCTTTTAGTTGAACGCTCTAGATTTATGTTTGAGCGAGCAATTTCATGCGTTTATCTTGACGCCGCCGCGTCAATCTAAATGCATATTGCTCTAAGAATGGACGCGCTGTTTGCGCTGCATAAAATCTGTAACGCCGATATCCGTGGCATTATTCCCTGAAATTCACTTCATAAATAATTGTATCGGATTCAAAATGCGCTTCATGCCAGGTAAACGGCGCAAAATGAATCACCACGCCAGGATGGAGCTGAATCTCCCCGGTTTCGCATAACAGAACGCCGCGCCCTTCCGCGACTATGAAGAATTGCTCGAAGGCGTGGTCATGGCGCGCAGAAACGGTTCCAGCTTTCACCATCACCCGTTTCAAATCCCCCGCCTCGCCGGAGATCAGCCGCCGGTCCGCCTTGGCATCGCCATAGGTGGCGATATCGTCCCACAGGTAATGCAAGGTCTCCGGCATCAGCGTCTCCGTGTCGGGTCCCAGAAACAAAAAGGCCCTGAGTTGGATCAGGGCCTTTTTTCAAGCAAAACTTGAACAGGTTAAACCATCTTCTTCAGGGACGGAGAAGCCTTGAAGCGCACGGTCTTGCCGGCCTTGACCTTGATCTCCTCGCCGGTGCGCGGATTAACACCCTTGCGGGCCTTGGTCTTGCGCACGGTGAAGGTGCCAAAGCTCGGCAGGGTAAACTTGCCGTTCTTCTTCATTTCCTTGACAATCGCCTCGATCAGGTCGCTTGCCGCACGGTTGGCCGCAACGCCCGTAATCTCAGCAGAATTCTGGATAACCTCAGCAATGAACGCTTTTGACATTTTTAAAGCCTCTTTCTGTTAGCTCGGCCTAGCCTGAATTAACCTTTTAGCCGAAGATTTCCTCTGTCCAAACCTCTGGATTTTTTTATCCCCGCAGGCCAGATGTCAAATGTCTAGTCTCCGCCTGTCGAAAAAACCAGCCTTCAGCCGCCGAAATGAAAAGTTTTTTAAAGAAAAGCGCTTTTTACCAAAGGCTACACGCCAAAAAGCCACTTGCCGCTATTTGCTCAAGTTTTTGTGGAACGAGGGGGGGATGGTGCCCAGAGCCGGAATCGAACCAGCGACACTGCGATTTTCAGTCGCATGCTCTACCAACTGAGCTATCTGGGCCCTTGGTCGGGGCTGCCTAAAGCATTAGCCAACCCGTTGCAAGCTCGCTGGTGCTGTCACTGGGAATTGAACCCAGGACCTCTTCATTACCAATGAAGTGCTCTACCCCTGAGCTATGACAGCGAAACCGGCGAATGTGGCGCGCTAGGTAGCCTGTTGTCGCC
>JAKAZY010000147.1 GCA_021826425.1 Pseudomonadota bacterium
CAGACACGCCTACCCCTCTGAAGCCGGCGGATGGAAGCCCAACCAGCCAAGATGTTATTTATCCGCCATCTCACGGCTCCAGCGGCCGCGCTTCCTCCACCAGCATCACCGGAATGCCATTGCGGATGGGAAAAGCCAGCCCGGCCTTTTCGCTGATCAGTTCGTTACGGGCACGGTCATAGCGCAACGGCCCCCGCGTCATCGGACAAATCAACATTTCCAGCAAACGCGGGTCCAACCCCGGCTCGTTTGTTTCATTTGTCATGTTTCAGCTCGCTTTCGGTGTCTTGCCGTTTCCCGGACCGCCGTCAAAGGAGTCGATCTCCAGCAGTGTCCGCAGGGTCATCGCGCGCAGCAGCGGGTCTTTTGCCTCCAGTAGCGCCTGTTTTTCCTCATGGCCAAACGGGCAGGCCATGCAGAGCGAAACCACCAGAGCCGAGTCGCTCATCTCACCAATAGCATCCCAGTTTGCGTCGATCCCAGCCTTAGCGAAGTAGCGGGCGAGCGCGTCCAGCAATATCTGCCGGGTAAAGGGCAAGCTTTCGTCGCCCGCGCGCAAATCAGCGGCAAAGCCGGCCAGCCCGGCATGCACCCGCCGATACCCGCGCCGCATTTCTATCTCCTCGGCGATGCCAAAACGGATAATTCCGGCGAGGGTGATCAGATAGCGCCCATCATCGGTCTCCTCGAACGAGGATATCCGCCCCAGGCAGCCGGTGCGGTAGAGCCCTGGCCCATCCTTCCCGTTCGGAAGGCGCTTATCGGGCTGCACCATGCCAAAATAGCGCCCTTGCCCCAGGGCATCCTCTACCATCGCCAGATAGCGCGGCTCGAAAATGTTCAGCGGCAGCCGCCCGCCGGGCAACAGCAGCGCGCCGCCCAGTGGGAATACCGGAAATTCCTCCGGGAGGTCTTCAAGCCTCAGGGAAACAGTAGCCATCGCTCAGCGGAAGAGCACGGCGGAGAGCTTGCGCCGGGCCGCCATGGTGGCCGGGTCATCCATGCCCCAAGCTTCAAAAAATTTCAGCAATTGCAGACGTGCGCCGTCCTCGTTCCAGGCGCGGTCGCGTTTGATAATCTCGAGCAGCGCCGCGGCGGCCTCGGCCCGCGCGCCGGTGGCGTTCAGTGCAGTCGCCAGCTCGTAACGCGCCTCATGGTCGTCCGCATTCGCAAACAAGCGAGCTTCCAGGCCAGACATGGCAGACTGCGCCTTACGCCCTTCCTGCGCCAGGGTCAGCGCCGCGCGAGCACCGGTAATCTCGACATGTTCGGCGAGGGCCTGTGGCACCTGGGCCAGCACTTCCCCTGCCTGCTGCTCATCGCCCATGGCGAGCAAAGCGCGCACCAGACCACCCCAGGCTTCCGGCTTATCCCGGACCTCCTGTAAGGCCGCGCCGAAATATTGCGCGGCGGCCTCGGCTTGGCCTTGCTCCAGCAGCGCCTTGCCTTCGGCGATCAGTTCCTCGCCCGGTGCGGCGGTTCCCGAGAGTTTCAGCAGCGCCTCCACAAAGCGCTTCAGCTCGCTTTCCGGCAGCGCGCCTGAGAACGTATCGGCGATCTGCCCTTGCCAGAAAGCCACCACCGTGGGGACGGACTTTAGCGGCAGCCCCATTCGGGTGAGCTGCGCCACCAGCGCCTGGTTCTTGTCCACATCTATCTTCACCAACCGCACCCGCCCGTTCTGGGCACGCACCACGCGCTCCAGCGCCGGGGTAAGGGTTTTGCACGGCCCACACCAAGTGGCCCAGAAATCCACCATCACTGGCAGTTGCTGAGAGGCCTCGACAACATCGGCCATGAAATTGGCCTGGTCGCCCTCGATAATGAAATCAGCCGCCCCGGCGGCTGGCGCGTCCGGCGCATCGTTGAACAGGGTACTCATTTGTTTTGTTCCGTTACAAAGGTCTTGACCCTATATATATAGGATTGCGCCCGCGGCTCACACCCCGTCGCAGTAACCACATTCGCCGTCTTGCAATCCAATTCGCCCTCCTATAAAGAGCCTCCCACGCCGAGCGGGCGTAGCTCAGGGGTAGAGCACAACCTTGCCAAGGTTGGGGTCGAGGGTTCGAATCCCTTCGCCCGCTCCAGTCAAAAATCTCCTTCACATCCAAGCTTGACGGAACCGCCGCTGCGCGGCTTGAACATGCGTTATGAAGGTACAGCCCCCTACCACCAAACTCACCCGTGCCGAGGCTGCCCGCCCGGCGCGGGAAGCCGCGGAGGCCAAAGCCCTGCGCGCCAATCTGGCCCGCCGCAAGGCCCAGGCCCGCGCCAAACCCGCCGATGAGAAAAAGGACAAACCCACATGCCCGTGATGCCCGACCATTGGATTCGCCAGCAGGCACAAGAAAAGGCCATGATCGAGCCCTTTGTGGAAAGCCAGAAGCGCGACGGCGTGGTCTCGTATGGCCTCTCCTCTTATGGCTACGACGCCCGCTGCTCAGAGAATTTTAAAATTTTCACCAATGTCGACTCGGCGATTGTGGACCCTAAAGCCTTCAGCCCCGCTAGCTTCGTGGACCGCACCGGCCCGGTCTGTATCATCCCGCCCAACAGCTTCGCGCTTACCAACACGGTGGAATATTTCCGCATCCCGCGCGATGTGCTGGTCATCTGCCTTGGCAAATCCACCTATGCGCGCTGCGGCATCATCGTAAATGTCACGCCGCTAGAGCCGGAATGGGAAGGCCAGGTGACTATCGAAATTTCCAACACCACCCCCCTGCCCGCAAAGATTTATGCCGGCGAGGGCATCTGCCAGTTTCTCTTCCTCAAGGGCGATAGCCCCTGTGAGATCTCCTACGCCGACAAGGCGGGCAAATATATGGGCCAGCGCGGCGTGTCGCTGCCGAGGATGTAAGCAAGACCATGGATTCGATTCGCATTATTGGCGGCGTGCCGCTTTCCGGCACCATCGCCATTTCCGGCGCCAAAAACGCTGCCCTGCCGCTGATGGCCTGCGGGCTGCTCACCGATGAGCGCCTGACCCTCTCCAACGTCGCCAAACTGGCCGATATCGCCACCATGTCCCAGCTTCTGGCGCAGCATGGCATCGAGGTAACGCCCGAGGACCGCAGCCTCACCCTCGGCGGGCGCATCACCAACACCGAGGCGCCGTATGACATCGTGCGCAAAATGCGCGCTTCCATCCTGGTGCTCGGCCCGCTGCTGGCCCGCTGCCGCGAGGCCCGCGTCTCGCTCCCCGGCGGTTGCGCAATCGGCACCCGGCCGGTGGATTTGCACCTGAAAGGGCTGGAGGCGATGGGCGCGAAGATCGAGCTGGAAAGCGGCTATGTGCACGCCACCGCGCCAAGCGGCCTGAAGGGCGCGACCATCGTGTTCCCGTTCGTCTCCGTCGGCGCCACCGAAAACCTGCTGATGGCGGCCTCCCTCGCGGATGGCCAGACCGTGCTGAAAAACGCCGCCCGCGAGCCGGAGATCACCGACCTCGCCAAATGCCTGATCGCCATGGGGGCGAAGATCGAGGGGCTGGAGACGGACACGCTGACCATCGAGGGTGTCAAATCCCTGCATGGCGCGGCCCATGCCATCCTGCCAGACCGCATCGAAACCGGCACCTATGCCTGTGCCGCTGCCATCACCGGCGGCGATGTGTTCCTTGAAAACGCCCGCGTGGCGGATCTCGGCGCGGTGCTGACCTCGCT
>JAKAZY010000148.1 GCA_021826425.1 Pseudomonadota bacterium
CGACGAAACCGTAACCTCCGTCGCGGAAACCGACAGTCTGCATCTGGCGGCTGTGCCGAAGGGGAATTATCTGTTCCTCAAGCCCAGTGCGGCGCTGACATTGCAGCCAATTATTGTGCTGACCCAGCGCTCGGATGGGTCGCTGCGCCGCTATGTGTTTGAGATCGAGACGGTGAGCGCGCCGAGCACGGCGGATGGCGCCAAGGGCGTGTTCTATGCGGTGCAGTTCACCTATCCGGCGGACGCGGCCAAAGCTGCGGCGGCGCGCGCGGCTCTCGATGCCAAAAAGGTGGAGCAGCTCAACCAGCAGGCCTTGCGGCGGGCGACGCAAATGGCGGCGAATGCGGCGCTGCAAGATGAGCAGACCAATCCCAGTGCCGGGCCGCGCAATTACCGCTATGTTGCCCAAGGTGACCGCTCCCTCGCGCCGGTGGCGGTGTGGGATAACGGCTATTCCACCCTGCTGCAATTTGCCGGGAATCAGCGCATTCCTTCGATCTTCGTGATCGACCCGGATGGCAAGGAGGCCACCGCCAGTTACGCGGTCAATGGCGATATCGTACAGCTTGACCAGACCGCGCGGGAGTGGCGGCTGCGCGATGGCGGCACGGTGCTGAATATCTACAATCTCGGCTACCAGTCGGTGGGTGGTAATCCCGAAACCGGGACGACTAGCCCGGACGTGTCGCGGGTCGTTGTCCCGCCAAGCGCGCCGCAGAAAGAGGCATCGCCATGAGCGGACAGGTTCCGGGCGGCCAGCAGACTCCCGGCTCGGCCCCGGCTGCTCAAACGTCAGCGGCGCAAACAGCATCGCAGGCAGGGGGATCACCCGTCGAGGATGGGCGTTCGCCGGTTGCAGGTACTGCGCGCCGGGAGTTGAGCATTGGCACCAAGCTCGGTCTCTTGGCGCTGATCGGGGTGCTGGGGCTGGGGTTTATCTGGTTCAACGCGCTGTTCAGCCATAAGCGGGCGGTGGGACGCGGCGCTGTCCCAGCTTTGTACACGAGTGGGGGCGAGGTATTTGCCGCCCCGCCCGCGCAAGCCACCAAGCCTGTTGTACAGACCTTGCCTACGCCAACGGATGCACAGGCGCCGTTGCTTAGGTCTGCATCGCAATCCTCGCCGCAATCGGCGCCGATCCTGGCATATTCTGGCTCAAGCGTGCCCACGCCGGTTCGGCCGGTCTCAGCACCCACCGCTGGTACTCAAACCGGCGGTGCGGTGGTCCCGCCAGCACCCGACCGATCCCCTTTGGCGGCCCGGCTGAAGCCAACAATTCTGGATGGCGAGCAGGCCACGGTTATGCGGCACCCGGACATGGTGATCACCGAAGGAACGATAATTCCCTGCACCCTGCAAACCGCCATCGACAGCCAGCTGCCGGGGCTGGTCACCTGTGTTGTGCCGATCGATATCAGGGGGGCTACGGGTAATGTCGTGCTGCTGGATCGCGGCACCAAAATCGTCGGTCAGTTGGAGACCGGGCTGCTGCAGGGGCAGAACCGGGTGTTCGTCGATTGGACCCGGGCGGAGACGCCGGATCATGTGATCGTCACGCTGGATTCACCCGGCTCTGATGAGCTGGGCCGGGCGGGCTTGCCGGGAGCGGTGAATAATCATTTCTGGGATAGGTTTGGCGGAGCGCTGATGCTGACACTGGTGCAGGGCGGCTTGCAGGCGGGAACCCTGGCGGCCGCGGGCAATGGCAACAACAATTCGACGTCGCAGCAGGCGGCCCTCGGCTTTGTCTATGCCGCGCAAAGCAATGGGCAATCGGTTGCCAATACGGCACTGGCCAATTCGATCAATATTCCGCCGACACTGACCAAGAACCAGGGCGATACCGTGTCGTTGATCGTGGCGCATGATCTGGATTTTTCCAGCGTGTACCGTCTGCGGCTGGACAATACCGGCGCGGAGACGGGCGATGGCGGGTGAGGCGGCGCAATTGCTGAATTACCTGATGAAACCTCTGGCACCCTGGCTGGATGACCCGGCGACGGAGGAGATTTGCATCAACCGTCCGGGCGAGCTGTTCGTGCGCCAGCACGGCCAGTTCCGTGCCGAAGGCGTGCCGTTCGATTATGCGGACCTCGAAGATATCGCCACTTTGGCCGGGGCATTGCGCAAACAGGATGTCGGGCCGCGCAGCCCGCTTTGCGCCACCGAATTGCCCGGCGGTGAACGGCTGCAAATCTGCATGCCGCCCGCCGTGCCGCAGGGCACGCTCAGCATCACTATCCGCAAGCCAGGACAATCGGTGGCACCACTCGAAATACTGGCCAGCCGTTACCGGGTGACGGGCTGGAATCTCTGGGCTGGCCGTAAGCAAGCGGCGCAGCATGATTATGCCGCTCTGCTCGCTCTATACGATGCAGGTGATATCCAAACATTCCTGGAATGTGCGGTGCAGGCACGGCTCACCATTCTGCTCTGCGGCGCCACTGGCTCGGGCAAGACCACCATGAGCAAGACCCTGATCAGCGCTATCCCGGCCCATGAACGTCTCATCACCATCGAGGATACGCTGGAGCTGGTGATACCGCAGCCCAACCATGTTCGCCTGCTTTACGCCAAGGATAATATCGGCTCAGCCCGGGTGACGCCGGAGATGCTGCTGCAGGCTAGCCTGCGCATGAAGCCGGACCGGATCTTGTTGCAGGAGCTCCGCGACGATGCGGCCTGGACCTATATCAATGAGATCGTCTCCGGCCATCCCGGCTCGATCACCACCATCCATGGCCGTAACCCCGAACAGGCCTTCCGGCGGCTGTTCGCGCTGGTGAAGGGCAGCCCGCAAGGCGGGCGTTGGGATGACAGAACGCTGATGGAATTCTTGTCCGCCGCCGTCGATCTGATCATCCCGTTCCACAATGAGGGGGCGGTTTATGAGATCGGCGAAGTCTGGTTCGCCGCCGATGCAGCGCGGCGTGGTGAGACGGCGGCGCATTTACTGCGGGCGGCCTGAGCCATGAGCATCGCCCTCTCAGACCAAGCGGGGCAGCTCATCGTCAAAGCCGGTTTTGGTATTATCCTGGCGCTGATTGCCTGGACGGTGGTGGCGTCCTTTGTGTTTCTGTTCGGGACCGGGCTGCTGCACGCGTTTCCACACCCCTTCTGGCAATGGTGGCTCTATGCGTTGAACTTTGATGGCAACCCCCGTGTCGAGCTCTGGCTGAAGATCGGGGCCGTTGCGGGCATTCTACCACCGGCGGGTATGGTGGCGGGTCTGATCTATCGTGGTCAGCGCGTGGTAGGGCCAAAGCTCCGGCGGCCGCTGTTCGGCGGCATCGTCAAATCGCCTCTGGCGGTGACTGATAATCATGGTCGCGCCGCCTGGATTAGCATGGCGGCGGCGCAGGAGCGTTTCCCGGGCCCTAACCCAGCCTTTGGCGGCATCGTGGTCGGCGAGGCGTACCGGGTCGATCAGGACAAAATAGCGGCGCGGCGCTTCGACCCGGAGGACGCCAGAAGCTGGGGGCAGGGTGGGCAAGCGCCGTTGTTGATCGATCCATGCCGGGAGGGGCCGACCCACTCGCTGATGATCATCGGCAGTGGTGGCTACAAAACCACAACGGCCGTCTCCAGCCTGCTGCACTGGACCGGCTCGGCGGTCATTCTCGACCCTGCTGG
>JAKAZY010000149.1 GCA_021826425.1 Pseudomonadota bacterium
GAGTGTGGACCCGGGTGGCGTGCAGTGGAACGGGATTGGCCCGGAGCGCGCGATCGGCTGCATCGTGTATCCGGCTACCGAGCTGGAGCAGCCTGGGGTTATCCGGCATATCTATGGCGACAAATTCCCGATCGGCGAGCCTTCGGGTGAGATTACGCCGCGCGTGCAGCGTCTGTCTGAGCTGTTTGAGGCGGCGAACCAGCGTGCGCCGGTGCTTGAGCGCATCCGCGATGAAATCTGGCTGAAGCTGTGGGGGAATCTGAGCTTCAACCCGGTGAGCGCCCTGACCCATGCCACGCTTGACGTGATCTGCACCGATGCGGGCACGCGCGCGGTGTGCAAGGCGATGATGCTGGAAGCGCAGGAAATTGCCCAGACCATGGGGGTGAATTTCCGCGTTGACGTGGAGCGCCGGATTGAAGGGGCACGCAAGGTTGGCGCGCATAAAACCTCCATGCTCCAGGATCTTGAGCGCGGACGCGATATGGAGATTGCACCTTTGCTGACAGTGGTGCAGGAGTTCGGCCGTATGGTAGAGATACCGACGCCTACGATCGACGTTGTTCATGCGCTGATCTGCCAGCGGGCGATGACAGCCAAAAGCGGGCAGTAACAGCCAGGACCAACTGATCCCCGGCGCGGGTTCTTTATCGCGCCAGCCACTCAGCACAGGCCGCGCCGCAAGGTGCGGCCTTAGGAGGATTTAATGCCGCAATTCGCCGCAAACCTGACGATGCTTTACAACGAGGTTCCGTTTCTTGACCGTTTTGCCGCTGCGGCGAAGGACGGTTTCGACGCGGTGGAATTCATGTTCCCCTATGATTACGAACCCGCGCAGATAGCTGATCTGCTCGCGGCGAACGGGCAGAAGCTCGTGCTGCATAACCTGCCCGCCGGCAATTGGGGTGGCGGGGACCGCGGCATTGCCTGCCAGCCGGGCCGAGTGGAGGAATTCCGCGCCGGTGTGGAGAAGGCGGTGACCTATGCCAAGGCGCTGAACTGCCCGAAGCTGAACTGCCTTGCCGGTATTCCCACCGGCGATGCGGCGGAAGCGCGCCAGGTGCTGGTGGAAAACCTGCGCTTTGCGGGCAAGAAGCTCGCCGATGCCGGGCTTGAGTTGCTGCTGGAGCCGGTGAACACCCGCGACGTGCCTGGCTTCTTCGTCAATAAGATCGACCAGGCGCTGTCCATTCTGGACGATGTGGGCATGAGCAATGTGCGCCTGCAATTCGACATCTACCATACCCAGGTGATGGAAGGTGATATCGCCAACAAGCTGGCGGCGCATTTCGACCGGATTGGCCATTTGCAGCTGGCCGACAACCCCGGCCGCAACGAGCCGGGCACGGGCGAGATCAACTACCCGTTCCTGTTCCGCCGGATTGACGAGCTTGGCTATAAGGGCTGGATCGGCTGCGAATATCGCCCGAAAGCCGCCACCTCTGCCGGCATGGGCTGGCGTGCCGCCCTGGTGTCGGCTCGCTGAGCTTCATCAGAACATTTATTATCTTCAGGAGACGAACGATATGAGCAAGATCGGATTCATCGGCCTCGGCATCATGGGCCGCCCCATGGCTGGGCACCTGCTCGCTGGCGGCCATACACTCTACGCTTTCGACCCGTTCGGCGTCTCGCCAGAACTCGTGGAAAAGGGCGCTATTGTCGGCAAGAATGCTGCCGAAGTCGCCAAGAATGCCGACATCATCATCATGATGGTGCCGGACACTCCCAATGTTGAAGACGCACTGTTCTCGGCCGGCGGCATCGCCGAGGGGCTGACGCCTGGCAAGATCGTTGTCGATATGAGCTCGATCTCGCCGATCGAAACCAAGGTGTTTGCCAAGAAGATCAACGATCTGGGCTGCAGCTATCTTGATGCGCCGGTGTCTGGTGGCGATGTGGGCGCCAAGGCCGCAAGCCTGACCATCATGGTCGGCGGGCCGGAAGCGGCTTTCAACACCGTGCTGCCGATCTTCCAGCTGATGGGCAAGAACATCACGCTGGTGGGTGGCAATGGCGATGGCCAGACCACCAAGGTTGCCAACCAGATCATCGTGGCGCTGACCATCGAAGCCGTGGGCGAGGCGCTGCTGTTTGCCTCCAAGGCTGGGGCTGACCCCGCCAAGGTGCGTCAGGCCCTCATGGGTGGCTTCGCGAACTCGCGCATTCTGGAAGTGCATGGCGAGCGCATGGTTAAGCGTAATTTCGAGCCGGGCTTCCGCATCGCCCTGCATCAGAAAGACCTGAACCTGGCGCTGGCCGGTGCGCGGTCGCTGGGGCTCAGCCTGCCGAACACCGCTACCTGCCAGGAGCTGTTTAATGCCGCCGCCGCCGCTGGTGGCTCGGCCTGGGACCATTCCGGCATGGTGCGCGTGCTGGAGAAGCTTGCCAACCATGAGATCTCCAGCCCCGCGCAGGCGAATTGATGGCTGGCTCACAGCATTGGGTGCGGTTTACCCACGCGGGGCGTGACGGGTTCGGCTTGCTTCAGGGCGAGTCGATCCAGGTTTGCGAAGGCGACATGTTCGCCCAGCCGCATGCCACCGGCACGGTGTTACCGCTTGAGGCTGTTACCCTGCGAGCGCCCTGCAAGCCGGGCAAGGTCATCGCGTTGTGGAACAATTTCAACGCGCTGGCCGCCAAGCTGGGGGTAAGCCTGCCGGAAGACCCGCTGTGGCTGCTGAAGGCGGACACGACCGTCAACGACCCGGGTGTCACGATCAAGCGCCCACCGGCTTATGAAGGCCGTATCGCCTATGAGGGTGAGCTTGGCATCGTGATCGGCAAGCGCTGCTCGATGGCGGACGAGGCCGAAGCCGCTTCGGCGATTTTCGGCTACACCATCGTCAACGACGTGACCGGCGGTGACGTGCTGCGCAAGGACCCGAACTTTCCGCAATGGGCGCGCTCTAAGAGCTATGACGGGTTTTGCCCGTTTGGCCCTTCGATTGCCACCGGGGTGGATGTCAGCGGTCTTTCCGTAAAGCTGGTGCTGGACGGAACCGAACGGCAGAATTATCCGCTGTCGGACATGGTGTTCCCGCCGGTGAAGCTGGTTTCGCTGCTCTCAAGGGACATGACGCTGATGCCGGGTGACCTGATCTGCTGCGGCACCTCTGTTGGCGTTGGTTCGATCAAAGGCCCGGTAAGCACTGTGGAGGTGACGATCGACGGGATTGGAACGCTCACCAACCATTTCGAGATCTAGGCCCGCTTCGGGTAATTTCGAATAAACTGTGCGTTGCAACATAAACTAAGGCGCGGCTATTCTGGCCGCGCCTTTTTGGGTTAAGCCTGGCAAGACGTCGGCGTGGTGAGATGCGGCGGAATTTCGGCAGGAGGTATTCGAAATACAAAGCAATAAAACTGCCAATTTCGCATATAATTTTGTTGATTGCGCATTTGGTATACAATACACCAAATACCAATAAACATTATTTTGCCCGTGGGAGAGTGCGTCATGAAGACAGAGGCGGTTTTGCCGCGGGCCGTGATACCGTGCTGGCAGGCTGTCTCTTTGCGCTCA
>JAKAZY010000150.1 GCA_021826425.1 Pseudomonadota bacterium
GCAGGCCTTTGACTTTGATTGTCTCGGGGCCGGGGCCGGGGGTGAAGCCTCCGCCCAGCGCGTCTGGGATGATTTTCAGCGGGATCCATTTGGGCATGTATTCTCCGAACGGCACCAGCTTCCATTTATCGTAGTAAGCCAGTGCCGGTCCGGGGCCGGAAAGCGCCACCAGCGAATTGCGGAAATCGCCCGGCCCGGCAATACGCAGGCTGCCGGCCAGCACAGGGGTATTGCCGGTTACGCTGGCAAGCTGGGCGCGGGCGGTGGCGTCGCTGTCCAACAGCCAGGGGCTGGCGCCTTCGGGCCAGATAATGGCGTTGGGGTGCGTGCCGAGTGCGGCGCTGCTCATGCTTAGCAGGCGCTGCCAGCTTGCCTCTAGCGCGGGGCGTGAAAAATCGGGAGGTTCAGGTGCGTTGGGCTGCAGCATGGCCACGGTAAGCCCGGTGGAAGCCACGGGCGTTTGTAGCCGCAGCCAGCCAAACCCAGCCCAGAGCAGCAGCGCGGAGAACAGAATTTCCAACCCGCGTTTGCGCAGCGTGGGCAGCCCGGCCAGCAGCACTGTAAGCAGGGTCAGCCCATGCACACTCACCCAGGCGGCGGGCTGGATGAAAATATCGCCAATAATGCCGGGAATGGTCCAATCCGTGCCCCAGTAATTCCAGGGAAAGCCCGAGAACCAGAATTGCTGGGCGATGTTGGAGATGGTCCAGACCCCCGCGAACACCAGCAGCCGCCCGCCGCCGGGGCGGGTGGCCCAGGCCGCCAGGGCGGGTGGGATAGTGTAGCAGGCCACGGCCGCGGCTATGGCCGGGGCGGCGAAGGGCACCAGCCACCAAAAGGTGGCGGCCTCGGTGAGGATGGGTTCCGTGATCCAGTAAAGCCCGGCCAGGGCGGTGCCGAAACCATAGAGCCAGCCCAGAGCCATGACACGGCGGATGGAGCCAGCCTGGTTGATGATGCGCAGGAAGCCGGGAACGGAGAAAAGCAGCGCGGGCAGGAAATGCACGGGCGGCAGGGCCAGGGCGGCCGCCAGCCCCCATAAAAACGCCCGCAAAGCGGGGCGGGCGTTGGTGTAGCTATGTATGGCGCGGGCGATTTCCCTGGGGCGTTTAGGCATGGGGCAGGTCAAATTGCTGGGCTACTTCGCTGAAGCTGGCGGCAGTGGGGTGGCGGGTGCTGGGCTTTGTGCCGTCTTGCGCGCGGATGAGCTGGCAGGTTTGCAGCCCGGCTTCCTTGGCGGCGTCCAGCTCTGCCTCCACGTCCGAGAGGAAGAGGATTTCCGCGCCCGGCAGGCCGATACCTTTGGCTAGGGCCTCGTAGCTCGCCCGTTCGCGCTTGGGTCCGGCGCGCGTGTCGAAATAGGATTGGAAAAGGGGCGTTAGATCACCCGCCGGGGTGTGACCGAAGAGCAGCTTTTGTGCAGGCACTGAGCCGGAGGAATAAACGTAAAGCCGCAGGCCAGCCCGCGCCCAGCGGCGTAAGGCGGGGGCGATGTCGTCGTAAATTTCCGCCTTCAGGGCACCGCTGCGGTAGCCTTCTTCCCACAAAATGCCCTGAATGGTCTTCAGCGCGGTGATTTTCTCATCGCGCTCCATCCATCCCAGCAGCGTCTCCAACTTCGGTTCAGGTACATCTGCCAGCGCGGCATGGCCCGAGGCCACGAATTGGGCCATGCGTTCCCGCGCATAAGGGAACAGTACGCGATGCACGAATGCGATGGGCGTTGTGGTGCCTTCGATATCGGTGATGATGGCCGAAATTGTCACGTGACGGGAAAGCGCTGCGAGATTGTATCACCCGTGTAATGCGCGACCCAGCCGGATGTGTCGGTGAATACGCGCAGGGCGGTGAAGAAGGGCGCTGTACCGGCATCGAACCAATGCCTGATGCCGGCGGGCACCTGGATCAGGTCGTCTTTTTCGCAGAGGATATCGTAAACCTTACCATTCTCATGCAGCACGAAATGGCCGGAGCCGGCCACGAAGAAGCGGATTTCAGGCTCGGTATGCGTATGCTCGGCGAGGAATTTTTCGCGCAGCGCCGCGGCTTGTGGATGTTCCGGCGTCAGCTTCACCACATCGGCCGAGCCTGCGCCGGTTTCGCCCATCAGCGCGTCGAGAAATGGACGGAAGGCGTCAAGGATTGCCTTGTTATCCGCGTCTGGCGCCACATGTACCGGCGCGTCCCAGCGTTCGAACCCTACATTGATCTCGCGCAGTACCGGGGCGATTTTGCCGGGATTCCCGGATTGGAATACCGGGACGCCGGGCGCGGTATCGGCATAAACGGTCAGTTTGGTCATGGCAGGCGCCTTTGCTCCAGCTCGCATTGCAGCAGGAATTCCAGCGCTTCCAGGCGCCAGAATGCGTGTTCTACACTGGTGCCCCAGGCGTAAACGCCGTGCCCGGCAATCACGTAGCCAATGGGAGGGTTGTTTTGCAGCGGCGGTTCGATATAGGCGGCCAGACGCGCAATGTCCTGGTCGTTCTCGTACACTGGCAGCACCACATCCATCTCATGCGTGGCGAAGCCGAAGGCCTTTACCAGCTCGTAATTGGAGAAGGTGATGCCGCCGCGCATGGAAAGCACGGTGGCGGCCACGGAATGGCCATGCAGCACCGCGCCTATGGGGGGAAACAGCCGGTAGAGCTGGCAATGCAGCAGGGTTTCGGCGCTGGGCTTCTGCCCTTCCACCAGCGCTTCGCCCGCATAATCCACGGCGATGATGTCGGCTCCGGCCAGCTGGCCCTTATGCACGCCGGAGCGGGTGATGGCGATGCGCGTGTCATCGATGCGCGCGGAGAGGTTGCCGGCGGAGCCGGGCACCCAGTTGCGCGCATCCATGCGCCGGCCGGCCTCGGCCAGCTGCGCCGCCAGCTCTACGGGAACCATGCTCAGCCTTGGTTGATGGTGGTTTTCTGCTGCTGCTGCTCGGGGGCGGGCGCGTTGAGAGAGCCGGTGGCGCTCATCGAGGCGTCCTCGGTCTTCTTTGTCTCGTCCTCGTTCATGGCTTGCTTGAAATTCTTGATGCCCTTGCCGACTTCGCCCATCACGTTACCGATGCGCCCCACGCCGAAAATCAGCGTGATCGCGGCCAGCACCACCAGCCAGTGCCAAATGCTCAATCCACCCATTGTCTCGTCTCCAACCGGATATTGCGGGTCTGTTTACGCAAGTTTTCGGTCCCTGCCAAATGAAGGCCGGGACAGGCGGCCCATGTGCGCCGGATACGTGTCATATCGTTGTTCGCGCGCGGTTTTGCAGGGGCTATTTGCCCGCGGCCAGCAGCGGTACCAGCAGCATGCCGGCATTATACAAAAAATGCATGGCCATGCCGGGGCGGATGGACCGGTAGCGCAGCCGGAGCCAGCAGGAGAGCAGGGCGATGGCGGCGACATCGGCAAAGCCCGGCGGGTAATAAATTTTCTCTGGCGCGTGCAGGGCGGTGAAGACGAGGGTGGTGAGCGCCGTTGCCCA
>JAKAZY010000029.1 GCA_021826425.1 Pseudomonadota bacterium
ATTGATCTGCGGCAAGCCGGACGGATGGTGGTGCGGCCCTACGCAAAGGCAGCACCAGATATGAATAAGAACAAGTCCGACATCCGACAGGAGGGACAATGAACAGCATAACGCGCCGCCCGCCCGTATTGGAAAAGGCGGTGAAGCCACCGCCCGAGGAAACACTACGAAGCCGCAACGTAAAATCCGGCCCGTTTGGCGTGTTGGATATTGGCTCCACCAAGATTGCCTGCCTGATTGGCCGGGCGGAATCGGATGGGCGGTTGCGGGCACTGGGGTTTGGTTGGCAGAAGAGCCGGGGTATCAAGTCTGGTGGGATCGTAGATCTTGACGAGGCAGAGCGGGCGATTCGTGCCGCTGTTGGCGCCGCCGAGGATATGGCTGATTTGCGGCTGAAATCCGTCTACGTAAATCTTTCATGCGGACAACCGGACTCCCGCTTGTTCAACGTGCAATGGCCTGTGGATGGCCGCGCTGTGACGACTGATGATATTCGCCGCGTGGTACGCGAGGCGCGGATGCGCGCCTCCACCGGCGGGCGCGTTACAATCCATGCGCTGCCACTCAGCTTTTCTGCCGATGAAACGCCGGGCGTGACAGACCCGCGCGGCCTGTTCTGTGATATACTGACCACACAACTGCATGTTGTAGATGCAAGCAGCACCGCTCTGCGCACCTTAGCCGCCTGCCTTTCCCGATGTGAGCTGGATATTGCCGCTCTTGTCTCAGCGCCTTACGCGGCGGGGCTGGCTGCCCTGGTGCGCGATGAGCGCGAATTGGGGGTCACTGTCATCGATATGGGGGGCGGCACGACCACCATGGCCGTGTTTTACGAAGGCCAGGTTCTGCATACCTCACAACTTCCTGTTGGCGGTAACCACGTCACCGCGGATATTGCTATGGGGCTATCCACGCCGCTGGCGCATGCGGAGCGGCTGAAGGCGTTGTATGGGAGCTGCCATTCCTCGCCGGATGATGCAAAGGAATTGTTACCGGTTCCATCGGTTGGCGAGGCAGAGCATCAGATTGCACAGATGCCACGCTCGCATCTTATTGCCTGCATCAAGCCGCGACTCGAAGAAATCTTCGAGATGGTCAAGGACCGTTTGGAGACCGCTGGTCTAGGGCGTGCGGGGAATGGCCGTGTGGTGCTCACCGGCGGTGCTTCGCAGCTTGGCGGGATCAGGGATCTGGCCTCGCAAATTCTCGAACGTCCGGTGCGCCAAGGGCACCCGACGAGCGTCATTGGCCTGCCCGACGCGGCGGGGGCTCCCAATTTTGCCACACTAATTGGCCTACTCGCTTTTGCCACGGGCGATGGTCAGGCGATGCAGGATATCAACTTCGAGATAGAGCGAAGCCATGGCTGGCTTAACCGTTTCGTCGATTTTTTGAAAAATCGTGTTTGACATGAAAACGACGCGTTCTTTACCGATGCTGTCTAAGGAGAGAGAAGCTCATGGTTTTGCATTTATCGGTTGATAAACCAACTCATACGGATTTTACGCCCCGCATCACTGTGTTCGGTGTGGGTGGCGGCGGGTGCAATGCCGTGAACAACATGATTCAGATGAATCTCCCTGGCGTCGAGTTCGCAGTTGCGAACACGGATGCTCAACAGCTGCAACGCTCGCTGGCTGAGAAGCGCATCCAGCTCGGCCCGCATCTGACCCAGGGTAATGGCGCGGGTGGCCGGCCAGATATCGGAAAACTCTCCGCCGATGAAGCCGTTGACGAGCTGGCGCGTCATCTTGAGAACACACATATGGTGTTTATCACCGCTGGCATGGGCGGCGGCACGGGGACGGGAGCGGCACCGGTGATCGCGCGCATGGCGCGAGAGCGTGACATCCTCACTGTTGGCGTTGTTACTAAGCCGTTCGCCTTCGAAGGCAAGCGCCGCATGCGTGCTGCCGAGGAAGGCATCATCGAAATGCAGGCCTATGTCGATACGTTGATTGTCATCCCGAACCAGAATCTCTTCAAGGTTGCGAATGAGCGCACCGGCTGGAAAGAGGCGTTCGAGATGGCCGACAACGTGCTTTATATGGGCGTACGCGGCGTAACCGACCTGATGGTGATGCCTGGCATCGTGAATCTGGACTTCGCAGATGTTCGCTCCGTGATGCGCGAGATGGGCAAGGCGATGATGGGCACCGGCGATGCCGAAGGAGAGGATCGTGCGATCCGCGCTGCCGAGGCAGCAATCAGCAACCCGCTGCTCGAAGACACGAACATGAAGGGTGCACGCGGCCTGTTGATCAATATCACTGGCGGCTCCGATGTAACGCTGTTCGAAATCGATCAGGCGGCTAACCGCGTGAGCGAAGAAGTCGATAGCGAGGCCAATATTATGTTTGGCATGTCTCTGGATGAGACGATGGCGGGACGTATTCGGGTTTCCGTGGTGGCTACGGGGATCGACTCCATGCCGGTTTCCATGCCGAATTTGAAAGTCGTAAATGGCGGCGTAGAGCATAATAACTTCGTACAGGCGGTGGTGACGCAAAACGCCCAGCAAAACGGCACGGCTGCCGCCGCTTCCACCCGCCCGGCGGGTTATGTGCCCGAACCTCCCGCGATTCCGCTGGTGTCCAAGGCCTTCGTCGAGCGTGGCCAGGACGTTGTTGCTGCCGTTGCAGAAGCGCCCGCTTTGGGCGAAACGGCAACGCCGCCGCGTCCCGTCTCCGCGATGCGCCCCGCCACAATGGTCCCGCCCGCCGCCCAGATGCGCGCGCCGGAGCCCACCAAGACCGGCAGCATATTTAAATCCGTTTTCGGGTTTGGTGGCAGCAAGACTGCCGCACCGCTGCCGCAGCAGCACCATCGGCAGGAGCCGCCGATGCATGCCGAAGAGACTCAAGAGGTACCCCGTGCCGCTGTGCGCCAGGCGCAAATGGATGAGGTTGGGCTGGAAATTCCGGCTTTCTTACGGCGTAACCAGTAGAGCCTGATCGTTTTAAGTTGAGTGGCAGAGCCATTCAACTTGAAACGTAAATCAGTATCTAATCAATAGGTTAAAGTCAGAGGATTTTAGGTCGAATCATGGGAGTGATCCGCTCTAAAATCTGAATCCGCCTCTGATACAATGAAAAGAGGGCGATTGAGACTTCAGGCTCGCTCGCAAACTGCGCGAACCTAAAGTCATCACGCTCTCGAAGAAGCTTTACGCTCCAGTCGCTGTACCTCTCTTTTCGACCAGGCCTCACTCCCAAAGCCTGGGGCTTTTATTGGCGGATGACGTAGCGGCGCTGGCCGTTATTCGGATTATACCAAACGTCCAGCATCTGCCCGGTTGAAGGGTCTTTGAAGCTTTCCTCGGTACGCTCCCAGCCGGCGCCAGGCGAGGTTGTGAGGTTACGGTGGTAATGACGCTCAAACACCGTTCCGGCCAGGACCAGCGAGCCTAAAATCAGGACCGGCAGCATGCCGGCTCCGGCTCCAAGAAGCAGTCCCAATCCGCCGCCAAGGCAACATAATGCCCCCAAGGCCAGAACGATGGCACGCAGCATATCAGGCGGGTTCCAGCACAACGGCGGTGCCGTAGGCCACGATTTCGCTCATCGTCTGTCCCATTTCGGAAGAGTCAAAACGCATCATCACGATGGCGTTGGCGCCCATCATGGAAGCGTTGGCGACCATGCGATCCACCGCATGGCGGCGTGCATCCTCCAGCATCGAGGTATATTCCTTGATTTCCCCGCCGACGATGGAGCGTAACCCGGCCATCATGTTACCACCCAGTCCTCGGCTGCGGACCACCACGCCAAAGCATTGCCCCAGGGTCTGCCGGACTCTGTAACCGGCGACATTTTCTGTTGTCGTGATGATCATGGAATTCTACCTCCCTTTTGTTGCGCAAACAGAGCATAAGCGCTTGCCCCAAACAAGCTGTGTCGCTTGGCGCAAAGAATGCTGAAAACGAGATTTCAGATTTGTAATATATATAAAAAACAGATGGTTGTGCCGAAATAATCAGAAATAATGATTTATTGGCTGTGTTGCGGTGCAGCGGCTAGATTTAACTCGATATAACGGACAGGATTCGCATGTCGTCTTTGCGTGACAGATACAGCATAATCCAGCTCGACGCTGTTGCTCGTCGGACCCTTAGGGCGCCGATCTCGGCGGTTGGCTGCGGGCTGCATAGCGGCGCGGAGGTGCGTGTAACGCTGCGCCAAGCGCCGCTGAATACGGGCATTCTGTTCCGTCGTACCGATATCGGCGTGGATATCCCCGCGCGTTTCGACAACGTGACCGACACACGGCTTTGTACCCTCGTTTCCCTAGGAAACGCCAAAGTCGGCACCATCGAGCATTTGATGGCGGCCCTCGCGGCGGCTTGCGTGGACGATCTGATTGTCGAGGTAGATGCACCTGAGTTGCCGATTTTTGATGGTTCGGCTGCACCGTTTCTGTTCCTGATTGAAAGTGCCGGCGTTGTCGAGCATGGCGGCGCGCGGCCCGTGCTGGAGATTCTGCGCCCTGTGCGCGTTGAACAGAACGATGCATTTGCCGAATTGCGTCCGCATCAGGATGGCGGTGCCGGTTTTGACATCTCTCTCTCCATCGCATTTCAGGCTCGGGCTATAGGTGCCCAGGCGTATCATTTTCATCTCTCAGCGGGCGCTTTTGCAGCAGAGATCGCGCGAGCCCGTACCTTCACCTTGCGTGAAGATGTTGAGGCGCTGCGTGATGCGGGCCTTGCCCGCGGCGGTTCGCTCGCGAATGCGATAGTGGTGGATGATAAAAAGATCATGAACCCGGAGGGGCTGCGCTTCGATGATGAATTCGTGCGCCATAAGCTGCTGGACGTGATTGGGGATCTGTATCTGGCGGGCGCGCCTATTTCCGGTCGCTTCATCGGCAGCCGTACCGGCCATAGGCTGAATAACCAGCTCTTGCGGGCGGTATTCGCTGATCAGGCCAACTACCGCTTGGCTAACGGCGCGCTGGAAGCGCCGCTTCAGCTTACCTGCGCCTGATAGCCAAGCGGTATCTTGCACCGGCGCGGGGGGTGGTCTACCTCGCGGCAGCAACTATAGGAGCTGTCAATGACCGCTATTGCCGATATCGTCGCTCGTGAAATTCTCGACAGCCGGGGTAACCCGACCGTTGAAGTGGATGTGCTACTGGAATCCGGCGCCTTCGGCCGGGCGGCGGTTCCCTCCGGTGCCTCTACCGGCGCGCACGAAGCCGTGGAGCTGCGTGATGGCGACAAGTCCCGCTATGGCGGCAAGGGCGTGCTGAACGCCGTGAACGCTGTCGAAGGCGAGATTCTGGACGCGATTGGTGGGCTCGATGCCGAGGACCAGATCGGCATCGACAATATCCTGATCGACCTGGACGGCACCCCGAACAAGGCGCGCCTTGGCGCCAATGCTATTCTGGGCGTTTCAATGGCGTTGGCCAAGGCTGCCGCGGTGGATAACGGCCTGCCGCTCTACCGCTATATTGGGGGCGTTTCGGCCCGTACTCTGCCGGTGCCGATGATGAACATCGTCAATGGCGGCCAGCATGCCGACAACCCCATAGACATCCAAGAATTCATGATTCAGCCTATTGGTGCATCCTCGATTGCCGAGGCTGTCCGGATTGGCTCGGAAGTGTTTCACACGCTGAAGAAGCTGCTGGCCGAGGGGGGGCATAACACCAATGTCGGTGACGAAGGCGGCTTTGCCCCGAACTTGAACTCCGCCGACGAGGCGCTGAGCTTCATCTCCAAGGCCTGCGAAAAAGCGGGCTATAAGCCGGGTGAGGATATCACCTTCGCGCTGGATTGCGCCTCCACCGAATTCTTCAAGGATGGCGTGTATAAGCTGGAAGGCGAGGGCAAGACCTTCGATGCCGGGCAGATGATTGAATACCTGGCCGATCTGTGCGCGCGCTACCCGATCGCCTCGATCGAGGATGGCTGCGCCGAGGATGACTGGGCGGGCTGGAAGATGCTGACCGAGCGTCTTGGCGGCAAGGTTCAGCTGGTGGGCGATGATTTGTTCGTCACCAACCCAGTGCGCCTGCGCCGGGGCATCGAGGCGGGCACAGCCAACTCCATCCTGGTGAAGGTGAACCAGATCGGCACGCTGACCGAGACGCTGGAAGCCGTGGAGATGGCCCATCGCGCCGGGTACACCGCTGTGATGTCGCACCGTTCGGGCGAGACCGAGGACGCCACCATCGCCGATCTCGCCGTGGCCACCAATTGCGGCCAGATCAAGACCGGGTCACTGGCCCGTTCCGACCGCACCGCAAAATACAACCAGCTTATCCGCATTGAGGCTGAGCTGGGTGGTACCGGCCGGTATTACGGGCCAATGATGCGTAAGGTTTAGGCTGCTCTGGACCGCCTTTAGCAAGTGAGGGCGGTCCTTTTTACCAGTTGTTGTTCAGGCTGTCGTCGATATTGCCGCTGTCATCCCAGCCTGGATTTCCCATAAGTCCGTCGTCGCAGCCTGGGGTGAAATCCTGCTGTGGCTGCATGGCCTGGGGATAATTTCCGCCCATCATGCCATCCACAATGCGCTCACCGGCTGCAAAGCCGGCTCCGGCTGCAAGCCCGGAGATAATTGAGCTGCCAAATCCGCCGCCCATCGGGCCGTAGCCAGTGGGGCCATATGGCCCAGTTGGCGGGTAGTTGCCATAAAAGGCGTTGGGATTACTCGGATAAGGGCGGGAGACTTGCTGGCGGCGAACACCGGAAAATAGACGCAGCAAGACGAAGAGCACGATAAGCCCGCCGATGACCAGCAGCACCGGGCTTATGCCGCCCTGACCCCGCACCCCTCCGGAGGTTGCGGCAAGCCCGTTATTGATGTGCGCCTGCAGTGCGGCGGCCTTTTGTGGATTCGCAAAGGGAAGCCCTGGTGCGTATTGGTCTGCCTTGGCGAGCGCTTGCGCGGCGGCGTTTTCATTGCCGCTGGCGTCCTGGGCTTCGGCCAACAGAAACCAAGCCATACCGCTATCAGGATGTTGGTTTAGCACGTCTTTCAGTTGCTGGGCCGCCAGGCCACTCTGGCCGCTATCAATCATGGTCTGGATCTGCCGCGGGCTAGGTTCGCTGCCTTGCGCCAGCGCCGGCAGAGCGGGAACCAGTGCCAAGCCGATGGCTACGGTCAGCAGGGGAAGTGAGAGTTTATTCATATGAAGAGTCCTTGAGGCGTCCTTTATATGGGTATCCATACTGTAAAGATCCATCGAAGCCGATCCGCGACAGCCCGCAGAAACAATATGTAACGGCAGAATATTAATATACGCGTCGCACAAAACCGAATAAAATCGGAGTCGTGGGGAGAAACACTGCGCGGGAGGCCAGGACCGTCTCACCCAGATTTTTGGTGACCAGGAGGCCCGTTGCATGCCCAGTTTGGCTCACGTCGAGGATGACGTAACCACCGGCTCAAATCCGCTCGATCTCGTGGAACAGGTCATCTCAGCAAATGAGTGGATGTTCGACCGTCGCTCCGATTCCGACCTTGCTGCCGAGGCTCAGGGAAAATGGTGCGATTACGGGCTTTATTTCTGTTGGTCGGATGAGATTTCCGTCATGCATTTTTCGGCAGCCTTCGACATGAAGGCGCCGGTCAAGCAGCGCGGCGCGCTGTTTGAATTGCTCGCCAAAGCCAATGAGCGGCTCTGGATCGGCCATTTCGGCATGGATGAGGAAACGGGCATGCCGGTCTACCGCCATGCCATGTTATTGCGTGGCGCCCCTACCGCTGCGGCTGAATCGATCGAGGATTTGATTGATATTGCGATAACCGAGTGTGAGAGGTTTTTTCCGGCGTTTCAGTTTGTACTCTGGGGCGGCAAGAGTGCTGATGAAGCCTTGGAAGCCGCCATGCTGGAATGTGCGGGCGAGGCATAAAGTACCGTCTGCGATCATTTTTATCAGGCCAAAAGATTTCATTCGCTCAAATGTTGCTCTAGAGCGGTTTCATGACCGCTTTTCCTTCGCTTTTACTTGTTGGTGCCGGCCGCATGGGCGGCGCGCTTTTGGCCGGGTGGCGTGAACAGGGCCTGAGCCGGGCTTTCATCGTCGATCCGTCCTCGGCCGCGCAATCCCTTGCCGGGACGGATGTTTCGGTCCTGGAAGATGTGGCCCTGCTGCCCTCCGATTTTTCACCTGAAGCGGTCATTCTGGCTGTTAAGCCGCAAATGGCGGCGGCTGTGTTGCCGGGCTATGCGCGTTTCGCGAACACTGCGGTTTTTATTTCCATAATGGCGGGCAAAACCGTGCAGGGCGTGGCTGAGATGCTGGGCGGCACGCCTGCTGTCGTCCGGGCCATGCCAAATACCCCGGCGGCTATGCGCCAGGGCATTACAGTGGCGTTTGCAGGCTCCGGGGTTTCCGGCCGGCAGCAAGACCTCAGCGAGAGGTTGCTCTCGGCCGTGGGCAAGGTCGCCTGGGTTCAGCAAGAGCCAATGCTGGATGCGGTGACGGCGATTTCCGGTGGTGGTCCGGCCTATGTGTTTCTGCTCACGGAGCTGCTCGAACAGGCGGGGCTGGATCAAGGCCTGCCCTCCGAACTCGCCAAAATCATGGCTCGTCAGATAGTTATAGGCTCAGCTGCGCTGCTGGCCGCCTCATCCGAAACGCCCGAGGCGCTCCGCATAGCGGTGACATCGCCCGGCGGCACAACCGCTGAGGCGCTCAAACTGTTGCGCGCAGATGACGCTCTGCCAAAAATTTTCAAAGCGGCCATTCAGGCGGCCACCGAACGGTCACGGGAGCTCTCCGTTTAATTTACTTTGCCGTCTGCCGTTGCTACACCGCGCGCGAGCAGCATTCCGGGAAGATTTTGATGAAAATTGTCGCCGCCAACAGCAACCGTCCCCTGGCCGAGGCCGTCGCTGCTGGCTTGAACCTGCCATTGGCAAAAGCCTCCATCAGGCGCTTTGCCGATATGGAAGTGTTTGTTGAAATTCATGAGAATGTGCGCGGTGAGGACGTGTTTGTCATTCAATCGACCTCGTATCCGACAAACGACAATTTGATGGAATTACTGATCACGCTGGATGCCCTGCGGCGCGGCTCCGCGCGGCGTATCACCGCCGTGATCCCCTATTTCGGCTACGCCAGGCAAGATCGTAAATCCGGGCCACGCACGCCGATCTCCGCCAAGCTGGTTGCGAACATTATCACCGAGGCTGGCGCCAACAGGGTGCTGACGATGGATCTGCATGCTGGCCAGATCCAGGGGTTTTTTGATATCCCTGTGGATAATTTGCCGGCGGCACCGCTATTTTCCCGCGATATCGAGGAGCGTTTTGCCGGGCGTCAGCCGATGATCGTCTCGCCGGATGTGGGGGGCGTGCTGCGCGCCCGTATCATCGCGCGGCGGCTGAACGCGGATCTTGCGATTATTGACAAGCGCCGTGAGCGGGCAGGTGTTTCTGAGGTGATGAATATCATCGGCGATGTTGAGGGACGGCATTGCATCCTGGTTGATGATATCGTCGATTCCGGCGGCACGCTCTGCAATGCGGCCGAGGCGTTGCTGGCAAACGGCGCAACATCCGTGGAGGTCTATGTCTCGCACGGCGTGCTGTCAGGCGGGGCCGTGGCCCGTATCGCTGCATCACCGATCGGGATGATGACCATCACCGACTCGATCATGGCAACCGAAGCGGTGCGGCTTGCGAATAATATCCGCCAGCTTTCCATAGCACCGCTGATTGCCGAGGCGATGCGACGCATTTCCACGGAAAGCTCGGTCAGCTCCTTGTTCGACTGAGGCATGCTGCTGAGGGCTGGATCATCAAAGGACGATAAGTGCTACAATAGAAAAACCGATCCGAGAGAGCGAGCGCATCATGAAATTTTTCTATTCACCCAATGCCTGTTCTCTTGGCATCCATGTGCTGCTTGAGGAAATTGGCAAGCCGTTTGAATTGATGAGGGTGGAATTCGCCTCTGGCGCTCAATACAAGGAGCCCTTCATTAGCCTCAATCCAAAATCCAAGGTGCCGGCGCTGCTGCGCGCGGATGGCACGCTGGTGACGGAGTGGCCCGCCATCGCCTGGTATCTGGCAAAATCAAATCCGGAAGCCAATTTGTTGCCGCAAAGCATTGAAGGCGAAATCCGGGTGTTGGAACTGCTCGATTATATGATCGCCACCGTGCATATGCGTGGTTTTACGCGCATTTTCCGCCCCGGAAATTTTACGCCGACCAAAGCCGATGAAGCGGCTGTGCAACAGACCGGGCGAGATACTGTACAGGCCGGATTCAAGCTGTTGGCCGAGGCACTCGGTGCTAAGGCCTATTTGCTGGGCGATTATTCCATTGCTGACGCGGCGCTGTTTTTTCTGGAACATTGGGCGGTCAAGCGGGCCAAATTATCAATTCCGCCAGTAATTTCCGGGCATTTTGAGCGTATGCTGGCCCGCCCAGCCGTACAACGGGCACTGGCGGCTGAAGGTTTGGCCTAGCTTACAACCGCCCCGGTCAGTTTAGCTCATAGAGCGTGAAGAAAAGCAATATGAGCTGATCAACCAGTAAAGGCAGCCAACCCTGCGCCGAGAAGAACCGCCAGGAGCAAGAGAGAGCGAGGGGGCAAATAACCCATTGTCACAGTCCCGATTCATTGCCCCTGGGCGGGACCAACCCATTCCGAACCATCCAGAACATCAGAGTAAGTGGCGATACCGCTTGGAATTAGCATCCCCTACTGGGTGCTGATGAGCCATGCGCCCGGCCAATAGCTCGCAGGCGGGCTATATATTCAGCGTTAATGAGACTGGAACATGGTCCGAAGGCTGGTCCCAGTTTCTTGCCTCGCGCAAAATTGCATAGCTGCGGAGCGAGGGGGTTAGGTCGGGTGTAACCCAAATATGGTCAAGGCGCCGTCCTCGGTCGGAAGCAGCCCAATCCTTGTTTCGGTAGGACCACCACGTGTAGAGCTTTTGCGATTCAGGCACAAAATGCCGGATAGCATCGTAAAACCCCTGGTTACGCCAGGCGTTCAACGCTTCCACCTCAACCGGCGTGTGGCTGACGACCTCGAGCAATTGTTTGTGGCTCCAGACGTCGTGCTCCAATGGCGCGATGTTCAGATCTCCGACCAGCACCGCGCGTGCGGGCTTGTATTTGGCAAAGTGCGTCCTGGACTCAGCTAAAAAATCCAGCTTATGCGCAAATTTATTATTCACAGTCCGGTCCGGAATATCTCCGCCTGCAGGGACATAAAAATTATGGATCGTCAGATCCGCGCCGGCAAAATGGAGTGTTGCGGAAATATGCCTGCAATCGCTTTTCCCGCACCAATCTGGAGTGTCTTCCGACAATTTCAAAGGCATACGAGAAAGAATTGCTACCCCGTTATAGCCCTTCATGCCGCGCTTGAGCACATAAGGAAATCCAATTTCGCCACCAATTGCCTCTGGGAATAATTCGTCAGGCACTTTGGTTTCTTGCAGACAGATTATATCCGGCTGCAAGTCAGCGACGAGGCGATGCAGGTGTGCCTGACGCAATCGTAATGAATTTATGTTCCAGGTGGCGATTGTCAGCTTCATGTCGGCGCTCTACGGGGCTCTCGGCGGATTTCTATCCATTGGAAGAGAAATTGCCGGAATCTTGATTATACTCGAATAGACTATCGGGAAAAGGCCCCCCCGGCGCGATGTCATACAGATGAACGCTTGTTTGTTTCCCCTGAGCATCTGTCACCGTCCAGCCCTGCAATTCCAAGGGGTCAGTTGAGAATGAAAGCGTAAGTGTTCCCGCGGCTTCCTTGCCTCGGCGCACGAGAGATAAATCAATTTGGCCAGGCTGCCTGTTTATATTGGTAATGTATACCGAAGCCGACTCCAGTTTGACGTGCGGCGCCAGCAAGATCCCAAGCGGGGTTGCCTCAAGGGGGATGTTCGTTGTCTGGTCCAACTGAGGATCGTGATAAACCAGCAATCCAAAACCGGCTATGAGTAGTTGCGGGTCTGGTGGGTCGTAGGCGAAACGCATTTTTCCGGGACGCTGCAGCCACGCCTTCCCCGTTCGCGTGGCGCCGCTCGCGTCAACTTGCAGGAAGGTCGCTGTCAGCCCTTTTTGGGCATTGAGATAGGTCTCAATTTGCGCCACCAAAGTCTTGTCGCCGGCCGACAAAGCCAACGGCGTTGCCCGTGCTGGGACGGTTGTTGCAAGCAACAAAAGCATTGCCGCCACACCAATGGCATGGCGGCGGCAGATATTAGCTGGCAGCGCGGCGGCTGGCGGCTTCGGTTTTATTGGCGGCAAAAGCATCAGTCATAATATGGCGTGTTTCGCGGAGAAAAGCAGCCCCCTTCACAGTGCGCTGTACCAAAACTGATCGGCGGTCGGATGGGTCAACCTTCCGACGCACATAGTCTAACTCTGTCAGCCGATCGAGGGCGCGTGTAATGGCCGGCTTGGATACGTTAAGTTCGTATGCCAGCCCCCGTACCGTGTGCCCACCTTCGTTTAAATAACAGGTAAGGAAAACACCAAGTTGCCGAGCGGAAAGGTCAACACCGTCGCGTCGAACAAGCGAAACAATAGTATCCCGGAGGATACCAACCAGTTGATCTGACGAAAGTTGCGGAGACGCCATAGTCTTGAATCCTTGAATAAGAAAAGCTGAAGCAATCTTTTAGAAAAGCTAAAGCATTTCTGAGGGTAAACGATCAGTGCACAATATTATAGGAGAAATAAAAATCCCTTCAATACGAAAACGAAAAATCTTTGTCCAAATCAATAACAATTTGTAAGATGAGATCGTTGAAGATTGCAGAATGAATAAACCGAACGTCTAAAAATAAGAAACGCTTTCAAAATATCCAATTAATTCAAAGGCTTTTTTCATCAATAGCATTGCTGTCTTGTAACGATTTACTTTAGATGCGCTTAAACATGAACGCGCATTACGCCCTTCAAATACTCAAATACTCAAATACTCGACTGCGCCCAGCAGCGCGTGCAGAGTTTGAGCCTCACCACCTTCTGGTTTTCCAGGGCGCGACGAGTCGTTCCAGGCGTACGTATCGATATGAGCCCAGGAAACTTGTTTCGAAACAAAATGTTGTAGAAACAGAGAAGCTGTAATGGCGCCTGCGAAAGGTTTTGAAGAAACGTTGCTCAGATCTGCGAAAGGATTTTCAAGCCACGATGCATAGCTGTCATGCAAGGGCATGCGCCAGAGTTGATCATCCTTAGCGCGGCCAGAGGCGAGGATAGCCTCTGCCATTTCATCACGATTACAAAACAGCGCGGGCAGTTCGGGACCAAGTGCGATCCGCGCAGCCCCTGTAAGTGTGGCGATATCGATCAGCCAATCCGGCTTCGCCTCGCAGGCCTCGGCAAGAAGATCGCAGAGAACAAGCCTTCCCTCCGCATCTGTGTCACCGACTTCAACGGTTATCCCGGCTCGCGTGTAAAGAATATCGGATGGTCGCATTGCACTTCCGGAGACACTATTCTCGGCGCAACCAACACGCAGCTCTAACCTGATTGGCAGATCAAGCGCCATAATGGCTGCCGCAAGGCCCATAGCAATTGCGGCACCACCCATGTCTTTGCGCATCAACCGCATGGCTGGTCCAGGTTTCAGATTATACCCACCCGTGTCAAAACAGACACCTTTTCCACAAAGTGAAACGAGAGGGGCTGTAAGTCCGGCGGTGCTACCTTTCCAACGCAATACCATAACGGCAGGTGGGCGGCTGGAACCTGCACCAACAGCATGAATGGCTGGATAGCGCGCCGCGAGGTCTTCACTTTTTATGTGTTCCGCGTCTGCGCCAAAGCGCGCGGCCAACTGCATTCCAATCTCTGCCAGTTCGGCGGGGCCAAGTATATTAGCGGGGGTGTTGATCAGCTCGCGCGCAAGCATAATGCTTCCCGCAACGATCCGGCTACGTGTAGAGGCGTTACCCAGGCTGCTGAAAGCAGTTTTTTTTGTTTTCAGTGCCTGATAGCGGTAGGCGCCCAAGAAAAAACCCAATTCAGCTGCTTCGATGACGTTCTCATTATCCTCGATCCGCCAAACATGGCCCGGGGGTAGCGCGGTTGCGGCGTTGCCGAAGCCCGCGAATACGCTGCCGTTTCCCAGCCCGAGCACCGCGCCAGCGAGCGCGCCGTTATGGTCTGAAAGTCGTAAAACGCGCCCGGCTTCGCCTGAAAAACCAAGCAAGCTGGCCTGAGCTGCGGCCGAGTTTGGCAGATCCGAAAGGCGGCTTGGCAGATTATCCGGCCGCACTGCGTAAAGTGGCAAAATTGGGCCATCGGTCTCGTTCAGACCAGCGGGAACATCCAGAAATTTTAAGGCATCAAGGTACATGCCTTGTATTCTTAGCCTGGGTTGCTCTGGCATGCTATGGTCGGCGACAGCAACACCCAACGCGGCCTCCGCTTAACTGGGCGTAACGCACCACCAGCGTCCGGGTCGAGAAGTATTAAAGCCTAATTGGCCACCAGCATTCAGGATGTAGTCTTTTAGTGTAACCGCTCAATGCCGATGGCGGCCACCCGGCCTTCCCGCTGCTGGAGCGCGAAGCGTACGTGCTCGCCCTCGTTCAGTTTGCGTAATCCGGCATGCTGAACGGCGCTGATATGCACGAAAATATCGCTGCCGCCATGATCAGGAGCAATAAAACCATAGCCTTTGCCGGGATTGAACCACTTCACGACACCAGTAAATGATGCGGAATTCTGCGCGGTGATGTCATCTTGAGTCGTTTCCATATCGACGCCTTTCTCTGCCCATTCGTTGCGGCCTGGGTCATTTATTCCGGATTTTTATCCGGCACCCGGCAGTGTAAACGCATTTGAAATAGGCGATCAATTGGAAAGTTTTTGCTGCGCCGCAGCGAGAGTTACAATTGGGGATCGGCGTTTACACGCCAACCCTTTGGTGGCGTCGTTTGTTAGGCCACGTCTTCGCGTTTATCGCGCACGCGAACATAGGCAATAGCCGCATGCTCTTCGCAATATGGTTTGCTGGCAATGGCGGCGGCATTGCAAAAATGAAAACTTGGTCGGCCCGGTTCACCGATCGGCCAGCAACAAGGTATCACCCGCGGCTGCTGGAGTTTTGTCGAGGGAATAATGGCGCGAAGAACTGGCATGGGCGCGCTGATCGAGGCCGAGAGGGGCGGAAGGGTAGGGCCTTGCGCACGCTTTGGTGGGGTTTGGCGTGGGGTGGCCGCTCCGATCGTCCTGCGAATAGGCGAGGGCCTGGCCGGCAAGTTAAGACGATGAGCTTTGCCGACTACGGCATTTTTAGAAATGTTCAACCGTCGGCCAATTTCAGCGGTAGACAAGCCTTCTGACCACAATGTGCGCAGGCGCAGGATCGTCTCGTCTGTCCACTCCATATTGTGGGCCTCCCTTTTTCATCTACTACATAAAGTAGCCGCTGGGAGGTTGGCGAGCAATATTAAGTGCTGTTCAAAAGCACCCTTTTCTGTGGAAAACTTTGACACGCACGCGCTCAGGGCTTTACAGCCTCGTTAGGGAAGGTGCCCCAGAAATCAGCCCGGGCCAGGTACCCGGTCTCATACTTAATGGCAACTTTGCAGTATTGGCTATCGGCGCTACATCGCAGCAGCGAGCCCGAAACGCCATTTTTCAGATAGGCGACGATGCTCGCATTTGGGCGCGCTGCACTGAGCAGAGCCGCCTCATCAGCGGTGACGTAGAAGCCGCGCTTGGCCCGGATGGTGGCTTCGTGAACCCAGCCAGTGCCACCGTCTGGTGCCAGAATTTGCCGCCAAACGTTAAACTCGCCGATGATTTCCACGGGCAAGCCCTCGCGCTGATACACCCAATTTACCGGGTATTGGAACCCAGGGCCGGCCCGGACATTCACATCGTCCGACCTCAAGCTTACAAAGCGTGGCACTGGCAGTTGGGTTACGCTTCCAATCTCAGGCCCAGGGCCCATACCGGGGTCGGGTGCGGCGGCACAAAGCAACAGAACCGAGAGAAGCGATATCAGCCGCAAACAGGGCATGCAGGGTCCTTTTTGAGCTTGATCTTACGGAATTCCGAAGCAAGAGCGTCCCAGACCAACAGAAACCCTGAGAGGGACTGACCGATTTGTGTGATCTCCTTGATCACCTCCGTGGCTTGTAATGTTCCCATCACCCCGGTCACCGAACCCAATATACCAGCCTCGGAGCACGGCGGCACAAGCCCCTCCGGTGGAGGTTCTGGGTAAAGGCAGCGATAACACGGCCCACCCTCGTGGGGTTTGAACGTCGATATTTGTCCCTCGAAACGCAGAACCGCCGCAGAAACAAGGGGTTTGCGTGCCGCAACGCAGGCGTCGGCAACCAGAAATCGCGTGGCGAAATTGTCTGTGCCATCGCAGATTATATCGTAATCATTGACCAAAGCTTCGACGTTTTCAGGTGCCACACGCATGGCATAGGTCGTCACGGTCACAAGAGGGTTGACACGCAAAAGCGCCTCTTTAGCCGAAAGAACTTTTTTGCGGCCAACGCTGGCTTCGCCGTGAATGACCTGCCGTTGGAGATTAGATAACTCCACAACATCGTTATCCACAAGCCCGATTGTGCCGACGCCGGCTGCCGCCAGATATAAGGCAAGCGGCGCGCCGAGCCCTCCAGCGCCAATAATCAACACCCTGGCTGCCTTGAGCTTGGCTTGCCCTGTTCCCCCCACTTCGCGCAGCAATATATGCCGGGCGTAACGCTGGACCTCGGCTTCTGAGAAATTCAAATCCATGGGCGGCTTATATTATGGTTATGCCTCGCTCGCCAAACCGCGAAACCTCTTCACGCCCGGTTGCAATCTGGTAATAGGAGGGGATGACGTCGTGCTCCAGCAGGGGGCACGGCCCGGCTATGAGGTTTATTAGATGACGGTGATCAACGCCATCCGCATGGGTGGCATGGATATTCTTCCGCTGGTTGAGGGGGGAAAGGGTGTTTCCGCCTCGAACGGAGAAACCGCCGGCCACTGGGCCTTGTCTGGCGGTGTCGGCACATTTTCGGCGGTGAACGCCGACAGCTATGACGAACAGGGATTGGTTATCCCGCAGATTTACCACGGCCGCACCCGCCGGGACCGCCACGAAGAACTGATCGATTACGCGATCGCGGGCGGCATCGAACAGGCCAAGCGTGCCTGGGACATTTCTGGTGGCAAGGGGCGTATCCATGCCAATATCCTATGGGAAATGGGCGGGGCTGAGCGTGTCATCACCGGCATTCTT
>JAKAZY010000030.1 GCA_021826425.1 Pseudomonadota bacterium
AGGTGTTGGTCTACACCGCCGACCATGCCGGACTGTTCAGCCGCATCGCCGGCGCGCTAGCCATCGCCGGTGCCTCGATTGTGGATGCCCGCATCCACACCCTCACGGATGGCATGGCGCTGGACACGTTCTGGATTCAGGACGCCAATGGTGGCCCGTTCGAATCTCCGCATCGCCTGGCTCGGCTCTCCACCGTCATAGAGCAGGCGCTCACCGGGCGCATCAAGCTGGCGGCGGAAATCCGCAAGGCCACCAAGAGCCTGGTGCCTGGCCGCATGCGCGTCATCCATGTGCCGCCACGCGTGGTGGTGGATAACCGCGCCTCCAACCGCCACACCGTTATCGAGGTGAACGGGCGGGACCGTCCGGGCCTGCTGCACGACGTAACCGCCGCCATTTCGGATGAAGGGCTGCAGATCGCCTCCGCACATGTAACAACCTATGGCGTGCGCGCCGTGGACGTTTTTTACGTGAAGGATGTGTTTGGCATGAAAGTGGAGAACGAACGCAAGCTTGCCCAGCTCCGCCAGGCCTTGCTGGCCGCACTGACGCCTGTCATCGACGATCCGCCCTCGCCGTTGGAACCCCCGCCCAAACAGTCCGTCGCCGCGGCGTAAACCTGCAGCGCCACCGGCGTGTTATTTGACACACCGCCGCTTTCCCCCGATGCGAAAGACCATGGTCCGCAAGATTTCTCCCTCCCGCATTGGCTTCATGCTGTGCTGCTTCCTGTTGCCGGGGCTCATCGGCACCTTTGCCAGTTTCTCCATCCCCGCGCCGCTGGTGGATGCCATGCACCAGCAGGCAGCGCTTGACGCAGTCCTGACCGCCCCCAACCCGGCGGCGCAGCAGGCCGCCATAGCCGCCTTACCGGAAGCCGTGGATGCCGATACCGCCGCGATTGTCGCCACCGGCACCGGCGCGCTGCCGGTGCGCGTTGCCGCCGCGATTGCCAATATGCGGCGGGAAAGCGTGGCGCAGGCGCGCGCCGCGGCTTATAGAATCAGGCTCATGGTGATCACCATGAGCATACTGGGCGCAATCTTTGGTATCATGCTTATGGGACCGGACCGGAATGACTGAGCATATCACGTCCTACTACGCCGCCACTGCGCACAGGCAAGACGCCCGCCCGGCCCTGAGCGGCACTGCCACCGCAGATGTTTGCGTGATCGGCGGCGGCTTCACCGGCGTGAACGCCGCCCTGGAGCTGGCCGAGCGCGGCGTTCAGGTGGTGCTGCTGGAGGCCGCCAAAATCGGCTTCGGCGCCTCCGGGCGCAATGGCGGGCAGATCGTCAACGGCTATTCGCGGGATCTCGACGTGATCGCCCGCCGCTATGGCTCAACGGCGGGCCGCGCCATCGGCGCCATGGCGCGCGAGGGCGGGGATATCATCCGCGAACGTGTCGCCCAATACGCCATCGCGTGTGACCTCAAGCCCGGCGGCATTTTCGCAGCCATCAACCATTCCCAGCTTCGCGGCCTCGCCCATCACGTGAAAACCTGGAGCGAGTTCGGCTATGCAGATGGTTTCGAGCTGCTCGACAAAACCGCCTTACAACGCCACGTGAAGACCCAACGCTATGTCGGCGGGCTGATCGACCATAAAGGCGGACATCTACACCCGCTCAACCTCGTGCAGGGCGAGGCTGCAGCGTTTGAATCGCTGGGCGGGGTGATCTACGAGGATTCCGAGGTTACCGAGCTGAAACCGGGCGATATGGTGACGATAAAAATCGCCCATGGCGAGGTAAAGGCCAAAACCGTGCTGGTCTGCGGTAATGCGTACCTCAAGGGCGTGCTGCCAGACCTGGAAGCACGGATCATGCCGGTTTCCAGCCAGGTGCTCGCCACGGAACCGCTGGGCGAGGACGCCGCCGCATTGCTGCCGAGCGACATGTGTGTGGAAGATTGCAACTATATCCTGGATTATTTCCGCCGCACCGCAGATAATCGGATTCTCTATGGCGGCGGCGTGGTTTATGGCGGGCAAGACCCGGCCAGCGTGCGCAGCAAGATTTTACCGCTGATGCACAAGACCTTTCCAAGCCTGAAGGACGCGCGGATCGACTTCGCGTGGAGTGGCAATTTTGCCCTCACCCTCACCCGCTTTCCGCAAATCGGCCAGCTGGCGCCGAACGTGTATTTCGCCCATGGCGATAGTGGCCATGGCGTCACCACCACGCATCTGCTGGCCCGGTTGCTGGCCGAGGCCGTTACCGGCGAAACACAGCGTTTCAATGTCTTCGCGGGGCTGCCTTACTACCCCTTTCCCGGCGGGCAAGCCTTGCGCGTGCCGCTTACACTCGCTGGGTCCTGGTGGTATCGCGCGCGGGACTGGATGGGGCTGTGATTGTGCCGCCCGGCTGTTGATGCAGACCGGTTTTTCCACTACAGCGCACGGCACGGGCCGGGTTAGCACAGTGGTAGTGCAGCGGTTTTGTAAACCGAAGGTCGGGGGTTCAAATCCCTCACCCGGCACCAGCCCTATTCTCGTGGCATGAACAACGCAAAAATCTCGGCCTGGCTGGAAACCTGCAACTTCTCGTAGAGATTGCGCCGGTGCACCTTCACCGTCTCCGGTGAAATCGCCAGCCGCGCCGCAATGGCCTTACTGGAATGGCCGGCCAGCAGCAGCATCGCGGTCTGCACCTCGCGGTCGGTGAGTTGTGGGAAGCCGCGGCGCAACTGCTCCTCCAGGCTCACCCCCTGGTTGGGCGCCACGCCGGCCGATGAAATCTGCAGCGCCGAGGCCATCCGCATCATCGGCAGCAACCAGGGCGCATACAGGCAGAGCAGCCCGACCTCTGCATCCGTGAAACGCAGCTTGGAGCCAAGCGAGAATGTGAGCACCCCGTGCGGCGCCATGGGCAGCATGAACTGCACCTCGTCCTCGAATACGTTCAAGGCGAAATAACGCTGGTAATATTCAGTTTTGCGGAAATGCTCCGCCGCCACCTCGTCCAGACGGTGCAGCCCGGGCGTGAAGGCGCCTTGGGAAAACAGATAGAACGGATCGAGCGAATAGAAGCTGCGCACATATTCAGTGAACAGCACATCCTCCACCTGGTCGCTATCGCCCTCATACAGAACCTGCGGAGACTGCGCCGCGCGGAAGATCATCGCCACCCAGGAATCGAACCCTACCCCATGGCGCAGGAACGCCGACAGAGCGGGCCAGAACCCCTCGTCGCCAATATGTTCCATCACCCTGGCCAGGCGCTGGTGGAAGGCTAAGTCAGAGACCGGAACCATCTACCCCCCGATTGTTATGCCTCTACCCCCTGCATGGGATGGCAAGGACTGAAACATATCTGCCATCATTGCCTTCAGGCAAATAGACGATTTTTCCTTGGCGGAGACCATAATGAATCAAAAACGCCCCCACGGCCGGGAACTTGGACTACCCCTGCCAGGCATCCCAGGGCCATTCAACGCCATCACCGACGTACCCGGCATTTCCGTCGGCTTCACCACGCTGATTGATGAGACAGCAACCGGCGCTTGCATCCGCACCGGCGTCACCGCGATTCTTCCGAGGATAAAGAAGGATCTTTTGAATCCGCTCTGGGCCGGGCATTTTTCCATGAACGGCAATGGCGAGCTCACCGGTTGCCACTGGATCGACGAAGCCGGCTGTTTCACAGGCCCCATCGCCATCACCAACACTTGCTCGCTCGGCATGGCGCATCACGGCATTACGCGCTGGCTGGCGCGGCAATTTCCTGATGAGGTTGGTGAAACCTTCTGGCCCCTGCCCGTGGTTGGCGAAACCTTCGATGGCTGGCTGAACGACATCGCCGGGCTGCACATCACCGAGGATCATGTACTCGCCGCGATCAATAACGCCGCCACCGGCCCGGTGGCGCAAGGCAATGTGGGCGGCGGTACCGGCATGATCACCTACGAATTCAAAGGCGGCACCGGCACATCTTCGCGCCGCCTCAAAACACGCATGGGCGAATATACGCTGGGCGCCATCGTGCAGGCCAATCACGGCCTGCGCCCCTGGCTGAAAATCTGCGGCGCGAATGTGGGCGAGCTGATGTCGGAAAACCGCATCTGGCAGGAGGAGCGCGGCTCCATCATCGCCATCGTCGCCACCGATGCGCCGCTGCTGCCCACGCAATTGCGCCGTGTGGCCAAACGTATTGCCATTGGCATGGGGCGCGGCGGCACGCCATCTGGCAACAACTCAGGCGACATCTATCTCGCCTTCTCGACCGCCAACAACCAAGGTCATTTCCCCGAACCGCAAACGCTGCGCTTCGAAGCCGTCAGCAATGACGATCTGGATGCCGTATTCATGGCCACGGTCGAGGCGGTGGACGAAGCCATCCTGAATGCCATGCTCGCGGCTGAAACCATAACCGGTAAGCACGGTCGCAAGGTTCACGCCATAGACCCCGAGCGCCTGCGCGCTCTGGTTCTCAAGCACCATTCATAAGAGCGATAAACGCTCAAACGCCGGTCCCGACTGTAGAGGGATTTATCAAGCGAGGAGACAGTTAATGGAAAATGCAACCGCCCTGGACCACAAACCAGGAACCTTGAAACGAAGCATGAAAATGCTCGGCACGCTGCTCATTACGCTTTCGGCCGTTACACCGGCGTCTTCAGTCTTTATCATCATACCCGGCATCATCAGCACGGCGGGCACGGGTGCCTTTCTCAGCATGGTCATCGCCGCATTCGTCGGCGTGTGCATGGCGCTGGTCTATGCTGAATTGTCCTCCGCCTATCCGCTCACCGGTGGGGAATATGCCATCGTCGGGCGCGTGGTGGGTCCAATGTCGGGCTTTGTCGTGATGGGTATAAATCTTGTCTCTGTCGTACTCATTCTCGCGGTCATCGCACTTGGCATGTCAACCTATCTTGGTGTCATCTTCCCCGCCCTGCCAATGGTTCCAACCGCCATCGCCACCGTGGCACTTACCACCCTTATCGGTATTCTCAACATCCGTGCCAATGCCATTCTCACCGGCATTTTTCTCGCCATCGAAATTTTAGCGCTTCTAGCGCTGGCCTGGCTGGGGTTTTTTCATGCGGCCAGGCCCATTGGCGCGCTCATCACCAACCCGGTCATTCTGAGCAATGGCGCGCTTGTTCACTCGCCTTTTGCCACCATTGGCATGGCCACTGCCGTTGCCATTTTCGCTTACAACGGCTACGGCGCTGCCGTTTATTTCGGTGAAGAAACACACGACCCCAAGCGCCATGTCGCACGGGCCATCCTCTGGGCGCTGGTGATCACCGTCGCCGCCGAGCTGATCCCGCTCACCGCCCTGCTCATAGGCGCGCCGGACCTCAAGAACTTCCTCGGCTCATCCAATATGATGAGCGATTTCATCAGCACTCTGGGCGGCTCCAAGCTCAACACGATCATCAGCCTCGGCATCGCGCTGGCCATTTTCAATGCCGTCATCGCCATCATGCTGCAATGCGCGCGCCTGTTCTACAGCACCGGGCGCGACATGATCTGGCCTGCGCCAATTTCCAAGGCGCTCATGCAAACCCATACGCGTTTCCATTCCCCCTGGGTGGCCACATTGGTCAGTGGCGTGCTCGCCGCCCTGGCCTGCCTGGTGAATGAGAATGTGCTGTTCGTGATTACCGGCACCGGGTTGATCGTGACCTACGGCGCGCTCTGCATCGCCGTCATCATCGGCCGGCTGCAAGGCAGCATCTCGCACGGTGAATATCGTATGCCGCTTTTCCCGCTGGCCCCCATCATCGCCCTGGTGGTGATGCTCTACGTCATCTACGCCAACTGGCTGGACCCGGTGATCGGCCGCCCCAGCCTGTTCACCACACTTGGCATTTGCGCCGCCTCCATCGCCTATTACGTGCTGGTGCTGCGCCGGCGCGGGGCCTGGGTGTTGCGCGGGCCTGAGGATTTGTGAAACCCGCTGCACGGCGCTTCCCAAAAGGAGCGCCGTTTGAGGCCCGCGGCAGGCTGGACTGTGTCGTTCAACGGGCCGGCCAAGGCGGCACAATGGCTCTTGCATCAGCAAATCGGGGTGGCGGAAAAGTGTTGTCAATCACTCACTGAGATTGGCTTGCGCCGCCTTTTGCCTTTTGCCGACTCCTTGCGAGGTGGCATGCCCTTGTCGGACTATGCGTGGCGTTCGCTCTGCTGAGCGCTCGCACGCACAACCTCGGATATCTGCCAGAGTTGCCGGGTGAGCGGGCTGGTTTTGCGCCATATCATGCCGATCGTCCGCGAGGGTTGTGGATCATCAAAACGTGCGACGGACACCGGGGTTGAGCGGGTTTCCACCGCCAGGGCCATTTCAGGAACAAGGGTGACGCCGATGCCAGCACCGACCATCTGAACCAGCGTGGACAGCGAGCTTCCATCCAGCACTTCTCTGGGAGAGATCGCGCGCATGTTGCAGAACGACAGCGCCTGATCACGAAAGCAATGGCCTTCCTCAAGAAGGAGCAGCTTCATCGCGCATAGCGCCTCACGGCTTGGTACTGGCTTTCCCGCATCGGCTTTGGGCCGAACAAGAACAAAGTGCTCAGTAAACAGGGCGACTTCGGTCAGCGAAGGTTCAGACACCGGCAGGGCGACGATGGCCGTATCCAGACGTCCCTCTTTCAGCTCCTCGATAAGCTTGGTGGTCAGCGTTTCGCGCACGTAAACGTCGAGCACAGGATAAACTCGGGTCAACTCGCCGATAATGGTCGGCAGAAGATAGGGCGCGATTGTTGGAATGACGCCGACGCGCAGCCGCCCCGCCAGCCTGTTCTGCGAGGCGCGCGCCATATCGCCAAGTTCATCGACCGCGCGCAAAATTTCACGGATTTGCGCAAGAAGCTCTTCCCCGAATGCGGTCAATGTCACCTGGCGCAAGCCACGTTCAAACAGTTCCGTTCCCAGCTCTTCCTCCAGCTCCTTGACCTGCATCGACAGTGCCGGCTGCGAGATGGCGCAAGCCGAGGCTGCTCGCCCGAAATGCCCATAGCGTGCCAATGCCTCAACATACCGTAGCTGCCTGAGCGTCAGATTTGTCATAATCTCAGATTATCCATTCTATCAGAAAATCAAAATTTATCTTATCATGAGGATTTGGTACTAGTTCAAGCAGTCACACTCGGGCAGGAAAGAAGTGCGCGTCTCAGCGCAGCTTCGGCACCGCCCCCTGAGCGATTTAAACATAGTCATCACGGCAGGAGACAAAGATGGACGCAGATAACGAAACGCCGGCGGGGAAATGCCCGGTCATCCATGGGAGTGGTGCGAGGCGCCCCATGAGCGCACGCTCGAACCTCGACTGGTGGCCAAATAAGCTGAACCTGAACATTCTTCACCAGCATTCCGCCTTGTCCAACCCGATGGGCGGGGACTTCAACTACGCCAAGGCGTTCAAGGGCCTCGACCTCGCCGCCGTGAAGAACGATCTGCACGCCCTTATGACCGACTCACAGGATTGGTGGCCGGCGGATTTCGGCCATTACGGGCCTTTTTTCGTCCGCATGGCCTGGCACAGCGCCGGCACTTACCGCACGGCCGACGGCCGCGGTGGTGCGGGAACCGGCCAGCAGCGCTTCGCGCCCCTTAACAGTTGGCCGGATAATGTCCTGCTGGACAAGGCGCGGCGGCTGATCTGGCCGATTAAGCAGAAATACGGCGATGCCATCTCCTGGGCGGACCTGATGATTCTTGCCGGCAATGTTGCCCTGGAATCGATGGGCTTCAAGACCTTCGGCTTTGCCGGCGGGCGCGCGGATGTCTGGGAACCCGATGAGGATGTCTATTGGGGTTCCGAGAGCGCCTGGCTGGCCGCCGACAAGCGCTACACGGGCGAACGCGACCTCGAAAACCCGCTGGCTGCCGTGCAAATGGGCCTGATCTATGTCAACCCGGAAGGCCCGGACGGCAACCCGGACCCGGTCGCCGCGGCCCATGATATCCGCGAAACCTTCGCGCGGATGGCGATGAACGATGAAGAAACCGTGGCGCTGATCGCAGGTGGCCACACATTCGGCAAAACCCACGGCGCCGGGCCCACCACCCATGTCGGCCCCGACCCGGAATCATCGCCCCTCGAGGCGCAGGGCTTTGGCTGGAAGAGCAGTTTTGGCACCGGCAAAGGCGGCGATGCGATCGGCAGTGGCCTTGAAGTCATCTGGACTTCAACCCCTACGAAATGGAGCAATGATTACTTCGCGAAACTGTTTGGCTATGAATGGGAACTGACGAAGAGCCCCGCCGGCGCGCATCAATGGACACCCAAGAACGGCGCGGGCGCAGGCACCATCCCGGATGCCCACGACCCGGCGAAGCGGCATGCGCCAACCATGCTGACCACGGATCTCTCCTTGCGCTTTGATCCGGCCTACGAGAAAATCTCACGACGTTTTTTTGAGCATCCCGATGAGTTTGCGGATGCTTTCGCCCGCGCCTGGTTCAAGCTTACCCACCGCGACATGGGACCGCGCGCGCGCTATCTGGGCCCGGACGTGCCGGCGGAAGAGCTCATCTGGCAGGACCCTATCCCCGCGGTCGATCATGTCTTGGTCGATGCACAGGACATCGCCGCCCTGAAGGATAAAATCCGGGCCTCTGGCCTGTCCATCTCGGCGCTGGTCTCCACCGCCTGGGCGTCGGCCTCCACCTTCCGTGGCTCCGACAAACGGGGCGGCGCAAGCGGTGCACGCATCCGGCTGGCACCGCAGAAGGACTGGGAGGTGAACCAGCCCGCGCAACTGGCGAAGGTGTTAACAGCGCTTGAAGCCATTCAGGGCAGCTTCAACAGCGCCCAGCACAGCGGCAAGAAAGTTTCTCTCGCCGACCTGATCGTGCTGGCGGGTGGCGTTGGCGTGGAGATGGCGGCGAAGAAGGCCGGGCTTGATGTCAGCGTTCCCTTCACACCCGGGCGCATGGACGCCTCGCAGGAGCAGACCGATGTGGAATCGGTTGGTTTGCTGGAGCCGATCGCCGATGGCTTCCGCAACTACGTCAAGGGCAAATACACGCTGTCCGACGAAGCTTTGCTGGTTGATAAAGCACAATTGCTGACGCTGACAGCACCCGAGATGACCGTGCTTATTGGCGGCATGCGTGTGCTGAACACCAATTTCGACCAGAGCAAGCATGGTGTTTTCACCAGCCGGCCGGAGACGTTGAGCAACGACTTCTTCGTGAACCTGCTGGATATGGGAACGGAATGGACGCCAACCACGCAGGACGGGACCGCATTTGCCGGGCACGACCGCAAAACCGGCGCAGCAAAATGGACCGGCAGCCGTGTCGATCTCATCTTTGGTTCAGACTCCCAGCTTCGCGCCCTGGCTGAAGTCTATGCCAGCGCGAACGCGCAGGAGAAGTTCGTCCGGGATTTCGTGGCGGCATGGACCAAGGTGATGAACCTCGATCGCTTCGATCTGGCCTGACCAGAGCGCGATGACCCTGCATTGCCCCGCAAAGCGGGGTAATGCAGGGGCTGAATTGCCCTCTGCTTTATGTGAAGCGCGATGACCCTGGATTACCCGGCAAAGCGGGGTGATCCAGGGTTTTTGAACTTTAGAGCGTTCAGCTTTTAGCTGCACGCTCTAGTTTTATGTTTGAGCGAGCGACTTGATGAATCTATATTGACGCCGCCGCGTCAATCTAAATGCATATTGTGCTAGAGCCGGGTGATATTGGATCGAATCACGAAGTGATCCGCTCTAAAATCTGAATCCGCCTCTAAAACAATGAGATAGAGGGCAATTCAGACTTCAGGCTCGCTCGTAAAGTGAGCGAACCTAAAGTCATCGCGCTCTCATCGAAAGCGGGCAGCCCTGGCCTGACGTTTTCTTTGTAGCAGCGTCTTTGAGATCGCGCGGTCATGCGGCCTGGTGGAGGTCAATTATATTTGGCTGGATGGTTTGTGGCGCCGGCGGCTTGTACCCAAGCGCTGAATGTGGCCTGAGCGTATTGTCGTGGTTACGCCCTTCCTCAATGAGGATTTATGCTTCCTTGAGGCTGTAGAAGATTTCTCTATTCAGTCGTTCATCTCAAGTTTTCCTATTGAAAATTTCGCAATATCCATTTTCCCAAGGTGATTCTGGGTAGAGGTGAACCGGGAAGGCTGGATATTTCCACTGAGATTTGACTCATGTTTGACTGTTTCTTGGCCTGGAATGGGCGGGGGTGAACGGCGTGTTGGACATGGTTTTTTTGAGCATTATCCGCCGGTGGCATAAGCGTGAGCACGTGCCGATCCGGGAGATTTCGCGGCGGCTTTGCGTATCGCGGAACACGATCCGCAAATATCTGCGGTCTGATCAGATTGAGCTGAAGTTTCAGGTGCGGAACCTTGCCAAGCCCTGTCAGCCCAGCGCCATAAGGCTGACATTGCCGCCCGCCGCAGCGGTATTGATAGAGATGGAAACCTCCTCGGCCAGCCAGTTGAGGCAATAAGGCGCTACAAGGTGCTGCACGGCGCCGGAGGGTGCAGCCTGGATGAGCACTAAGGGTCCAGGCAAAGCTGCAATCCGTTGGCTGAGAGTCGTGAGGCGTGTGGTGTCCCCCTCCAGAAGTGCGCCGCAGAAGGGGCCGTCCTGCTCCCAATCCGCACTCCAGAAAATGGTACTGACCACATCACCGGGAAGCTCGGCCAAAGCGCCGCGCAAGCTGGGCTGGTCATCGATAACGGCTTCGTTGCCCGTTGCCAGCACGGCGGCGAGTTGTTGGTACATCCCCTGGACGCTTTGCGGAGCCAGCAGAATGCGCCCACGTGGATGCAGCTCATAAATATTTCGTTCTCCGACCGGCCCATCTAATTCAAGCCGCAGCCAAAGCGGAGAGTGCCGTGCGTCGCTTCGCGCGGCACTGGCGGCGCCGGTCTCACCTTTTGCCTCCAACCAAGCAATAAAGCCGCGCAGCGCCGGTGTCTCAGCCGCTGGTGCCGGCCAGGCCGGAGCCGGCGGGTTGCGCAGTAGCCTACTGAGGTAAAGTGGCCCGCCCGCCTTAGGGCCTGTACCAGACAAGCCCCGCCCCCCGAATGGCTGCGCGCCCACCACCGCACCGATAATGTTGCGGTTGACATAGAGATTGCCCGCTCTAACCCGGCCGGTGACATGCGCAATCGTCTCGTCAAGCCGTGTATGCAAGCCGAATGTAAGACCGTAACCGGTGGCGTTGATGTCACCGATCAGCTTGTTCAATGCGTTGCGCTTATAGCGCAAGACATGCAGAACGGGGCCGAACACCTCGCGCTCCAGAACCGATAGCGAGGGAATTTCAATTATCGTTGGTGGCACATAGGTTCCATTCACGCAGGCTTCGGGAAGAGACAGTTGCTCAATTTGGCAGCCAAGGCCGCGCAGCCTCTCAATATGCTGGTTGATTCTGGCCATTGCGGTTTTGTTGATGACCGGGCCGACATCGGTGGCTAACTCGTCCGTGCGGCCAACGCGAAGCTCATGGCAGGCACCGCGCAGCATGGTCATGGTCCGGTCTGCGATATCCTCCTGGAGGCACAACACTCGAAGGGCGGAACAGCGCTGGCCGGCACTGTCGAATGCGGAGACGATTGCATCCGCCACCACCTGTTCCACCAGGGCTGACGAGTCAACGAGCATCATGTTCTGACCCCCAGTTTCGGCGATCAGCGGAATTGGCGTGCCATCGGGGGATAAGCGCCGCGCAAGTTGCGCCTGGATAAGCCTTGCAACCTCTGTGGAGCCGGTGAACATAACGCCAGCTATACCGGGCGCATCCACCAGCGCCGCCCCGAGCATGCCATTGCCCGGCGTGAATTGCAGGGCCCCGCGCGGAATACCCGCCTCGTACAAAATTTTTATCGCCTCAGCTGCGATAAGCGGCGTAGAATCGGCCGATTTGGCCAGCACGGTATTGCCTGCGGCCAGAGCAGCGGCAATCTGGCCGGTAAAAATGGCCAGCGGAAAATTCCAGGGGCTGATGCAGAGAACCGTGCCGAGCGGGGCGTGCTTGGGCGTGAGTGTTTCACGTGCCTGAGCTGCATAATATCTCAGAAAATCAATAGCCTCTCGCACCTCGCCTACGGCATTCGCAGCGGTTTTACCTGCCTCGCGGATGATCAGACCCATCAGGGTTTGCATGCGTGCCTGCAGCAGATTGGCCGCCGCTTCCAGCCTCGCGGCGCGCTCCGCTGGCCGAGTAGCGGCCCAGGCGGGCGCATACCCGACCGCCAACCCAACTGCGTGGACGGCTTTCGACGCATCGAGTTCAACGACTGTGCCGACAATATCGCGGTGGTCGCCTGGGTTGAGGATCGGCCGTGCGGCACCCTTGCCGGTGCCGTCAGCCAGAAGCGGCTCCGCGTGCCACGTTGTGCGGCTGGTGGCGGCCAGTGTTTGTGTGAGGGCTGACAAAGTGAGCTCGTTGGCAAGATCAAGCCCCGAAGAATTTTCACGCGCCGCTCCATAAAGCGCCTCCGGCAGGGCGATCTGCTCGTGCGGCGCGCCGGGCTGGGGCATTGCGGCCGCAATTGCGGCCGGGTCGGTGATCAGCGCGTCGATTGTGATCCCAGGGTCAGCAATGCGGTTCACAAAGGAGGAGTTGGCGCCGTTTTCCAGCAGCCGCCGAACGAGATAGGCGAGCAGCGTCTCATGTGTTCCCACCGGCGCATAGATGCGGCAAGGGCGACCGAGTTTCTCCGCACTCACAACCTCGTCGTAAAGTGGTTCGCCCATTCCGTGCAGGCATTGAAATTCATATTTGCCGACGTGGAAATCAGGCCCCGCGAGGTGATAAATCGTGGCCAATGTCTGCGCGTTATGTGTAGCAAATTGAGGAAACACCGCCTTTGGCGCGGCCAGCAGCCTGCGCGCGCAGGCGATATAAGCAACATCCGTGTAGATTTTGCGGGTATAAACCGGAAATCCCTCCAGACCCTCCGATTGCGCGCGCTTGATTTCCGAGTCCCAATAGGCACCCTTTACCAGCCGCACCATCATGCGCCGCCCGGCACGGAGGGAGAGGTCGATGATATAGTCAATAACAAAAGGACAGCGCTTGCCGTAGGCTTGCACCACAAAACCAAGTCCGCTCCAGCCATCAAGCGCCGGATCAAAGCTCAACTCCTCCAGGATATCGAGAGAGAGCTCCAGCCGGTCAGCTTCCTCCGCGTCTAGATTAAGGCCGATGTCATAGGATTTTGCGAGGCGCGCCAGCTTTTGCACGCGCGGTAGCAATTCGGCCATAACCCGATCCGCCTGGGTGCGGCTGTAGCGCGGATGCAAGGCTGAAAGCTTGATGGAAATACCCGGCCGTTCATAAACACCCCGGCCCGTCGCAGCCTGGCCGATGGCATGGATGGCCTGCTCGTAATCAGCGTAATAGCGCTCCGCATCCGCCGCTGTGATGGCGGCTTCGCCGAGCATGTCATAGGAATAGCGGAAGCCGCGGGCCTCCAGCCTGCGGGCGCGCGTCAGCGCTTCCGCAATCGTCTGCCCGGTAACGAACTGCTCGCCCATCATCCGCATGGCCATGTCAATCCCGCGGCGGATCACCGGTTCGCCGCAACGGGCAATCAGCCGTGTCAACGCGGCGCTCAGCCCATACTCGTTCACCGTGCCGGTAAGCCTGCCGGTGACTATAAGACCCCATGTGGCGGCGTTAACAAACAGGGAACGGCCACCCCCAAAATGCGTGCGCCAATCCCCCTCCGAGATCTTGTCGCGGATCAACGCGTCGCGCGTCGCATTGTCAGGAATGCGCAGAAGGGCCTCGGCTAGGCACATCAATGCTACCCCCTCCTGACTGGAGAGCGAGTATTCCTGCACCAACCCTTCTACCCCAGTGCCCTTATATTTGCCACGCAAGGCCGCAACGAGCTGGCGTGCGGTATCGGCAATGGCATGGCGCATTGATGCCGGTAATTGTGCAACGCTGATTAGCGGCGGCACGCAGTCTGGTTCCGAGCGGCGGTAAGCTTGCGTAATGGCCCGACGCAGCGGACTTTGCGCGCGTACGGGCGGCGCGAACCGGGAAAAGGGCTGGGAGACTTCAGACAAGCCCTGATGGGTGGAATCGGCCATGCGGGTGACTTTCCAAATAATTCGGTTAGGACCCAGACTAGCAGATTGGCCGAATATTTTTGGACTGAAGAACAGTCAATATATATACAATTTTCCCAAATTTATTTATAAATTCAGGATATATGGCAACAAAACATGAAAATATTGGTGAAATAGACCAATACGACCATAAAATTCTCGATGCCGTCCTGCGGGATGGGCGCATTTCTGTGACAGAATTGGCCGAGCAGGTCGGACTCTCGAAAACCCCGTGCCAGATCCGTCTCAGACGCTTGATTGAGAAGGGGTTCATCGAGGGATTCAAAGCCGTTCTCAATCCCTCGAAGCTGGGTTTGGACCATGTGGCTTTCGCTGAGGTGAAGCTGACCAGCACCAAGGAAGAAGCTCTGATCGGCTTCAATGCGGCGGTGAAAAAAGTGAAAGAGGTGGAAGAATGTCACATGATCGCAGGGCGCTTTGATTATCTCCTGAAGATACGTACACCCGATATCCGCCGTTACCGTGACGTGCTGGGTGAGAAGATTTCAGCCCTGCCGTTCGTGGCCAGCACCTCCACCAGCGTCGTGATGGAAACCGTTAAGGAGACCTGACGCCTCTTACATCCGCGCTTTGGTTGAGCGAGACGTGGCCAGGAGCAGGTTGGTTTCGCTGTTGCTGACGCCCTGGATCAGCCTGATCCGCCGCAAAACGAAGTCCAGGTCGGTCAGCGTTTCGGTGCCAAGCTCCACAATCAGGTCCCAGCGGCCATTCGTTGAATGGACGGCCGAAATCTCGGGAAAACCAGAAAGGCTGCGGACAACGCGGTCCGCCGCATGGCCTTCCACCTCAATCATCATGATACCGCGCACCGGCTGCTCAACGGCATCGGATTTGAGAATAACCGTGTAGCCAAGAATAGTGCCAAATTGCGTCAGACGTTCAATGCGTGTGCGCACAGTGGCGCGCGAAAGCCCCAGCTCCACAGCCAGGTCCGAAATGCTGTAGCGCCCATTATGGCGCAAAAGACTGATCAGCTTATGATCTATTTCGTCCACTTTTTCTCGCTTTGAAAAAAATACCTGCCAAAATGATAAAATATATTAGAATAAATGCCAATTTATATTGTTCACTTCGCCATATCTGTCTGTCAGTTTTCCAAAAAATGGCCACAGCGCCGTTTATGGGAAACGCATGACGATCAGACATTGCAAATTGATTGGCGTGCCGGTGCAGGACGGTGCCGGGCGGCTTGGATGCGAAATGGGCCCCAGCGCCCTGCGCACAGCGGGGCTGGGGTCGGCCATTGTCAGCCTTGGCCATCGCGTAACGGATCTTGGCACGGTGAGCCCACGGGCACCGATGACGGCGGAATTTCCCAATCCTGCCCTCAAAAAACTGCCGGAAGTAGCGGCCTGGATAAGGGAACTTACCGAAATAGCCTTCGAAGTGAGCGCCGATGGCATGCCCATCTTCATGGGCGGGGACCACAGCCTGTCTGCTGGCACAGTCTCAGGTCTGGCCCGCCGGGCGGTGGCACAGGGCCGCCCCCTCTTCGCGCTTTGGCTTGATGCACATCCTGATTTCCATAATCTTGGCACCACGCTCAGCGGCAATATTCACGGCACGCCAATGGCCTATGTTACCGGGCAGAAGGGATTTGAAGGCGGCTTCCCGCCGCTTGCCACGGCGCTTGACCCGCATAATGTCGCCATGCTGGGCATCCGCAGCGTTGACGATGCGGAACGACGCGCTCTGCCAGACAGCGGCATCACCATTTTCGACATGCGCGCAATCGATGAATATAGCATTGCACCTTTGTTGCGGCGTTTCTTGGACCGCGTACACGCTGATAATGGGTTGCTGCATGTCAGCCTGGATGTTGATTTTCTTGACCCCGCCATCGCCCCGGCTGTGGGCACCACCGTGCCCGGCGGCGTAACCTTTCGCGAAGCGCATCTCGTAATGGAGATGCTGCATGACAGTGGCCTCGTGTCTAGCCTGGATATTGTGGAGTTGAACCCATTTCTCGATGAACGCGGACGCACCGCGACATTGCTAGTGGATCTTGTGGCAAGCCTCCTCGGCCGCCGCGTGCTGGACCGCCCAACCTGGAGTTTCTGATGCCTCAACCCACCAATTTGAACGTTGTACCTTTCGTCAGTGTCGATCATATGATGAAGTTGATTCTCAAAATCGGCATAGAGCGTTTTCTCACTGAACTCGCCGCTTATGTAGAGGAGGATTTCCGCCGCTGGGAAGATTTTGACAAGTCCGCGCGCGTTGCCGCCCATTCGGTTGATGGCGTGATCGAACTGATGCCGGCTAACGACGAAGCACTCTATGCATTCAAATATGTGAATGGCCACCCCAAGAATACGCGTACCGGTCGGCAAACTGTGACCGCGTTCGGCCTGCTCGCGGATGTGGCGACGGGGTATCCCATATTGCTGTCCGAAATGACAATTCTGACGGCGTTGCGCACCGCGGCAACTTCCGCCGTAGCCGCCAAGTATCTGGCACCTAAAAATGCCCGGACCATGGCAATGATCGGTAATGGTGCACAGTCTGAATTTCAAGCCATGGCCTTCAAGGCGATGCTCGGCGTTAAGAGCTTGAGGCTTTACGATACGGATCCGGCGGCCACGCGCAAATGCGCAGGCAATCTCGGTAAGTTCGGCTTCCACATCACATCCTGCGTTTCGGCAGAGGAGGCTGTGCATGGCGCGGACATTATTACTACGGCCACCGCAGACAAGCAGAATGCGACTATTCTGACTGATAATCTAGTTGGAGCTGGCGTACATATCAATGCAATCGGTGGTGATTGTCCTGGTAAGACCGAGCTTCATCGTGACATTCTTCTGCGTTCGAAAATCTTTGTCGAATATCCACCGCAGACGAGGATCGAAGGTGAGATTCAACAGCTTCCCGCCAGCCACGAGGTGCATGAGCTATGGCAAGTGATCACCGGCAAAATTGATGGCCGGACAGCTGCAAATCAAATCACGCTCTTTGACTCCGTTGGTTTTGCAACTGAGGATTTTTCAGCCTTACGCTATGT
>JAKAZY010000151.1 GCA_021826425.1 Pseudomonadota bacterium
GACACCACAGCTCCAGGAACCAAAGATTCAGCAACAATTCGAGACTTCTCATCCGCAGACCAGCGTCGCCGCCGATCCGGACCCGTCAGCACCTCAACATGCCGATAAACACCCTTAGCGCCGTCTTTAATGTCGTCCATAATTCCGTCTCAAAGCCTTCTCTCGCCTCAAAATCGGAAATCACATCCCGAATAAATGGGGAAGAAGGGCCATCAAGCATCGCTTACGCGGGGAGGGTCGTCCGGCTAACCTTGAATAACCGGGCCGCTTCGGTCAGACCGCCGCCACTACGAACATAGCCAACAACACGCTCACGTAAATCAACGCTATAGCCCATCATTCGCCCCCAAAAGGTGACAAATATTAACGCGTAATATTATTAATGTGAATCACTATAGATGCTATATTCGCGAGCGCCCGAAATGGCGGCGCAGCCCAAAGCTGCCCAGCGTGCGCAGAAGAGCCTTGCATGCGCGGGCATTCTCCCTTGAGCGGAACCTGCCTAATTCGTGCGCGGCGAGCCAACGCTGCGTCAACGGGGAGGGTCTAATGCAACACACAACGCTCAGCTTGCGGCACGGGCTTCTCGCGCTGGCCATTACCGCTGTCTGGGGCAGCAATTTTGTTGTCATCCGGCTCGGGCTAGACCAGTTTCCCCCCTTCCTCTTCGCCGGGCTGCGCTTCACCATCGCGGCCCTGCCCGGCATTTTGTTCCTGCCGCGGCCGAATGTTTCCTGGCTTAACCTCGCCGCCTATGGCGTGCTCATCGGCGCCGGGCAATTCGGCCTGCTGTTTCTGGCAATGGATGGCCATATCTCTCCGGGTCTGGCCTCGCTGGTCATCCAGGTCCAGGTGTTTTTCACCATCTTCCTGTCCATGGCGCGCAGCGGCGAGATGGTGCGCGGCTTTCAGGTCGCCGCCTGCCTGCTGGCGGTGGCTGGCATCGGGGTAATCGCGGCACATGTCAACGGCCACACCACGCCGCTCGGCCTGGCGCTCGTGGTGCTCGCCGCTGCCTGCTGGGCGGTCGGCAATATCGTCGCGCGTGAGGGCCGGCCGGATAATTTTTTGGCCTACGTGGTTTGGGGCAGCCTTTTTTCAGCCCCGCCGTTGCTCGCGATGTCGCTGCTGGTGGAAGGCCCGGCGGCTATCGGCCAGGCCATTGGTCATGCCACCCTCTGGGGCTGGGCCGCTGTGGTGTGGCAGTCGCTCGGCAATAGCTGGTTTGGCTACGCCAGCTGGGGGTTTTTGCTGGCGCGCTATCCCTCCGCCACGGTCAGCCCCTGGGCGTTGCTCGTGCCGGTCTTCGGCATGGGGACTGCGGTGCTGTGGCTCAGCGAGCCGATGCCGGCATGGAAGCTCGCCGCAGCGATGCTGGTGGTCCTGGGCCTTGCCGTAAGCGTGTTCTATCCGCGTCTGCATAACCGCTTGGCCAGAGCCTGATCGCACTTAAAGCGATCAGGCTCCAAACATCCGCTTTTTGGTTTCCTAAAGGCTTTGATCAGGCGGCGGCGCGCAAGGCGCGTGCCGCGCTGACCAGATTGGTGAGCGCGGGGATCACCTCACTCCACTGGCGGGTCTTCAGGCCGCAATCAGGGTTTACCCACAGGCGCTCAGACGGGATACGCTTCGCCGCTTGTTGCATCAACGCCACGATATGCGCCTCGCTCGGGATATTCGGTGAATGGATGTCATACACCCCCGGGCCGATCTGGTTCGGATAGTTGAAATCATCGAACACATCGAGCAACTCCATATCTGAACGCGAGGTCTCGATGGTGATGACGTCTGCATCCATGTTGGCAATCGCGGCGATGATGTCGTTGAATTCAGAATAACACATATGGGTGTGAATCTGGGTTCCATCCTTCACGCCATTGGCCGTGATGCGAAACGATTCCACGGCCCAATCCAGATAGTCCTGCCACTGGGATTTGCGCAACGGCAGCCCTTCCCGCAGCGCCGCCTCGTCAATCTGGATGATCCCCACACCGGCCTTCTCCAGATCCTGGACTTCTTCGCGGATCGCAAGCGCGAGTTGATAGCAGGTGAGCGCGCGGGGCTGATCGTCGCGCACGAAGGACCAGTTGAGAATGGTCACCGGGCCGGTGAGCATGCCCTTCATCGGCTTGTCCGTGAGCGAAGCGGCGTAGCTGATCCACGCGACCGTCATGGCCTTCGGGCGGCTGATGTCGCCAAAGAGGATCGGCGGCTTCACGCAGCGCGAGCCGTAGGACTGCACCCAGCCGGCCTGGCTGAACACATAGCCGTCGAGTTGTTCTCCGAAATATTCCACCATGTCGTTGCGCTCGGCCTCGCCATGCACCAGCACGTCCAGCCCCAGCGCCTCCTGTTCGCGCACGCTGTGCTCGATCTCAGCCTGCATGGCCAGCGTGTAAGCCGCCTCATCGATGTTCCCAGCCTTGAACGCGCTGCGCGCCAGGCGGATTTCCTTGGTCTGCGGGAATGAGCCGATGGTGGTGGTGGGATATAGAGGCAGGTTCAGAACGGCGGCCTGCTTGGCCGCGCGCACCGCGAACGGACTCTGGCGGCGCCCAAGCTCTGGGGTGATGGCGGCCACAGCCGCCTTAACCGCCGGGTTGTTCACCCGCGTTGAGGCATGGCGCGAGGCAATGGCGGCACGGTTGGCCGCAAGCTCGGGCGCCACCGTGTCGCGGCCCTGGGCCAGCGCCGCCGCCAGTATGCGAATTTCACCGAGCTTCTGCACGGCAAAGGCCAGCCAGGAGCGGATCTCCGCATCCAGCTTGTGCTCACTCTCCAGGTCGACCGGCACATGCAGCAGCGAGCACGAGGGCGCCAGCCACAGCCGCGCACCGAGCCTTTTCGCCACGGGCTCCAGCCAGTCCAGCGCGGCCCCCAGATCGGTCTTCCAGATGTTGCGGCCATTGACCACGCCCAGCGAGATGACGCGCTCAGCCGGGCTTGCCGCGATCAGCGCTTCCACCTCATCGCGGGCATTGATCGCGTCGAGATGCACGCCCTGCACCGGCAATGCCGCCACCAGCGGGAGGTTGTCGCGCAACGGGCCGAAATAGGTGGCGAGCAGCAGTTTCACGGCGCCGGTGTTGAGGTGCTGATAGGCGGTGCGGAAAGCGTCCTGCCAAGTTGCATCCAGCTCGGTGACCAGGATGGGCTCGTCGATCTGCACCCATTGCGCGCCTGCCGCGCCAAGGGCAGCCAGCAGCTGGGCGTAGGCGGGCAGCAGGCGGGGCAGGAGGGAAAGCTTGTCCGCGCCATCCTTGGCCTTGCCGAGCGCCAGATAAGTCAGCGGGCCGACGATCACCGGCTTGGCCGCCACACCCTGGGCCTGGGCTTCGGCCAGCTGCGCCAG
>JAKAZY010000031.1 GCA_021826425.1 Pseudomonadota bacterium
CTGGCTTCATCCTTGGGCAACGGCACCACCGGGTGCTCCGGCAGCAGCCCGGTATAAAGGCTGTGCATCCCCTCCTCGGGGTCGCAGATGGCCATCGTACCCAGCGTGTCGCCATGATAACCGCCGCAGAACGCTAAAATCTTCGTCCGCCCGCGCTCGCCTTTGTTAAGGCGGGACTGCACGGCGATTTTAATCGCCACCTCCACCGCCACCGAGCCAGAATCGGTAAAGAACACCCGGTTCAAATCCCCCGGCAGCATCGCCGCCAGCCGGGTGGCGAGCCTGTAGGCCGGTTGGTTCGCCAGCCCGCCGAACATCACATGCGGCATGGCCTCAAGCTGGTCGGCAACGGCTTGCTGGATATCCGGGTGGTTATAGCCGTGGCAGGCGGTCCACCAGCTGGCGATGCCGTCAATCAGCTCGCGCCCATCTTCCAGGATGATGCGGGCACCCTGCGTGCGGGCCACGGCCATTGGCAAGGGGGCTGTCTGCATCTGCGCATAAGGCAGCCAGACATGCCGCCAGCCTTCCTCCAGCCAAGTCATCTATGTCCGGCGCACAGCCGCCCCACCATCCCCGCGCGCATTACGCGTGCGCCGGTTGCAGCCCCAGCTTGGCGAACAAAGCCTCGTCATGCGGCACGCTGGCGTTTTTAGTGGTGAGCAGCTTCTCGCCATGGAAGATGGAGTTCGCCCCGGCCAGAAAACATAGCGCCTGGGTTTCGTCGGTCATCTTCTCCCGGCCCGCTGAAAGACGCACATAGCTCTTGGGCATGGTGATGCGAGCGGCGGCCACCACACGCACAAAATCAATCGGGTCGATTGTCTCGGCGTTTGCCAGCGGCGTGCCTTCCACCGCCACCAGCGCGTTGATGGGCACGGATTCCGGTGGGGTGGGCAGGCTGGCCAGTGTTGCGATCAGCCCGGCGCGGTCGCTCTCATCCTCCCCCATGCCAACAATGCCGCCGCAGCAAACATTGATCCCGGCGTCGCGCACGGCGTCCAGCGTGTCCAGCCGGTCCTGATAGGTGCGGGTGGTGATCACCTTGCCGTAATATTCCGGCGAGGTGTCCAGGTTATGGTTGTAATAATCCAGCCCCGCCTGCTTCAGCTTCTGGCTCTGGAAGGGGTCGAGCATACCCAGCGTCACGCAGGTTTCCATGCCCAGCGCCTTCACGCCCTCGATCATCTGGCAAACAGTATCCAGGTCATGGTCTTTCGGGCTGCGCCAGGCCGCCCCCATGCAAAAACGCGCTGCCCCTTTTTCCTTCGCCGCGCGAGCCTCGGCCATCACGGCTTCCACCGCCATCAACTTGGAAGCCTTGGTGCCGGTTTCATAATTCGCGGCCTGCGGGCAATAGCCGCAATCCTCCGGGCAGCCACCGGTTTTAATCGAAAGCAGCGTGGAAATTTGCACCTTGGTGGCATCGAAATGCGCGCGGTGCACGCTCATCGCCCGGAACATCAGCTCCGCAAACGGCAAATCCAGCAGCGCCTGCACATCGGCGCGGCTCCAGCTTGGGCGGATTTCGATATGGCTCTCAGGCACTCTGGCACACTCCAACGGGGCAATATCCGCCAAACTACCGCCAAGGAGGGCGAGATGGAAGGGCGGCACAAACCGGCGTAAACCGCCTTGCATGAACAGCTATTTCGTCACGGCCACCGGCACCGATATCGGCAAAACCTTCTGTACCGCCGGATTGCTGCGGGCCAATCCGTCTTTCAGGGCCATCAAACCCCTGCTTTCAGGTTACGAACCTGGCGAGGTATCTGATTCCAGCATTCTGCTAACCGCCATGGGCGCGGAGGTGACGGCGCAAAATATCGCCGCCATCACCCCCTGGCGCTACAAAGCGCCGCTCTCACCGGACATGGCGGCCGCTCGCGAAGGGCAGAGCATCGACTATGCGGCGCTGCTGGGCTTCTGCCGGGTGGAACTGGCGAAGGGGCCAACGCTGATTGAAGGTGCCGGCGGGGCCGCCGTACCACTGACCGAAACGAAAATGACAGCGGACTGGATAGCTGATTTGAATTTGCCGGTGCTGCTGGTGAGCGGAACCTATCTTGGCAGCATCAGCCATTGCATCACCACCGCGGAATTTTTACTGCGGCGGGGCATTTCGATTCACGCGATTCTGCTGAATGAGAGTGCGACTGCCCCGGTGCCAACAGCAGAAACGCAAGCCGCACTGGCGCGCTATCTGCCGTGCCGGATTTTTCCCGTAAAGCGGAATGCCGGGGCGGAGGATATTAAAAAACTGGAATTATAACGCTGGGATGCAAGCGCCTATATCGTCCAGCCCCTGAAACGAAGGCCGCGCGTTTGGGGCGATGCCGCAGCATCAACCTGAACATATCGCGTTCTATTTCATTGTTTTAGAGCCGGATGAGCCTACTTGCGCAGCGCCATCTGGATCGGCCCATGGGCGCGGCCGTGGGTGAACTGGTCCACCACCGGGTCTGAGGTGGTCAGCAGTTCACCAGCCGGGCCGGTCCAGGTGATTTTGCCCTCAAACAGCATCGCCGCCTTGTCGGCAATGCGCTGGGCGGAAGCCATGTCGTGGGTGATGGCAACTGAGGTGCTGCCAAGCCGCTTCACGCAATCCACAATCAGTTCGTCGATCACCGCCCCCATGATCGGGTCCAGCCCGGTGGTCGGCTCGTCGAAAAACATGATCGCCGGTCGGGCGGCGATGGCGCGGGCCAGGCCCACGCGTTTTTGCATGCCACCGGAGAGGTCCGCCGGGGAGAGCCCAGCCACATCCGCCCCCAGCCCCACCTGCGCCAGAATTTCCACCGCCATGTCTCTGGCCTTGGCGCGGCTCAGCTTTTTCTGCGCCAGCAACCCGAAGGTGACATTTTCCCAGACCGGCAGAGAATCGAACAGCGCCCCGTTCTGGAACAGCATACCTATCTGCTGGCGCAAGGCGCGGGCCTCGCGCGCCGGGGCTTTCAGCACGTCCACCCCGTCAATCTCGATGCTGCCCGCATCGGGTGTCACCAGCCCGAGGATGGATTTCAGCAGCACGGATTTGCCGGTGCCCGACCCGCCGATGACGACCATGCCGGTGCCGACCTCAACATCAAGGTCGATGCCATCCAGCACCTTTTTCGGGCCAAAATGCTTCTTCAGGCCACGGATGCGGATTTTCGGGTTGCTCATTTGACGAACAGCACCTGGGTGAGAACATAGTCCAGCGCCAGGATGAGGATGGAGGCCGAAACCACCGCCGCGGTGGTGGCCGCGCCCACGCCCTGCGCGCCACCGCGCGAGCGGTAGCCGTTAAAGCAGCCCATGAGCGCGATGATGAACCCGAACACCGCCGCCTTGATAAGGCCGGAGACCACGTCTTGCGTCTGCAGGTTGGTAAAGGTGCTGTTGAGATAACCCCCGGAGGAAAACCCCAGCTTGTAAACGCCCACCAGATAGCCGCCCATCACGCCCAGAATATCGGCCAGCACCACCAGCAGCGGCAGCGCAATGGTCGCCGCCAGCAGCCGGGGGGCCACCAGATATTTCATCGGCTCGGTAGAAAGGGTGGAAAGCGCGTCGATCTGGTCGGTCACGCGCATGGTGCCAAGCTCTGCGGCGATGGCCGCCCCGGCGCGGCCTGAAACCATCAAGCCGGCCAGCACCGGCCCAAGTTCACGCGTCACAGAAAGCACCACCACAGAGGCGATGGCGCTCTCCGCCCCAAAGCGGGAGAAACCGGTGTAGGATTGCAGCGCCAGCACCATGCCTGTGAACAAGGCGGTAAGTGCCACCACCGGCAGCGAGAAATAGCCGATCTCCAGAAACGCCCGGCCAAGCTGGCGCGGATACCAGGGCGGGCGGAACACGTGGGAAACGCCGGAGACCGCGAAGATCCCCAGCTCGCCGATATACTCGACAAGTGCCAGCACACTGGCACCCAGCCAGGCCACCGCATCCAGAGCCTTCATGCGTTGATATACCGCCGCTGGTAGCGGCGCCCCAAAGAGGTCAGAATTTCATAGCCGATGGTTCCGGCCGCATCGGCCAGCTCATCCGCGCCACGGCGCGCATCCAGCAGAACCAGCGGGTCGCCAGGATTGGCCGGCACATCGGTGACATCGAAAATGGCGAGGTCCATCGACACCCGGCCTACCAGGGGAACGGGGGTATCGTCAAAATAGGCCGTGCCACGGTTTGAAAGCGTGCGATGCAGCCCATCCGCATAGCCCACGCCAATGGTGGCGATCTGGCTTGGGCGCAGGGCTGTCCAGCTGGCGCCATAGCCGACAGTTTCGCCCCGCTGGATATCGCGTATCTGCAAAATCGGCGCGCTCAGCCTCACCACCGGGCGCATCCGGTGCGGCTGGGCCGGGCTGGGATTAAGCCCGTAAAGCGCCGCACCGGGGCGGGTGAGGTCGAGGTGGAAATCCGCGCCCAAAAAAATACCCGGCGAATTGGCGATGCTGCGCTTTGCCCCCGGAAACCGCGCCGCCATGGCCAGGAAATCCTGCAACTGGCGCTGGTTGCGCGCATCCTCCGGCGCATCGGCAGCCAGCAGATGTGTCATCACCATCTCCACGGCCACACCGTCCAGTTGGGTTCTGTCCTCATGCAGCGCCGCCAGCTCCCGCTTGCCCAGCGCCAGTCGGTTCATGCCGGTTTCCAGATGCAGAACCGCGGCCAGCTTGCGCTCCAACCGGGCCGCCGCCGCCCGCCACACCGACAAATCCTGCAGCGAGACAAGTGCCGGGGTCAGGTCATGCGCGATGAATTCCGCCGCCGCATGCGGCGCCAGCCCATTCAGCACCAGAATCCGTGCCTGCGGCACCAGCGGGCGCAGCGCCACTGCCTCCGCCAGATGCGCGGTGAAGAAGGTTTTGCACCCCGCTTGCGCCAGCACCGGGGCCACCTGTGCCGCACCCAGCCCATAGGAATCGGCCTTCACCACGGCGGCGGTCTCGCCTTTGCTCAACCCGGCAAGATAGCGCCAATTATCGGCAATCGCGCCAAGGTCGATCTCAAGCCGGGCGGTCACAATGTTTCGTTACGCATGAATCGTATCCAGATCAGCGAATTTAGTGAACTCGCCCTGGAAGAACAGGTCGATCTTGCCGGTGGGGCCATGGCGCTGCTTGGCGATAATCAGTTCCGCCTTCTGGTAGACGGATTGCATGTCCGCCTGCCATTTCTCATGCGCCTCCTGGAATTTGTCATCACGCTCGAAATTGGTGACTTTCGGCTCGCGCTGGGCCAGATAATATTCGTCGCGGTAGATGAACATCACCATGTCGGCATCCTGCTCGATAGAGCCGGATTCACGCAAATCCGAAAGCTGCGGGCGCTTGTCCTCGCGTGATTCCACGGAGCGTGAGAGCTGGGAAAGGGCGATCACCGGCACCGCCAGTTCTTTTGCAATCGCCTTCAGCCCTTGCGTGATCTGGCTGATCTCCAGCACGCGGCTTTCCGGGCGGGTGCCCAAAGACGGGCGCATGAGCTGCAGGTAATCCACAATTACCAGCCCCAGCCCTTGTGTGCGTTGCAAGCGGCGGCAGCGCGTGCGCAGGGCCGAGAGCGTGATCGCCGGGGTATCGTCGATCACCAGCGGAATATCCGCGATCTCGCGGCTGACGCGCACGAAGGTATCAAAATCCCTGGCTGAAATTTCACCACGGCGGATCTTGTCGCCAGAAACTTCCGCCTCCTCAGCCAGCAGACGCGTCGCCAGCTGGTCAGCGCTCATTTCCAGGGAAAAAATGGCCACGCATTGCTTGGCGAGCGCATTGGGGTTTTCGGCCCGGGCATTGGCCAGCATCGCCTTGGCGGCGCCGAAGGCGATCTTGGTCACCAACGCCGTCTTGCCCATGCCCGGCCGCCCGGCCAGGATGATAAGGTCGGATTTGTGCAAGCCGCCGGTGCGCTTGTTCAAATCCCGCAAGCCCGTATCCAGGCCCGAGACCGAGCCCTGGTTGCGGAACGCCTTCTCCGCCAGGTCGATGGCCGCAATCAGCGCGTCGTGGAAGGAGATGCCTTTGCCCTCCACCCCGCCCTTGGTGGCGAGGTTGAACAAGGCCTGCTCGGCTTTCTCGATCTGCGCAGTGCCATCCAGCTCCGGCTCGGCGGCGTAGGCGTCATTCACCGTCGTCTCGCCGATATCGATCAGCTGGCGGCGCAGCCAGGCATCGTGGATCAGTTTTCCATAATCCCCGGCGTTGATGATGCCGACCATGGCCGAGAGCAGCTGGGCAAGATAAACGGTGCCGCCCACCTCCTCCAACATGCCCGAATGCTCCAATTCGGCACGCAGGGTGATCGGGTCGGCCACCATGTTCTGCTCGCAGCGCCGGGAGATGGCCTGGAAGATGCGGCCATGGATCGGGTCGGCGAAATGCTCTGGCAGCAGGAAGTCGGAAACCCGCTCATAGGCCTTGTTATTGGCCAGAAGCGCGCCCAGCAACGCCTGCTCGGCCTGGGCATTGCTGGGCGGCAGCCGCTGAGAAACCGCCGCGGCCTGTTGATCGAAAGAGTCCATGGGGCGGGTTCATACCCCAGTTCGCGGTCGCCTCACCAGGGCATGGAGCATGGATGCAAACCCGCTTGCCGGTGTATATCGGGGACAAGCAGCAGGAAGACAGAGCATGACCACGGCGCCAAGGCGGCGGTTCGACCCGGCCCGCATGTTTCACCCGGCCTCGCTCTGCCTGAGCGGCAGCGCAACGCCGCTCGGCGCCCGGGTGCTGGAAAATTTGCGCGCGGGCGGGTTCGCCGGGAGCATCAGCACGGCGGAAACCGGGCCGGTGGGCGATACCGACCTCGCTTTGGTGGCGGATGACGCGCCGGATGTACCCGCTGCCCTGGCCGCCCACGCGGCGCGCGGCGCACATGGCGCCATTGTGCTCTCGTATATGCAGGGGCAGGGCTTGCGGGAGATGGCGCTGGCAGCGGGCATTCGCACGCTGGGCCCGCATAGCTTTGGTATGGTGCAACCGGGGCTGGGGCTAAACGCCAGCCCGTTTCCGCTGGTTCCCGGCAAGGGGCGGGTGGCGCTGGTCGGTCAATCCTCCTCCATCGCCCGCACCGTGATCGACTGGGCGGTGCCGAACGGGGTGGGGTTCAGCCATCTCATCGGCATCGGCGGAAACAATGCAACAATCGGCTTCGGGCTGGTGCTGGACCATCTGGGGCGCGACCCCGGCACTGCCGCGATCATGGTTGAAATTGACCGCCTGCGCGACCCGCGCGCCTTTTTCTCGGCCGCGCGCATGGCGGCAAGGCTGCGCCCGGTGGTGGCCATCGCGCCGGGGTTGCGGCTGAACGATGCCACCGGCAGCACCTATGCGGCGATGGAGGCCGCGCTGGCCCGCGCCGGCGTGCTGCTCACCGCCACGGTGAATGAGTTTCTTGCCGCCGCCGAAACCCTCACCAGGGTGAAGCCCGCGCGGCAGGAAGGTATCGCTATTGTCACCAACTCGGTCTCACTGGGGCGGCTGGCAGCGGATGAGGCCTTGCGCGCGGGCCTGCGCCTTGCCCGGCTCACGCCCGAAACCGCGCAGGTGCTCAGCCTCGCCGCAGGTAGAACGCCGCCGGAAACCGGGCCGATCTTCGCCGGCAAGGCCAGCCCCACCAACCTGGCGGATCTCGCCGGCTTGCTCTCCGGCGCGCCCGAAATTGGCGGCATATTGGTGGTTCACGCGCCCTCCGGCGGCGATGACAGCACCGCCATCGCCGCCCTGACCGCCTGCGCCAAAACCGTTAAAATCCCGCTGCTGATTGCCGCCATGGGCGAAGAAACGGGACTTGGCCATCGCCATACGCTCAGCCAGGCGCGACTGGCCTGTTTTGACAGCCCCGAAGCAGCCATCGGCGGGTTTCGGCATCTCCTGGAAAACCGTCGCAACCGCGCCCAGGCCCGCGAGCTGCCGGCCGCTGCCGTGCTCAGTCTGCGGCCTGACAAAACGGGCGTGACGGGCCGCATAAACACCGCCCGCGCCGAGGAGCGGAACGGATTGGTGCAGGACGAGGCCCTGGCGATCATCAGCGCCTACCACATTCCCACATTGGCAAGCCGCCATGTTTCTACCCCCGCCGAGGCCGCCGAGGCCGCTATGGCGCTCGGCTTTCCCGCTGTGCTCAAGCTCTCCCACCCGGAGGTGCCCACACATTTGCTCCCCGGCTCGGTGACGCTCAACCTGCCGGACGAAACCGCCGTGCGGGATGCCGCGCGGGCGATCCTGCTGCGGGTGGAAGCCTATGGCGCCGACCCGGCCAAAGCCGGGTTCGTGGTGCAACCCCAGGCGCCGCACGGCACCATGTTGCGCATCCGCGTGGCGGAGGACCCGCTGCTTGGTCCGGTCATCAGCCTGGGTGAAGGCGGCGGCGACCCGGCGGACATCTGCCGCCTCACCGCCGGACTGCCGCCTTTAAACCTGACGCTGGCCCATGCTCTCATTCACCGCTCCGCTGTCGCCCGGCACCTCGCCGCGCACCGCGGCCAGGCGGCGGCGGATGCCCAGGCCGTCGCCGGGTTGCTCGTGCGCGTTTCCCAGCTTGTCATCGACACGCCGGAGATTCTGACGCTGGATATCGACCCGGTTTTTGCCTCGGCCCAAGGCGTGATAGCCGCCAGTGCGCGCATCTGGCTGCGCCCCGAGGGCCAAAGCCGCCCGCCGCTGGTAATCCCGCCTTACCCTGCCGAGCTTGCTTGCCCGTACACCGCGCGCGGGCAGAACTTCCTGCTCCGCCCCATCCGCCCGGAAGATGCCGACGCTCATGCCGCAATGATCTCGCGCTTCACGGCCGAGGATATGCGCTACCGATTCTTCTCCCCCGTGAAACAGCTTCCCATCGAGCAGATCGTGCGCCTCGCGGACGTCGACTACACGCGGGAGATGGCGATCATCGCGGTGCATGAAACAACCGGCGACACCGTGGGCGTGGCCCGGCTGGTGCGCAACGACACCGACGGCGCCAGCGCCGAATTCGCCGTGGCGATAGACCCCGGCTTCAAAAAATTCGGCCTCGGCACGGCGCTGATGCACAGCGTGATCAATTGGGGCCGCGCCCAGGGGGTGAAAGAGATCGCCGGCCAGATTCTGGCCGACAACGCCCCGATGCTGGCTTTTATCAAACGGCTGGGCTTTTCAATAACGCATTTGCCGGACGAGCCGGATATCGTCGAGGCGAAGCTGGAACTATAACACCCGCACCCCTTCCCTTTGCGCAAAATACCGCGCAAACCCCAGGATACCCCTTGTCATCCCCCGCGCCCCGTGCTTTACGCCCGCCTTCCCTGCCGGGTGCGTGGCATCGCGCCCGGCTATGCTCGCCCCGAATTCCCGGGTGGCCCTCACCGGGGCCTGAGCTGATCTAGCCGAAGGGGGGACACATGCCGTTATATGAAACCGTGGTGATCGCGCGCAGCGAGATCACCCAGGCACAGGCCGACGCTGTGGCCGACGCCGCCACCACAACCATCGAAACCGATGGCGGTGCTGTTAAGAAGCGCGAGTATTGGGGCCTGCGCCCGCTCGCCTACCGCATCAAGAAGAACCGCAAGGGCCACTACATCCTGCTGGGTCTGGATGCGCCTTCCGCCGCTGTGCAGGAGATGGAGCGCCAGCTCACCCTGAATGAAGACGTGCTGCGGTTCATGACCGTGCGTGTCGAAGAGATCAACGAGGAACCCTCCGCGATCCTCTCTCGCAAGGCCGATGAGCGTGAGCGCAATTTCCGTGGTCCCAAGCCCGCGGGCCGCTTCGAATCCGGCCGTAAACGTGGCTTTGATGAACGCGAAGAATTCCGCGCGCGTGACGAGTTCCGCGCCGACCGTGACGAATACAGCGTCGAGGAGGATATCTGATGTCCGAAACCACCGAACCAACTGGTGGCCTGCGCCGCCCCGCCGTAGGCGCCCGCCGCCCCTTCTTCCGCCGGAAGAAATCCTGCCCGTTCTCTGGCGCTGGTGCGCCGGTGATCGATTATAAGGACGTGCGCCTGCTCTCCCGCTTCCTTTCGGAGCGCGGCAAGATCGTCCCGTCCCGCATTACCGCCGTGTCTGGCAAGAAGCAGCGCGAGCTGGCGAAAGCCATCAAGCGCGCCCGCTTCCTGGCGCTGCTGCCCTACGTGCTGAGCTGAGAGGAGAGAGACAATGGCAAACATTGAACTGATCCTGCTCCAGCGCGTTGAGAAGCTGGGCCAGATGGGCGAGCTGGTGAAGGTGAAGCCGGGCTACGCCCGCAACTACCTGCTGCCGCAGGCCAAAGCCGTGCGCGCCACCAAGGCGAACAAGGAGCGCTTTGAGCGCGAGCGCGTGCAGCTTGAGGCGCAGAACCTGAAGCGCCGCGAAGAAGCCGAGCGTGTGGCCGAGCGTGTCTCCGGCCTCACCGTCACCCTGATCCGCCAGGCCTCCGAGGCCGGCGCGCTCTACGGTTCGGTCTCCAGCCGCGATATCGCCGAGGCGTCGACCGCGGGTGGCCTGACCATCGACCGTAACCAGGTGCTGCTGGTTCACCCCATCAAGAGCCTTGGTGTCTCGGCCGTACGCGTTGAGCTGCACCCGGAAGTGCATATCGAGGTGAAGGTGAACGTCGCCCGCTCCACGGAAGAGGCGGAGAAACAGGCGCGCGGCGAAGCCATCGCCCGCGAGGAAGACGAGCAGCCGGATCTTGGCCCGCTCTTCGGCCAAGAAGAGGAAGAGCCGGCTGCCTGATTGGCCATCTAAAACATTGATTTAAATAATGATTTATCACTCAAACTGGATCGCGGTGCGTTCCAGTTTGAGCCAATAAAGCTCGAGATAGAAAAGCCTCTGCGAAATTCGCCGGGGCTTTTTTTCTTGCGCATCTTTTTTGGGTGATGATTAATACCCAGTTCATATCGGTCTTACGACAAGGAGGCTGACGTGATCTGGCTTTATAAAAAGCTGTTAGATCGCTCCCTGGCCAAGCTGGTGCGGCGTGGCTCGCTCCAGGTGTTGTGGCCAGATGGCTCGCGCAGCGAATACGGGCGCACGGAGGGATTGCGGGCGGGCATTCAGCTCAAAACGAACGAGGCCGTCAGGCGAATAGCGCTGAATCCTAGCCTGGCCCTGGGTGAAGCGTATATGGATGAGTCGATGGTGCCCCTGAACTGCACCATCCATGACGTACTCAGCGTGTTGATCGACAATCAGAGCGAAACCTGGCTACCCATTCTGAAAATCGGGGAGGCGACCCGCAAGCTGCTGCGGCCGATCCTGCAGGCCAACAACGCCATCCGCGCCCGGCGCAACGTTGCGCATCATTACGACCTGAACGGGCGGCTCTACTCGCTGTTTCTGGACCGCGACCGGCAATATAGCTGCGCCTATTTCACCTCCGATGAGATGTCCCTGGAAGACGCCCAGCTTGCTAAAAAGCGCCATATCGCCGCCAAGCTGAAGCTCGACCGGCCAGGGCTTGAGGTGCTGGATATCGGCTGCGGCTGGGGCGGCATGGCGCTCACCCTGGCGCGCGAATTTGGCGCCAGGGTTACCGGCATCACCTTGTCGGAGGAACAGCTCGCCGCGGCGCGCGCGCGTGCCGCGCAGGAGGGATTATCGGAGCAGGTGAATTTCGAGCTGGTGGACTACAGGGCGATGAACCGGCAGTTCGACCGGATTGTCTCGGTCGGCATGTTCGAGCATGTGGGCGTGCCGAATTACGAGACCTTCTTCAGAACCGTGAGGTCCTGCCTGAAACCCGATGGCGTGGCGCTGATCCACTCCATCGGCCGGTTTGAGGGGCCGGGTGCCACCAACCCTTGGATCGCCAAATACATCTTCCCCGGCGGCTATTCCCCTTCCCTTTCCGAGGTGCTGGGGCCGGTGGAGAAATCTGGGCTGCGCACCACCGACATCGAAATCCTGCGTCTGCATTACGCCAAAACCATCGCACATTGGCGCCGTCGCTTCGCCGCCAACCGGGATGCCATCACCACCATCTATGATTCGCGCTTCTGCCGGATGTTCGAGTTCTATCTCTCGGGCTCCGAGCTCACCTTTCGCCTATCCGATCACATGAACTTCCAGATCCAGCTGGTTCGCAAGCAAGAGGCGCTGCCATTGACCCGCGACTACATGGTCGAGACTGAGCGCCGCGCCGCGCAGATTGCCTCTACGGCGAATTGACGGATAATGGGGGGCATGTGGCTACCCTTCTTCAAGCCTAAAATCCCTGTCGTGCAACTGCGCGGTATCATCGCCGCGCGGCCGGGCATGCTCAACCTTGCTGGCTGCGCGCCCATGCTGGAGCGCGGCTTCTCGCTCGCCAAAAAAAGCGGCAAGCTGGTGCTGGCGATTGAAAGCCCCGGTGGCTCGGCCACGCAATCGGACCTCATCGGCCAGCTCATCCGCCGCAAGGCCGAGGCGCATAAGATCGAGGTGACAGCCGTGATCGGCGATGTCGGCGCCTCGGGCGGCTATTGGCTGGCCTGCGCCGCCGACAATATTTTCGCCAGCCGCCTCTCCATCGTCGGCTCCATCGGCGTCGTCACCGAGGGTTTCGGCCTGCACGAGTTCATCGCCCGCCACGGCATTGAGCGCCGCACCCTCACCGCCGGGGAAAACAAGCGCCGCAACGACATCTTTGCCCCCCGCAAACCCGAGGACGCGGCCTTTACCCAGGATTTGCTGGATGAGATCCACGTGATGTTCAAGGATTGGGTGCGCGCCCGGCGCGGCACCCGGCTCACCACAGATGAACAGCAGGTATTCGACGGCGGCTACATGCTGGGCGCGCGCGCCAAAACCCTCGGGCTAATCGACAGTTTTGGTGATGTCGAGCAGGTGGTGAAGACGTTGGGCGGCGACAGGGCCAAGGCAGTCTGGCTCAAGCCCCGCCCGCCTCGCGGGCTTTGGCGGCTGATCTTCCGCAGTGCCGCCGAAGCCGGGCTGGACGTGGCGGAAGAACGCGCAGCCCTCCCGGTTTTAAAATAGACCCTACCGCCAGACGGTCAGGGCACCGATGGACAGCAGAATTAGCGCGGCAGCGATGACGTTCCAGAACAGGAACTTGCTAAAGAAGCTCCAGCCCTTTTGCGCGGGCTGGTCGAAGTCGATCTCCTCGCCCATGGTTTGTGCAGTGTGTTCCGGCCGTGCCGACATGATCTATTCCCCAATGGTTCTTATTTGGACAAAATACACGTTCAGAATCAAAGTTAAGGTCTTGCTCAGCTCGCTGGCAAGCTGATTTTGCGAGACAACTCCGCCAAAATGGCGGGGTAGAGCCTGTGCTCCTGCGCCAACACCCTGGCGGCCAGCGCCGCTTCGGTGTCGCCCGGTAAAACCGGCACCCGCGCCTGCCCCAGCACCGGCCCCTCATCCATGCCCCCGGTTACCAGATGCACGGTGCAGCCATGCTCTGCCTCGCCCGCCGCAATGGCGCGGGCATGGGTATCCAGCCCTGGGAAGTTCGGCAGCAGGCTGGGGTGAATGTTGAGCATCCGACCGGTCCAGCGTTGCACCAGCCAGGGGGTGAGCAGACGCATATACCCCGCCAGGCAGACGATTTGCACATTCCGCGCCCGCAATTGCGCGTCGATGGCGCGCTCATGCGCCTCACGGTCTTTCCCGAAGGGCCTGGCAGGCACGGCGATCGCCTCAATACCCAGCTTACGCGCAATCTCCAGCCCCATGGCTTCGGACTTGTTGGAGAGAACCAGCACCACCTCGGCGGGATAATCCCGCGCCTGGGCCGCTTTCACCAGCGCCTCCATATTGGAACCCCGTCCGGAGATTAAAATCGCGACCCTTGGCTTCATCAGGCGAACAGCCGCTCCTGCCCTTCGATGACGATGCCGGGCTGATCTGTGACATGGCCAAGCAGGAAGGGCGCTTCACCAACTTCGCGCAGCGTTGCCATCGCCGCTGCCGCGTCGCTCACCACCAGCGCCATGCCGACGCCGCAATTGAACACGCGCAGCATCTCCTCTGGAGCCACCTTGGCGGTGTGGGCGAGGAAGGAAAAAATTTCCGGCATCGCCCAGGGGCCATGCAGTTTTGCCCCGCAATTTTCCGGCAAGGCGCGGGGCAGGTTACCCGGCAAACCACCTCCGGTTATATGTGCCGCCGCTTTCAACAAATTCATCTTATGAATTTCTAGCATCGGCTTCACGTAAATGCGCGTCGGCTTCATCAGGATATCAGCGGCGCGTTGGCGGAGAATCTCTGAGTCCCAGCTTAACCCGGCATCGGCGAAAATCCGCCGCACCAAGGAGAAGCCGTTGGAATGCACGCCCGAAGAGGGCAACGCCAGAATCGCATCGCCGGGCTGCACATTTGTGGGCAGCAGGGCGCCGCGTTCCGCCGCACCAACCGAAAACCCCGCCAGATCGTAATCGCCCTTGGCGTACATGCCCGGCATCTCCGCCGTTTCGCCGCCCACCAGGGCGCAGCCGGCCTGTTTGCAACCTTCGGCGATGCCGGCGATGACCCGCCTGGCGGCCTCCACATCCAGAGCGCCGGTGGCAAAATAATCCAGGAAGAACAGCGGAGCAGCGCCCTGCACCACCAAGTCGTTGACGCACATCGCCACCAGGTCGATGCCAACGAAATCGTGAATCCCGGTCTCAATGGCGATTTTCAGCTTGGTGCCAACGCCATCCGTGGTGGAAACCAGCACCGGGTCGTTAAACCCCGCCGCCTTTAAATCGAACAGCGCGCCAAAACCGCCCAGCCCGCCCATCACGCCGGCGCGGTTGGTGGCCTTGGCCAGAGGCTTTATGGCTTCCACCAGCGCATCGCCAGCTTCGATATCAACCCCGGCATCCCGGTACGTCACGCTAGTCATGTCAGCCTCCGATGCGCTAAGCCAGCGCCATGGCTCTACTTAATAATTCCGGCGAAATCCCGCCGCCTTTCAACACAGGCGGCGAGGCCGCGCAATCTACCAGGGTGTCTTGGTGAACGAAAACAAGGCCGATATGCGCCAGCATTTGCGGGTGCAGTGGCAGCGCTTGGCCCTACTGCTGGCGGTGCTGCTGGCGCTGTGGCTTTGCTTCCGGCTGTTTTCCTCCATTCTGTTGCCGTTTGTGGTGGCCGCTGGTCTGGCCTATTTCCTGGACCCAATGGTGATGCGGATGGAGCGTGCGGGCATACGCCGCACCTTTGGGACGCTGTTGGTGCTGCTGGCCTTCGGCGTGGCGTTGATCCTGTTCGTGTTGCTGCTCTATCCGGTCATCGCCGCTCAGGCCGCCGCCTTCATCACCAATCTGCCGACCTATATCCAGACCGTGCAGGCGGATTTCGCCAAGATGATGCAAGATCTCCAGCACCGCCTGCCCTACAGCTTGCGGATCAAGTTGCAGGACTTCGCCTCCACCCAGGCGAACACACTGGTTTCCTATGCGGGCAAGGCGGCCGGCAATATCATCGGCAGCGGCTTTGCGGTGGTAAACGTACTGACGCTGCTGGTGGTAACGCCCATCGTGACCTTCTATTTCCTGCGGGACTGGCCCGGCATCATCCAACATGTGGATAACTGGCTGCCCCGCCCGTATGAGGGGCTGATCCGCGCCCAGGCGCTGGAGGTTAACAAGATCCTCTCCGCCTGGATCCGTGGCCAGGCGATCTGCTGCCTGGCCCTGGCGGCGATTTACGCTACTGGGCTCACCATTATCGGGCTGGATCTGGGGCTGATCGTTGGGCTTGCCGCCGGGTTGCTGTCTTTTATCCCGTATGTCGGCACAGTGCTGGGTGGCATCACCGCCATTTTGCTCTCACTCAGCCAGCATTCGGGTTGGGACGGCATCATCGCGGTGCTGGTGGTGTTTGCTATTGGCCAGGGGTTGAACGATTACGTTATTCAGCCACGCTTCCTGGGCGACCGGGTGGGGCTCTCAGCAGTATGGGTCATCTTCGCGCTGTTCGCGGGTGGGGCGGCGTTCGGGTTTCTCGGCATCATGCTGGCCGTACCGGTTACAGCGACGCTGGGGGTTATCGCTCGGTTCTGGTTACGGCGTTACCTACAATCCCCGCTTTATCTGGACGCCCCCCCCGGATGAAACAGTTCGCCTTGCCCTTCGCGGAGCTGGCCGAACCTTTTACCGTGGAAGATTTCTGCCCGGCACCTTCCAACGCCGCGGCACGAGACTGGCTGGAACGGCCCGACGCCTGGAGCAATGCCCGGCTGGTGCTGTGGGGCGAGGCGGGCTGCGGCAAAACCCACCTGTTGCATCTGTGGGCACAGACGCGGCAGGCACAAATTTTCGACGGGCCGGGGCTGCACGGGGTTATTCGCCCCATCGGCCCGGTGGCGGTGGATGACGCTGACCTTGCCCCGGAGCCCGCCGCCCTGCTGCACCTGCTGAACGCTGCCGCCGAGGAAGGCTTTCCCGTGCTGCTCGCCACCCGCCAGCCGCCCGCGCGAATGGGCTATAAGCTCGCGGACCTCACCAGCCGGTTGCGGGCCTCCGCCAGCGTTGAGATCCGCCCGCCCGAGGATGAGCTGCTGGAGGCGCTGCTGACCAGGCTTGCCGCTTCACGCCAGCTCAGCCTGCCGATTCATGTGCGCAACCTGCTGCTGCTGCACTTGCCTCGCGCCCCCGGCTTCTACCGCGAGGCCGTGGCCCGGCTGGACCGGCTGGCCATGGACCATGGCGCGCGCATCACCCGCCCCATGGCCGCCGCAATGCTGGCGGAAATGCTCGCCGAGGCGTAGGCTG
>JAKAZY010000032.1:0-8173 GCA_021826425.1 Pseudomonadota bacterium
TCTTGGCGCGGCGTTTCGACGTGACCGGCAAGCTGCACCTCTCGCTTTGGTACGATCAATCCAACCAGTGGTGCGGGCTGGAGTTCCACGTGGATGGCGACGAAGTGTTTCAGAAATATATCAGCTAAGCAGCAGCCCGCCGACTCATTCAAACTTCGTGGCCGGGAATTTCACAACCCTGTCTCATCAATTCCTTAGGGATCAATTCAGACTGCCTTGCGCTAGCAAGGCAAGCGAACCTCAAATCCTCGCTCTAGCCGAGACTGCCTTCCGGGTGGCGCAGATACCAGAGCCGTTCATGCGCCGCGACAAGGCTTTCGATGCTTTTGCGTCGGTTTGTATCCGGAGGAACAGTGCGGCGGGTCAGCATTGATTCCAGGATGCGCAGCAGCTGCTCAGCGATCTCGTAGTAGCCCTGATCGCAGGCATGATGAAAGGCAAGTAAAATCTTGTCAGACAATCGGCGGCTGTAGCGCGGTGGACCGGATTGCCCACGGGAGCTCGAGCCATCAATTTCATCGTCAGGGGCTGTCAAAGCTGCCATTGTAGTTTTGGTCCGGTATCAAAAATATTGTAAAATCTAGGCACGATAGCATATAGGCCGGCGATAGTCGGTAGTCTCATTTTTTGTACCACACCGCGCTCCTATCGCCAACTTTGATCATCTTACGATTTATAAAGACTTTGGTCAGTTCCGTTCCTTAAAAGAAAATTACAAAAAATGCCAGAGCGAACCGAAACACAATAAAAACAAAGCTATGAGAAGCTTTTCTGCTGCTTCAGGGCAACACTTCTGAAATCGTTTTTTTCTTAAAGATTAAGCAGCACCAACTGGCTGGTCAAAGTCGATAAAGGCTTCCTCCCAAGACCCAGAAGTCGCCGCCTTGCTGTATTCGGTGGAACGGTTTTCGAAGAAATTCGCGTGCTCCACCGCGTTGAGCATCTCGTCCAGCCAGGGCAGCGGATTTTTCTCGACATGGAACAGCGAATTCAGCCCCAGCCCACCTAGGCGGCGGTCGGCAATGTAGCGGATATATCGCTTCACCTCGTCGGCGGTCAGCCCTTCCACCGCGCCCAGTTCGAAGGCCAGATCGATAAAGGCATCCTCATGGTCCACGATGGTGGCGCAGGTGAGGTAGATCTCCCGGCGCAGTTCCTCCGTCCAAATCTCCTGATTCTCGGAGATAAACGTACGGAAAAGCTTGGTGATGCTCTCGCAATGCAGCGATTCATCCCGCACGGACCAAGTGATGATCTGGCCCATGCCCTTCATCTTGTTGAAGCGCGGGAAGTTCAGCAGAATAGCAAAGGAGGCAAAAAGCTGCAGCCCCTCTGTGAAGGCTCCGAAAGCAGCTAGAGTCTTTGCGATCTCATGCTTGTTCTCCATCGAGAAGCTGTGCATGTAATCGTACTTGTCCTTCATCTCCTTATATTTGAGAAAGGCCGAATACTCCACCTCCGGCATGCCCACCGTATCCAGTAAATGCGAATAGGCGGCGATATGCACGGTCTCGATGTTCGAGAAGGCCGAGAGCATCATCAGCACTTCGGTGGGTTTGAACACCTGGGAATACTGCTTCATGTAGCAGTTGTTCACCTCGACATCCGCCTGGGTGAAGAAGCGGAAGATCTGGCTTAGCAGGTTGCGCTCGGCATCGGTGATGTTCTTGTGCCAGTCCTTCACATCGTCGGCCAGTGGCACTTCCTCGGGCAGCCAATGCACACGCTGCTGCGTTAGCCACGCCTCATAGGCCCAAGGGTAGCGGAATGGCTTGTAGACCGGATTTTCGGTCAGCAAATCCAGTTTCTTCTCGGCCGCCGGGGCGGAATTAATCTGTCCACTCATCATAAATGCCTTCAAAGATTGGGCCATAGCCCTGATCCTTTAGAATTAATGGGAAGAAAGCGACCTTCTTATTGGCAGGCCAGGCACTCTTCGTAATTTCCGCTGGCGGCCAGAGGAACTGACACGGCGGCATCATTCGCAACCGGCATATCCAAAGAAATCGTCGCCTTTTTCTCCGAGACATTGTCGGCGCGCTGGATGGAGAGCGACCGGCAGTAATAAAGCGACTTCACGCCCTTCTTCCAGGCCTGGTAATGGATCTGGTGCAGGTCGCGCTTGTTCACATTCGCCGGCAGGAACAGATTGATTGACTGGCTTTGGCAGATGAAGGGGGTGCGGTCCGCCGCGTGTTCAACGATCCATCGCTGGTCCAGTTCAAAGGCGGTCTTGAACACGTCCTTTTCATGTTGGCTCAGGAAGGCCAGATGCTGCACCGAGCCCTTGCTTGTGGTTATAGAGGACCAGATCTCCTCATTATCCTGCCCATGCGCCGCCAGAACTTTCTTCAGCGCCCGGTTGCGCACGGAGAAGCTGCCGGAAAGGGTTTTTTGCAGGAAAACATTGGCGCTGATGGGCTCGATGCCCGGCGAGGCATTGCCCGCGATGATAGAGATGGAGGCGGTGGGGGCGATCGCCATCTTGTGGGAGAAGCGCTCTTCGATGCCGTAATCTGCTGCGTCCGGACAGGTGCCGCGTTCCTTCGCCAGAACTTTCGAGGCTTTGTCTGCGGCGGCGCGGATATGCTTGAACATGCGGATGTTCCACACTTTCGCCATCACGCTTTCCCAGGGGATGGAATTGTCCTGCAGGAAGGAGTGATAGCCCATCACCCCCAACCCGACGGAGCGTTCCCGATACGCAGCGTATTTGGCGCGCTCCATCGAATCCGGCGCCTTCTGGATGAAATCCTCCAACACGTTATCGAGGAAGCGCATCACATCTTCGATGAAGCGCTCATCCTGGTGCCATTCGAACCAGGTTTCGAGGTTTAGCGACGAAAGGCAGCACACCGCTGTGCGCTGTTTGCCGTGCTGGTCGATGCCGGTGGGCAAGGTGATCTCGGCGCAGAGATTGGACGTTTTCACCTCCAGTCCCGCCAGCTTGTGCTGCTCCGGGCGCGCGTTGTTCACATGGTCGGAATAGATGATGTACGGCTCGCCCTGCTCGATACGGGTGGTGAGGATGCGGATCCAGAGCGCGCGCGCCGAAATCGAGCGCACCACGCTGTGATCCTTGGGCGAGCGCAGCCCCCACATCTCGTCTTTTTCCACAGCGCGCATGAAATCATCAGAGATCAGGATGCCGTGATGCAGGTTCAGCGCCTTGCGGTTGGGGTCGCCGCCGGTGGGGCGGCGCATATCCACGAATTCCTCGATCTCGGGGTGCCAGACCGGCAGATACACCGCCGCCGAGCCGCGCCGCAGCGAGCCTTGGGAGATGGCCAGAGTGAGGCTGTCCATCACCCTGATGAAGGGGATGATGCCGGAGGTTTTACCGTTCTGTCCCACCTTCTCGCCAATGGAACGCAGATTGCCCCAGTAGGAGCCAATGCCGCCGCCCTTGGAGGCCAGCCAGACATTTTCGTTCCAAAGATTAACGATGCCATCCAGGCTGTCCGATGCCTCGTTCAGGAAGCAGGAGATCGGCAAGCCGCGCTCGGTCCCGCCATTGGAGAGCACCGGCGTGGCGGGCATGAACCACATCTTGGAGATATAGTTGTAAAGCCGCTGCGCGTGGGCTTGGTCGTCGCCATAATAAGAGGCGACGCGGGCGAAGAGGTCCTGATAGCCCTCGCCGGGAAGCAGATAACGGTCATCCAGCGTGGCCCGACCAAATTCTGTCAGCAACGAGTCGCGCGAGCGGTCCACCCTCACCTGGAAGCGGCCCGGCATCTGTACGGCATCGTCAAGCAACCCGGTTTCAGGCTTTGTCATCATGTTCATTTTTGCCGGACCTTGTTCGTAAAGCGGTAGTCATATCAACATATAGTAACCGAGCCGCGCAATGACCACTATGGGTGCGAGGCTAAAATTTTTCGGCTCAACCTGCTTGCCCCTGAGTCCGCGCCGAGTCCGGCTGCAGGGCGTGATAGAAACAGGTGTTGAATGTTCTTAATATGTTCTTGATTGGCGATGTCGTCAACCAAGAATCGCAGGTCGAATCGGCGTTGGAATCTGTGCGGTTGCGCGTGCTGCGTGCGATGTCCTAACCTTGCGGCATGGATGGCGTGACCGGGCTTGCCCCTCATTACCAGGGTTATGTGGATGAGCGCAGCATTGCGCATGTGAAGGGCTGGCTGCGCGATGTGAACGACGCGGCGGCGCGGCTGGACTATGAGGTGGTGCTGCCCTCGCCGGAGGGCGAGCGCGTGCTGGCCGCCGGCCGGGCGAACGCGTTCAGTGAGGTGCTGGTGCAGGTTGGCGTGGGTGACGGCACCTACGCGTTCGAGGCGCGCTTCAAGCCCGAGCTGAGCGAGGCGGAGCGCGATCTTGTGTTCGTGCGGCCGAAGGGCGAGGCCCACAAGCTGGAGCTGGCGCCGGGCTTGCGCACCCAGCCACCGGGTGAGGGCCCTTATCAAGGCTTCGTGGATGAATGTTCAACCCGGCATATCTCCGGATGGGTACGCGATTTGTCGGACGCGTCACGGCGCGTGAGCGTTGAAATTCTGATGCCTGGCCCGGATGGCGAAATTCTGCTTAAGCACCATATCGCCGATCAGTTCAACGACGTGGTGCGTCAGATCGGCGTGGGGGATGGCACCTACGCCTTTTTTGTATTGTTCGAGCGGGAACTAACACCAGAGCAGCGCGATGCGGTGTTCGTGCGCGTGCATGGTTCATCGCATGTGCTGGCCCTTGCCCCCGCCATCAACCGGGAATTCCAGCCGATCCATCACGTGGCGATGGATATCGTCAACAATTGCAATTTGCGTTGCCCGTTCTGCGTGTACGATTACGGGCAGACCAACAAAACCTAGATGATGAGCGAGGCGACGTTCGAGTCCACGCTGCGGCTGTTGCCTTACGTGACCGACGGGAATTTCTGGCTCTCCTGCCTGCATGAGGCGACTTTGCATCCCAAGCTGATCGAGTTTATCGACCGGGTGCCACGGGAATACCGCAAGAAGCTGTTCTTCACGACCAATCTCGCCAAGCGCCAACAGCGATCGTTCTTCGAGGCGTTGGCCGACTCCGGCATGGACCACGTGAACATCTCGCTCGAAAGCCTGGACAAGGATATTTATGAGAAGATGCGTAAAGGGGCGCGCTATCATATCTTCCTGGAAAACTGGTCGCTGATGCTGGACGTGTTCCGCGCTGTGCCGCAGGCGCCGCGTATTCGTTATAATCTCATGGCCTATCGCTCGAATTTGAATGAGCTGCCGGGGCTGGTGGAAACATTGCTGAACGAGAAGCATGGCTGGCAGGCGGAAATCCGCTCGACCATGGACATGCCTCAGATTCCGGAAGATTTCCGCGAGGCGGAATTTCTTTCGACCCTGGAATGGAATTGGCTGATCCAGGAGATGAAACGTTTCCCGGCGGAGCGGATCATGATCATCGCGCCGCCGCAGGGCAAGGGCTATGACCGCGAAGAGGGCAGGCGGGTGTTAAAACCTTCCCAACAGCCGCCGGAACGCGCCGGCTGGGTGGAGGCGAAGGGCCCGGCACCACGCCCGTTCAACGTGCGCATCGGCTGGGACGGCACCCTGAACATTTATTCCGAACTGCCCACAAGGCCGGGCGAGCAGCCGGATCTGGCGAATTATCTGATCAGCAACATCAACGAGATGGAAGACCCGCTGGCGACGTTCCTGGCGATGGAATGAAGCCGCATCTGGACGGGATCTGCACCCCGCCCAGCGGATGGAGAGCTAACGAAAGTGGAGACGATGCTGACTGGAAAAATTGCCATGATCACCGGGGCAACGGCGGGAATTGGGCTGGCAACCGCCAAATTTTTCGCCGAACGCGGCGCCACCCTGCTGCTGACCGGGCGCAACAGCGGGGCTGGCGAGGCGCTGGCCGCGGAGCTCGGCGCCCAGTTTCTGGGGGTGGATATCGTCAACCCCGGCGCACCGGCGCGGCTTATGGCCTGGGCAGAGCAGGCACATGGCCGGCTGGATATACTCGTGAATAATGCTGGAATCCTGTTCCAGGGAGATTCGCAGACTTGCACGGACGAGCAATGGGACCAGACCTTGGCTGTTAACGTCACGGCCGTGTTCCGCCTCTCCCGCGCGGCGGTGCCTCTCATGGTGCGCCACGGCGGGGGCGCCATTATCAATGTTTCCTCGGATTGGGGGCTGGTTGCCGCGCATGAGGCGGTGGCTTACGGCACTAGCAAGGGTGCCATCGTGCAACTCACCCGCAGCATGGCCGCCGACCATGCGCGCCAGAAAATTCGCGTGAACGCGGTCTGCCCCGGCGATACCGATACCGCTATGTTGCGCAGTGAGGCCTCCGGCGAGGCCCGTTTGCGTGAAATGGCGGAGGCGATCCCCCTCGGGCGCCTCGGCCAGCCCCGCGATGTCGCGGCGGCAATCGCCTTTCTTGCCTCCGAGGATGCCAGTTTCATCACCGGGGCCATGCTGCCTGTGGATGGCGGGAACTCGGCGGTATAGCTCTATCCGCCGGCCAGGGCCGCACCCTCCCGCAACACCCTCTCCGCCTCCTGGGTAATCCCGCTCTCATCGTGCAGCACCAGCCCCGGCAGCACTGAATCCGGCCTGCGGCTGCCTTTCTGGGCCTGCACCAGGATCATCTTCGCCTTCACCCCCACGCGCGGCCAGAGCGGCAGCAGCGTGATACCGCCGCAATAAAGGCGCAGGAGCGAAACCGCCTCGGCATAGGTGGCGGCGGGCAAAGCCAAAGTGATGGTGCCTTTGTCCCGCAGCATGCGCAGCAGCTCAACCACCCATGCCGCCAGGGTGCCCTGCGGCGCATGGTGTGCCAAAGCGCGAGCGGCATCCGGCGAAGGCGTGTTATGCGTGCCGAACCAGGGCGGGTTGGCCGTTACGTGCTGAAATGTATGGGCTGGAAAGGGCAGAGCTGTGGCATCGCCGTTCACCGCGCGAATGTCCATAAATCCGTTTTCGGCGAAGTTTTGCGCCGCCAGCCCGGCCAGCGCCGCGTTGTTCTCCACGCCGATGCCGCGCACCCCTGGCACCCGCGCCGCCAGGCAGAGCAACGCCGCTCCGGCGCCGGTTCCGGCCTCCAGCACCAGCTCACCGGCCTTGGCGGGAACCAAGGCTGCCATCAGCACCGGTTCGAACCCGTTCCTGTGGCCGGCGCGGAACTGCCGGTAGCTTATGCGCCCGCCCAGCAACCCGCCCATGCTTGTCTCGTTATCTATCACCGGCTTGACCCTTCTGAAATCCCGCCCGATATGGTGCTAACGCAATTTGCTTTGACAGGTTAGGGCGCTGAATTTGGACGGTGCGACGCCATTGACGACCGATGCCCTGAGCCGCCTGACCGGGCTGCTCGAGGCGGAGCTGAAGGCTACCAACGAAGCCATCGTCGCCCGGATGGACAGCCCCGTTGTGCTCATTCCCCAGCTTGCCGCGCATATCGTCGCGGCGGGGGGCAAGCGCATGCGCCCTTTGCTTACTCTGGCCGCCGCCAAGCTCTGCGGCTATCAGGGGCAGCGGCAGGTTAAGCTCGCCGCCTGTGTCGAGTTCATCCATACCGCCACTTTGCTGCATGACGACGTGGTCGACGAGTCCCTGCTGCGCCGGGGTTTTGCCTCGGCAAATGCGGTGTTCGGCAACAAGGCCTCGGTGCTGGTGGGGGATTTCCTGTTCTCCCGCGCCTTTGAGCTAATGGTGGAAGATGGTTCGCTGGAGGTGCTGCGCATCCTCTCCAACGCCTCGGCCACCATCGCCGAGGGCGAGGTGCTGCAGCTCACCACCCAGAACGATATTTCTACCACGGCACAGAAATATTTCGACGTGATCCGGGGCAAGACCGCGGCCCTTTTTGCCGCTGCCGCCGAAGTGGGCGGGGTGATTGCAGGGGCGAGTGCACAGGAATGCGTGGCGCTGCGGGATTTCGGCATGGATCTAGGTATGGCCTTCCAACTGGTGGATGACGCGCTGGATTACGCTGCCGACCAGGCGGAGCTGGGCAAAACGGTGGGCGATGATTTCCGCGAGGGCAAGCTGACCTACCCGGTGATCCTGGCGCTGGCCGAGGCCACGCCAGAGGAGCGCGGCTTCTGGGTGCGCACGTTGGAAGAGAGCGAGCAGGCGGAAACGGACCTGACCACCGCGCTTGGCGTGATCAAGAAATACGATGCGACCTCGCGCACCATCTCCCGCGCCGA
>JAKAZY010000032.1:8273-16572 GCA_021826425.1 Pseudomonadota bacterium
GAGCGCATGATGCTCACCGTTACATTTGGCGCGATTTCCACGTCGATCTCGTTCGCGCCCTCGGTGGCTTTCTTCACCAGCCCGACAATGCCGCCAGCCGTTACCACTTTGTCACCGCGTTTCAGCCCGCTAAGTTTGCCTTTGAGCTCTTTCTGCTGTTTTTGCTGCGGGCGGATGAGCAGGAAATAGAACACGATGACGATGAGAACGAGCGGCGCATATTGCACCAGCGAGGCGAGGCCGGCGGGGCCTGCGCCAGCGCCGGTGACTGTTTGCGCGTAGGCGGCGGAAATGAACATGGGAACTCCTGATTGCCGTGAAGTTGCGCGGACCATAGAGCGGGATGATTTTTGAGCAAGCCCCGCCCGGATTTGAACGAAAAATCACCCCGCCTGGTTTGCATGCAGACAGCGGGCGATTCAGACCTTAAGAAGCGCGCATGGCGTGGGCCTTGAAGTCATCGCACCCTGGGTGCGCGCTGTGGCAGTGAATTGGGAGTGTAGCGAATGAATGACGACGTGCTGCGCCGGATTGCCGAAGCGCTGGAGCGCCTGGCCCCGCCGCCACCCGCCACGCCAGAGCTAGCTGGCGCGGATGCCTTCGTGTGGCACCCAGCTCAGGCGAGCCTAGCGCCGGTGAAGCGGGTGGCGCGGGTGGCGCTGGACCTGCTGAAGGGCGTTGAGTTACAAAAGCAGCAGATAATGGAGAATACCTTGCGCTTTGCCCAGGGGCTGCCGGCCAACAACGCTATGCTGTGGGGCGCGCGGGGCATGGGCAAATCTTCGCTGGTGAAGGCGGTCCATGCCGAGGTGAACCGGCAGTTTCCCCAGGCGCTGGCGCTGATCGAGATTCACCGCGAAGATATCGGCACCCTGCCGGACCTGTTGAACCTGCTGCGCGAGACGCCTCGCCGCACCGTGATATTGTGCGACGATCTCTCGTTCGAGAAAGGCGATGCGGATTACAAGGCGCTGAAATCAGTGCTGGACGGCGGCATTGAAGGCCGGCCGGACAACGTGCTGTTCTATGCCACCTCCAACCGTCGACATCTGATGCCCCGCGAGATGATCGACAATGAGCGCTCCACCGCGATCAACCCCGGTGAGGCGGTGGAGGAGGCGGTGTCTCTCTCCGACCGGTTCGGGCTGTGGATCGGGTTCCATAACAGCGACCAGCAGCAGTTCTTCGCCATGGTCGAGGGCTATGCGGCGGCCTACGGGCTGCCGATTTCCCCGGCGGATTTACGCGCCGCGGCGGTGGAATGGTCGATGACGCGGGGCAGCCGCTCCGGCCGGGTGGCGTGGCAATTCATCCAAGATCTTGCCGGGCGGCTCGGGGTGCGCTTGACCTCGGCCGCCTGAAAAGGGCAAGGAATGCCCAAGCAGGGCGCTCCGGTCCGGAGTGCCTTGCCCAGCGGAAGGGTGGCCGAGTGGTTTAAGGCAGCGGTCTTGAAAACCGCCGTGCGTTAACGCGTACCGTGGGTTCGAATCCCACCCCTTCCGCCATTAGAGCGCGATGATTTGAGGTTCGCTCGCCAGACGAGCGGACTGAGAGTCTGAATTGCCATCTAATGCATTGATGTAGAACCTGATTATTTGTAAATGGCCGCCGAGACAAAAAGCCCAGGACTGGCAGGCTACTGCACAAACGCTCCCATTCCTGCGGTAGCGTAGTAAGATGAGACGGAGAGCCTGATGACTGTAGCCTTGATGGATTTCGACCTCTCCGACGAGATTGTACGTAAGTTGCTTGAGCGGATCTCGGATAATTCGCCCTTGGCGAAGCATCTGGGCAAAGACAGACCAGCCTGCGGCCGGGCTGTGGTTGCCAGCAGCCTGTTCGACGCGGACACGCTCAATACACTCTACACGACGTGCCGCGAGAGCGGCGAACGCGGGCTGATGCTCCAGTTGCTGGCACTTGATAACATTCACGCCGCACCGGCAGCCCGCACGATCCCCGAAATCGACGTCCTTATAAACGGGCTGATCGCCTACCTAAAACGCGATGCGATCGACGGTTGGCTTTACCGGCGCAGCCAGGATGGCGTGCTGCTGCCCTGGCTGGTAACCGAAATGCGCTATATCGCGCCCCCGGAAGGCAAACCCTATGTGATCGTAAGCCTTCTTGCCAACACGATGCAGGCGGCCGGCCGGGAGATACGCAACGACGCCCACCAGCGCTATGCCGGCATGACCCAGGCAATTCTGGTTCATGCCAACGACATCCTCAACCGCACGATTCCCGAGCTGCTGGCAGCTTATGGCTTCTTCAAGGAATGCCCGGCGTTCAAGGAGGAATATGAGCGCCAAGCCACGCGCTTTCGCCACATGCAGCAGCAATTCGGCCAACAATTTCTTGCCACGAAAGTCGGCTGGTCCAGTGGCCCCAAGGGCAAGTTCGACCTCGTGCATCTGCCCAAGAACGGCACTGTCCGCTGTGTCAACGACGAGGAGACACTCGAGCGGCGGTTTGATACGATGATGGCCCCGAATTTCTGGCGCGAAGCGGGGGTGGAGCAGGGCTTCGAGCGGATCCCTACGCACGCCTATCTCTATCTGTTTCACCTGGAACAGCACCGTAATATCTGGGTGCATGTCGAAAATGTCGAACCCTATCAATACAAGCCGGAGCTACGCGAGAGGCTCGTGCTGCCACCTGTTCATCGAGATCTGATCGACATCCTGACCGCGGGTATCGAGGTGGTGGCGGAGGATATTATCGAGGGTAAATCCGGTGGTACCACGATTCTCTGCAAGGGTGCGCCGGGGCTCGGCAAAACGCTGACCGCTGAGGTGTATGCCGAGGTTGTGGGCAAGCCGCTCTATCGGGTGCATTCGGGTCAGCTCGGCGTCACCGCGCAATCTGTCGAGGCGAATCTGACCATCATCCTGCGCCGCGCGGCGCGCTGGGGTGCAATCCTGTTGCTTGACGAAGCCGATGTTTATATCCGCAAGCGCGACAACGACCTTGAGCACAACGCCATCGTTGCCGAATTCCTGCGCACGCTCGAGTATTTCCACGGCCTATTGTTCATGACCACGAACCGGATGGATGATGTTGACGACGCCATCTTGTCACGCTGCATCGCCGTAATTCGCTACGACACACCCTCGGCCGACGCGGCCCGGCAGCTCTGGCGCACGCTTTCGGCGCAGTTCGGCGCCGATATTCCCGAGCCGCTGCAAGAGGAGCTGCTGGCACTCTATCCGCAGGCTAGCGGCCGCGACATCAAGGAACTGCTCAGGCTCGCAACCCGCTACTGCGCGCATAAGGGCGTGCCGCTTACGGCCGACGTCTTTGTCCTCTGCGCGGCGTTTCGCGGGATCGTCTGATAGATCCGAGAGATCGTCCAACCATTGCGCCCTGCTGGCGGCCAAGAATGTCGGCCGGTTTCGCACCGCGCAACGTGGGCGTGGTAAACGCGCTTTACACGCTTGGATGAAAGGCGGAGTTCCGGCAGGCGGCGCGGCCTAGAGCAATATGCATTTATCTTGACGCCGCCGCGTCAAGATAAATGCATGAAATGGCTCGATCAAACATAAAACTAGAGCCGGATGATTTTAGATCGAATCACGACGTGATCCGCTCTAAAATCTGAATCCGCCTCTAAAACAATAAAATAGAGGGCGATTCAGACTTTGGGCTCGCTCACAAAGTGAGCGAACCCAAAGCCATCGCGCTCTAGTGCGTTGCCGCCGACATAGAGGTATCCGTCAACGTTTTAAGAAAAGCGATGATATCCTCTTCTTCCTTCGGTGTCAGCGCGGGCATCTCGCCAGGCTGGCGGTTGAGGGGCGGATCTGTAACGTCGACATTGCGCTGGAACGAGGGCGGCAGGTCATTGAATTTTTCTACCTTCCCATCCACCGCGCGGGGGTAGATGCGCGCCGGATCGGTATCCCGGAAATCGTAAAAATCCAGAACTTGCTTAAGGTTGTGATAAACGCCGTTATGGAAGAACACGTGGCGGGTAGCGGCGTTTCGCAAAGTCGGCGTCAGGAACATGCCGCAATACGGGGTTTCTTTTGCAAGATCGCTTCGGTACGGGCCGCAAATGCCTTCATCGAAATAAGCCGGGTTCCGGTTGGCGGCAAGGTCAGGGTTGCGGGGCACGCCCAGCGCCTCGTATTGATGGTCTGTAAACAGAGGCGGCTGGCCGTCCGGCGAAGGCTGGTCCAGATGGCAGGCGGCACAATCGCCCTTCGCGGGATCGTTGTACAGAAGATAACCGCGCAGTTCGGCCTGGCTTAGGCGTGCTTTGCCTTCCAGCCAGGCATCGTATTTACTGGAGAAGGGATGGAAGCTCTCATCCTCAATTTGATAACGCGCCACGGCGAACATCGCCTCCGAGACCAGCATCTGCGGGTCGTTCAGAATATTCGGGCCGAATAGTTCCGTGAATGATTTCGCATAGGGTGCCGCGCGCAGTTTCGCGGCAACGCGCGCAATGCTCCCGCCATCCATCTCAAACGGGCTTAGCAGCGGCCCCATTGCCTGCTCTTGCAGCGTATCCGCGCGGCCGTCCCAGAACAGCCCGCCCTGCGGCACAATGTTCGCCGCCGTTTGCGCTGTGCTTTGCGCGGTTTTGGTCACGCGCGGTATCTTGGTCGCCTGTGCCGTAAGCTGCGGCAGATTGGGCAGCGTATCGTTTTCGCCGGCGGGGTCTGGGCCGATGCTGAAACTAGGCTGCGCCTCGAGATACATTAGAGACGGCACGGCCCGCACCCCCTGGCGCTTCATATCCGGACCGCCAAACATCGCGGGCTGGCTATTCGGGGGACCGTAGAAATGCTGCGGGCTATGGCAGGAAGCGCAAGAAAGCCTGCCTGACGAGGACAGGCTGGAATCAAAAAACACCTGCTTGCCGAGCTGCGCCATGGCCGAAAGCGGCGCCGCCACAGGCCGGACCAACACCACCGGGTGAGGATTTTCACCCCGCGCGAGTTCATAGCTTGCGGCGGGGTTGGTTAACCAGTCGCCAGCCGGTAGCGGGCTACGCAGCACGAATACAATCGCACCACACAGCCCCAACGTGGCAACCAGCGCCAAGCTGACCAAAATACGCATCAACGCCTTATAGCCGTTATGGCGCGGAAGCAGCAGCCTCACCCGTCTCGGGGTTCAGAATCAGCTTCGTCATATGCGGCTTTTGGGTAAAATCGAACATTCCCATGATCGACTGGTCCTGCGCATCGAAGGAACCACCGCCCAACCGCTCGCCGTGCAGCCAGTTATCCTCGATGAAGCTGACGATGGAAGCCTGCGTGATCAAGCTGTGGTCGACATAGTTCGGTTTCGCCCAGGGAGAAATGACCATGAAGGGAAGCCGCGCGCCAGGGCCGCAGCGCCCGTTCACTGGCCGGCCGTCCACCCCATCCCGTGGGATGCCGGTGCCGCATTTGCCGGGGGCGTTGAGCTGATCGTCCTTCGCATCGAAGGAACTGTTGGTGGTCTTGGCGAAAACATGGTCGTACCAGCCATCGGAATCATCCCAGGCGATGATGATGGCGGTATGTTTCCACTCAGGCTGGTGCTGTAGGAAATTGATCAGCTTCACCAAGCCCGCCTGCTCGTCCAGCGGATCGGAATACCCCGCATGGGCATCTTGGTAAGCAGGCAGCTTGATATACGAGACCGCCGGAAAATTGCCCGCCGCGACGGCTTTATAAAAATCGTTCAGGCCATACTCGTGGTTCGCCGGATCTTTCTGGCCGTCGCGGTCGTAGCTGTAGCCGATATCCGCCACGGCTTTTGGGCGTAGATGCTGGGGGTTTGCGGTGGAGGCGTAGTACTGGAACCAGTTATGGTGCGGGATGTAGTCCGGCACTGCCTCTCCCACGACGGCCGAATCCGTGCTGCGCTTACAGCCGATGGTGCCGTCGGGGTTCTTCGCATCCAGATTGAACCCGCCCATGAACCCACCCCAGGTGATATCGGCTTCGTTCAGCAAGTCGCCGATATTCTTGCCCTCCATCATCACCTGGTTTGTCTTTTTGGAGCAGACATCATAGCCAGGATCGACGTCGGAGATCAGCGTGTAATCGCTCTGGCCGTTGATGTCGTTCTTCAGATAATAGTTGGCTTTGCTGCTGGCCACGAGCTTCACGCCGTCGGTCTGGCCGGAGACGACTTCCAGCGCGCCCGGCGTGGAGGGGCCGTAGGTGTTGCCATAGGCGTTGTCATCCATGGCGAAACGCTGGGCGTAGTTCCAAAGCGCGGTCACGGTGTTGCCGTCATAATATCCCATCACCTGGCCCTTGGTGCCAAATATACCGGCGCCGCCCGGCGTGGCCGCGCCGGTATATTTGGGAAACAGATCGGCTTTGCCGTCATCATAGGCTTGCTGCTCTGCCGTGTAGCCGTGGTTTTGGTCGGCGGTGGCGGCCTGGGTGCGGTCCAGGCGGAAGGGGTTCGCCGCGTTGGCGCCGTTTTCCTTATTGGTGAAGTTCGGGTTATTCGTCAGCAGGTTGGCGTTTGCCAGATTGTTCACCTGCGGCGTTCCGGGCAACGCCGTAAATTTGGGCTCGCCCGGCGGGTTGGTAGCCTGCGGGTAGGTGGCGAAGTAATGATCGAAGGAGACGTTCTCGTCGTAGATGACAACCAGATGCTTGATCGGCGTTTGGGTTTTGAATTGGTCTGCCCGATCGTGGTTGTCATTGGGCGCAACCGCGCCGGTTTTGCCGGGCAGCGTGGCTTGGGTTTGCGCGCGCACAGCAGTGCCCGCTGCTAGCAGCGCCGAAACACACAAGGTTGCGCGAAGAAGGGATTTGCGGAAGCTCATTTCACCACACCTGAGGTTGGCACGTTGTAATCACAACAGGCTCTACTAAGGTAAGGCGAAACGGTTGCGTGTGAACGAATTATGACGTGTTAAATAACGTGGTCCGGCCGCAGGCGGCAGGCTTCGGCGGTTGCCGGCGTTTCGAGCTGGATGGTGACATGGCCGATGCCAAAACGCTCCTGTATGTCTTCCGCGACATGCGCGAGCAGAGACTGGCCAGACCGCTCCTCCTGGCATACGAGATGCGCCGTCAGCGCCACATCGGTCGTGCTCAACCCCCAGATATGCACATCATGGATCGCCACCACTCCCGGCAGGCCGCATAGATAGGCTTCGACCGCGCCAGGATCGATGCCATCTGGTACCGCGTCGAGCGAGAGCTTAAGGGAGTCACGCAGCAGCGACCAACTACCCGCAATGATGACCACGCTGATGACAATGCCGACCGCGGGGTCCACCCGGTTCCAGCCGGTCCATAAAATCACCGCGCCCGCAGCCACGGTGCCGGCTGCCACCATCGCATCTGCCGCCATATGGGTGAAGGCGCTGCGGACGTTCAAATCCCCCTTCCGGCCAGACATGAAGAGTAGCGCCGTGAAGCCGTTCACCGCGATGCCGATCGCCGCCACCACGATGATAACGTCGCCGCCGGGCCTGGAGGGCGTGATCAGGCGCAGCACGGCCTCCCACGCGATGCCGCCGGTCACCACCAGCAGCAGCACGGCATTGCCAAGTGCCGACAGGACAGAAGCGCGCCGCAGCCCGTAGGTATACCGGCCACCGGGCAGCTTCTGCCCCAGCCAGACCGCCACCCCGGCACCCGCTAGGCCAAGAACATCGCCAAGATTATGTCCGGCATCGGCCAGCAACGCGAGCGAATGCCCGGCGATGCCATAAAACACCTCGCCGATAACATAAGCAAGGTTCAAGGCGACACCGATGGCAAACGCATTGCCAAAATTGGCGGGCGCGTGGCCGTGCCCGCCTGAGCCATGGTGGTGGCCATGGTGATCACCATCATGATCGTGGTCATCATGGCCCTGCGCGTGCCCGTGTTGCATCATGCCTCCGCCGGTGTGGCGCGCGATAAGCCGCGCGGCGCGAAGCAGGATTGTACAAGCCGCAAAAGTCGATGGCCACCCCTTAACGCTCTTCTCCAAGCTTTCGCACGGATATGCTCCAGCCGCATCTGCATTAGCAACGCATCAGTCACCTTTATCATTCCACCTCAGGCCATAATTTCAGGCGAAGGCTCAAAACGCCCAAAGGCCTCATACCAGACGCGTTCATCGCAAGGCATGGACAAAAGCGTCGGAACGCTTCATCCTGGATTCGCTTAAAAAATACTCTAAATCTGCTTAAAAAATACCAGGACTACATAGCAACCCATGATCAGCGTTTTTGACTTGTTCAAGATCGGTATCGGTCCCTCCTCATCGCATACAATCGGGCCGATGCGCGCGGCCCATTCCTTCACATTTGGGCTGAAGCAGGCCGGGTGGCTTGCCAGCGTCA
>JAKAZY010000152.1 GCA_021826425.1 Pseudomonadota bacterium
GCGTCGTCCAGCGTTAGGCTGGCCATCTCCACGCCTTTCGGCAAATTGGCGACGATGTTGCCCCATTGCGCGTATGGCCCGAACCGGCCCTTGCGGACGAGAATATCAGCGCCATCCTTGGGGTGCTGGCCCAGGGTTTTCACGGATTCCTGCTTTTTGGCGATAAGGTCCATGGCCCGGTTGAAGCCGAGATGCAGCACGTTATCGTCGCGGTCCAGCGAGGCAAACAGCGCGCCCATTTTCACGTAAGGGCCAAAGCGGCCGATATTGGCCTCGATCTTTTGGCCGGTTTCCGGGTGCAGCCCCACCAGGCGCGGCAACGAGAGCAGGCCGAGGGCTTCTTCCAACGCCAGTGTGGCGCTATCCATGCCCCGCGCCAGCGAGGCGCGTTTGGGCTTGGCTTTTTTGTCCTCCGGGTCAGGCTCGCCCTGCTGCACATAAAGCCCGTAAGGGCCACGGCGCAGGGTGATGTCGTCACCTGTATCCGGGTGCTGGCCCAGCAGGCGCATGCCGTCTTTTAAGGAATCGTCCTCGTTCTCGCCGCCATCAACGGCGAGTTTACGGGTGTATTGGCAGGTGGGGTAGTTTGAGCAGCCGATGAAGCTGCCGTAGCGCCCGAGCTTCAGCCCCAAACGGCCCGTGCCGCAGGCGGAACAGACACGCGGGTCGGAGCCGTCTTCCCGGGCGGGGAAGAAATGCGGGCCTAAATCCTGGTCCAGCGCATCAATGACGTCGGAGATTTTTAAATCCTTCGTCTGGCCGATGGCCGCCGAAAAATCGTCCCAGAAGGCCCGCAGAACATGCCGCCAATTGGCATTACCCTCGGCCACTTCGTCGAGCTGTTCTTCAAGATTGGCGGTAAACCCGGTATCGACATAGCGGGCGAAGAAGCTGACCAGGAAGGCGGTGACGAGGCGGCCACGATCCTCCGGAATAAACCGGCGAGCTTCCAGCCGCACATAATTACGGTCCCGCAGCACTGAAAGAATGGAGGCGTAGGTGGATGGCCGGCCAATGCCCAGCTCTTCCATCTTCTTCACAAGGCTGGCTTCCGAGAAGCGCGGCGGCGGTTGGGTGAAATGCTGGGTGGCGGTAACGTCCCGGGTTTTCGCCGGGTCGCCCTTATTGATGGGCGGCAGGATGCGGCTATCCTCATCCTGGTCTGCGGGGTCGTCCTGGTCTTCCCGGTAGAGTTTCAGGAAGCCATCGAACGCCAGCACGGAGCCGGTGGCGCGCAGGGTTTGGCCCTTGCCGTCGGTGAGGTCGACGGCGGTCTGGTCCAGCTCGGCGTGGGACATCTGGCAGGCCAGAGCGCGTTTATAAATTAGCTCGTAAAGCTTCGCCTGCTCGGCATTGAGCATCCGCGCCACTTTCTCTGGCTTCAGCGCAATGTCTGTCGGGCGGATGGCCTCATGCGCTTCCTGGGCGTTTTTGGCTTTGCTTTGATAGATGCGCGGGGCGACGGGAAGATATTGGTCGCCGAACTCGGCTTGGATTTGCTTGCGCATGGCGGAAACGGCTTCCTGCGCTAACTGCACGCCATCGGTTCGCATATAGGTGATGAGACCAACCGTGTCGCCGCCTATATCGATGCCCTCATAAAGCTGCTGGGCGAGGCGCATGGTCTGCTGCGAGGAAAGCCCAAGCTTGCGGCTGGCCTCTTGTTGCAGGGTGGAGGTGATGAAAGGCGGCGGCGGGCTGCGCTTGCTGCGTTTTTTCTCAACCGAGGCAACGGAGAACGCACCAGCCTGCACGGCTGCTTTCGCGGCGCTGGCTTTGGCTTCGTTGTTCAGGTCGAACTGTTCAAGCTTCTTGCCCTGGTAATGCGTGAGCCGGGCGGGGTAGGGCGCGCCGCTGGGGGTGAGCAGGGCGGCTTCCACGCTCCAATATTCACGGGCCTTGAAGATTTCGATCTCGGCTTCGCGCTCGCAGATGAGGCGAAGCGCGACCGATTGCACGCGGCCGGCGGATTTGGAGCCGGGGAGTTTGCGCCAGAGCACGGGGGAGAGGGTGAAGCCCACCAGATAGTCCAAAGCGCGGCGGGCGAGGTAAGCTTCGATCAACGGCGTATCGAGGTCGCGCGGATGCGCCATCGCGGTTTTCACCGCGTTCTTGGTGATCTCGTTGAAGGTGACGCGCTTGACGTTAACGCCTTTCAGCACGTTGCGCTCGGCCAGGGCGGTTTGCACATGCCACGAAATGGCCTCGCCCTCACGGTCGGGGTCGGTGGCGAGGTAGAGGGTTTTGGCTCCTTTAAGCGCCTTGGCGATTTCGCTGAGCTGGCGCGCGCCGCGGTCGTCCGCCTGCCAATCCATAGCGAAATCTTCGTCCGGGCGGACAGAGCCATCCTTGGGTGGCAGGTCTCGCACATGGCCGAAAGAGGCCAGGACCTTATATGAATCCCCCAGATATTTATTGATCGTCTTTGCCTTGGAGGGGGATTCGACGACGACGATATCAGTCAACGGGCCGTTCCATTCAGTTGGTCTTCAAGCCGTAAGGCTCACGGATCTTCGGCAAGAACCACCTTGTCTCCGGCCAGGCATTCCGCACGCCCGGCCAATTCAAGCTCAAGGATGACCGCCCTTATCGATGTTATCGACAACTGGCAGCGCCGCGCAATCTCGTCAACTCCAACGGGTTCCGGACCAAGCAAAGTTGGAATTTCGCGCCGGGCGCGCAAGAGCTCCTCCTCGGGGGCTCGGTCGTCCTCCCATAGTGGTGGTGGTGGTGGTTCGGCGAGGCCAGGCGGCGGGGTGCAGTGGGCGGGCAGGTTGGTGAGCACGTCCTCGGCTGTTTCCGTAAGGTGCGCGCCCTGGCGGAGAAGGTCGTTGCCACCCCGGGCGCGGGGGTCCAGCGGGGAGCCGGGTACCGCGAAAATCTCGCGGCCCGCCTCAACCGCTAAACGTGCGGTGAGCAAGGAGCCGGAGCGGGGAGCAGCCTCAATGATCACCAGGCCAAGGGCGAGGCCGGCGATGATGCGGTTGCGCTTGGGGAAATGCCGACCGATGGGGGCTGTGCCCAGCGGCGCTTCGGCCACCACCGCGCCGTTCTCCACGATCCGGCGCTGGAGGTCTGCGTTTTCGGGCGGGTATGGCACATCCAGCCCGCCGGCGATAACGGCAATGGTGCGCCCGCCGCGCAGGGCACCTTCATGGGCAGCGGTGTCTATACCCCGGGCAAGGCCGGAGACGACTGTAAGATGCGGGGCTATCTCGGCTGCCAGATGTGC